>JAAENB010000110.1 GCA_024224995.1 bacterium | reverse complement strand
TCCTGTACTTTATTAAAATTTAGTATGTTTGTAACATTTTTAGTATCTTTTGTAAAGAAAATTTTACCGGTTCATGGCTATATTGCCCGGTCCGGCAGGGTCAGCTGCTAATTTGGTTCAGGCAGTAATGATTCCGGAACGTCTGATGTTCAGTTTTCATTTAGCAGCGGCAGCATGTCAATTTTTTTTCAGCCAGGTTCCGGTGCAAACGTTACCACTTTTAAAGATTTCTCGTTTTGTGAAACAGTAGTTATTTAAGTGGCGACAACTATGCTGACCCAGAGGGGCTAATGAAGCTTTGATAAGCAGCACAAAATCGTGTCCGGGAGTTCCGGTTACTCCGGAGAAAGTGATTCGGTATAGGGTGAAGGAATTGGTGGAGTAATAAGGTGTACGAACGTATGGAAACAATTATCCCAAAAACTACAGTTGCTTAGTGTATTGTTAAAAATGGCGCCTGAAGTATGCAAAGTAAATGAATCCGGGTCATTTTTTTCGAATGCTTCCCGGATAGCCTTGATTACTACTAATTTTTCATCCACATCAAACCTTCTGCCTGGATAGTTCCATATGTTGATTCCTTTTTGATAGTCAACCGTATTTTTTTTTATCTCCAGTACAAATTTGTCCCCACAATTTTTTTTTAAGCTCTTGACAGCTTTTATTTTTAACAGTGTTTATATTGTTTATTATAATTTAAGGGTTCCAAAATGGATTTCTTCTCTGATGAATGGGGTAGAATGGTTGAAATATTCATTGTGATGATAATATTTAGATTCAAAATAATATATATTGAGGTTAAAATCAGCGGAAGGAGTTTGCTCATCTCTCTCATACCTGCCGATATTATTAAGATGAGAACCAATTAATTTACCTAATTCAACTTGAGATATCACCGGAGAAGGAATCCGGGTTTATCCAGGTAAGTCCGGATCAGGGGGAGACCCGGCAGGGCCGGAAAAAATAGGTCAGAACCTGCGGTTGAACCGGGGTCTGTTTTTGTACAGGTACCGGGGAGAATCAGCCGAAGATTCTTTCTGAAAGCGACGTTACGTAACGTCGCTTTCAAGGTGCAGGTTCCGGGTAAAATCCCCTCGAAAGGATCATGAATTATAAACAGATTTTTCCCGCGGCATTAGCTCTAACGCTTTTGAAGGTCTTTTTCTAAATTTACGCGTGATGTTTGCGATAAGATCCTTTGCGTTGAGAGGTACAGCTATAACGAGAAAGTCCCCTTCCATATAGCCGGGATTCCGCTCACAGTAAAAATCAAGATACTGGTCCTGGTTCTTCCCCAAATACCGCTTCAGGCGAGCCTCGTCCTGAAGGCCTACTTTAAAATCCGGCCGCACTCGCCAGGGATCGTTGTCCACTATGAGAAGATTGCGGTCTTTTACGACTTTTCGGACAAGATTTGTCATCTTCTTCGGAGTTGACCGGATGAAGTCCGGGGCCGGGTATAAAAATAATTGACGAGCGATACTCCGGAAAGCTACGGGAGAAGTGGCGATACCCACAAACACAAGAGGAACGCGGAGATTTCGTAATTTATAGCGCAGCACCTCCTGCATTGTAATCCAGACCACTTTTCCCCCTAAACCCCGGTATCCATTTTTCAGGTACACGCCGCTATCAATAACATCGTGTTTTTCCCTGCCTGCCTCATATCGTTTAATGCCAAATGACGTAAATCCCGCGATTTCATATCTGGGGCCGTAGAAGATAGTAAGTAAGGTATGGGGACTCCGGAATATGAGATTTTCCACTATAAAAGCGCGGGTTAAACCGTTGAACGTTGATTCCACAATCGCGGCAAGTTCATTTTCCAGATCGGCGCGCGTATGTGGCAAGATATCCTTAACTCTGAATGTTTGTTTTTTTAGAATTTTTTTCATTTCTTTCCTCCTTATAATGTATGAGTTATCCCTGGTAAGATAAAACCACTCTGTTCAGAGCGTTTTTCGCAACCATAGTTTGATCGAAAGCCTCTTGCTGGATTTCTTCATACTTTCTATACAGGATAGTTTCTTCCCTTCTAATTCTATGGGAAATAACCGCGAAAACCTGGCCGAAGTCCTGGGCAAACTCCATACTTGCCTCCCTGTTCAGGCAACTATCAAAAAAAACTAATATGGTTTGCGAAATCTCCTCCATATTTTTTGTAAATGTGTCCAGTATCCGCTTTAAACTGCTGCTCTTTTCGGCCTCTTTTTGAAGAACCGGGTATAGCTGCTCATCTTCCTTTTCCATATGTACAAGCAGACGTGCCTTCGCGGAGAGCATTAAAGCACGGCTCTCCTTCGATGAAATACCGAGTTTATTGATTTTCTTGAATGTTTCGGTAATAAGAACGTGTTCTTTTTTCAATTCCTCAATTAAATTAGCCATTAGATCTCTCCTCATTGTTTTTTTAATATTTTTTGCATCCAAATTATAATACAAAGCTGCTTCTCTAAACCGGACAAAATAAAAAAAAAAATGTGGGTACAGATCTGTACCGGTTTTTATCGCCATAGCGCGGGGAGGAAGCCGTATTTTTCGCATGCGTACAGCATCCCTGTTGTAATAAAAAGTTGCTTCTCTAAACCGGACAAATATCACAGGTACATTTATTAAAGAACTCTGAGGTGCCGCTGCAGTACACTCTAACAAATTCAGTCCGGACGGCCCGGATAGATCTGTTTTACCCTGCACAACGCGCGAATTCGGGAGAAGCAAGGAGTCCTAACAGAAAGCCGTTGGTCAAGTAAGGATTCCTGCCGAAAAGCTGCAAGCTTTTTTTGAAAAAAAGTGTGGAAAAAGATCTGTACCGGTTTTGCGGCCTCAGAGCTCTTTTAAGGGTAATCAGTGACCGGGAGGGCCGGGTGACGCAGAACAACAACTACCTCAAAAGAGGTAGTTGTTGGTATTTTTCTTACTCCTTAATATTTCCTATTATTTCTTTAGCATTTTTTAGATATGGGAGAATATCATTTTCAAGTTTTTTACTGTAAATTTTGAAAGCTTGTGGGTTGCTGCTTTCAAAATCCTTCACACCATTAGCGCAAGCCATAGCCCAGAAATCTATGACTGCGCCATAATCATTTTTTTTAAATAAACTTTTACTGCCTGCAAATGATGAATATTTCACCAGTTTTTTCGCGTATCTTTCCCAGTCCTTATCAAATTTTCTTTTAGAATAGTGTTCAGCGATTTTCTTTAAAAGAGCGCGGTTTTCGTCGGCATGAAATATATACAGCCAGAGACCCATTACCGTTAAACTGTAAACATTTTCCTTGAGACTTTGTGCCATAATATTTCGTAATTCAACTACGAAGGTTTTTCCATTATAGGGCATGTACCCCCATGCCTGCACAAGATCAAAATTCTCAAAACCATTCTTGCTAAAAAAAAGTTTTTCTAATATCAACTTACCAGTATCTGACTTATAACCATAGAGGTTCTTATTTCCATACAGTTTAGTTAGATAGTCATAAAAAACCTTTAACGTTTTGTTATTTGTTCTATCGCTAACTCCTTTTCCAAAAAGTTTTTTGCACATATCAAACAGGCTGGTTCGTATATGAAGTTTATGGGCTCCCTTTCTACCATCGTGTGTACCCTTCTGGTTCATAGCCTCCGCCAATTGCAATAGCACAAGTTCCATAAAAGTTCTTTCTTCTCCCCTGGATTGTTTATAGAATTGTTTTTTTCGCATTGGTTCTAAATAATCGAGAAAGAAACGCCGGACAGAGGTATCCAAAAGGAATGGATCAATTTCTTGACCTACTGGTAAATCAATTGTATACTGAGGCTTAAGCTTCCAGTCAGCATATAACGCGGGGTGGTCTATATAGCACAGATATTTCCCCGGCTTCACTGTTTTCCACGCGAAAAGGTTTTTAACGTATTATTGTCGCTCCAATTTATTGAATTCCTATTCCATCCGGTTGCCTTAACCTGGACATTGGTATTCCTGGAATCAATATTATACCAATGAATTTTATCAGTTTTTATTTTATTTGTTAAGAGAGTGAAGAAACCCGTTTACTACTGAGGGTCTGAGTTTCAGAGATTCTATCATAGTCAGAGCCTATATAAATTTTTTGGGACATTTCGTCTTTCGATTCTTCGTCTTTGGCGTCTTCCGTGTTCAAAGCCATCCTCAACACAAACCCACCCATATTTTTATTTACCGGCATAAAAGGCTTCAGGTATTCATTATTCCTTTTCCATAATGCTTCTTTGTCTGTCTTTGATGTCTTCTCCAGGAGCACATACTGGCAGCTCCCATATTCCAGTTCAAACCCAATTTTAAATTGTGCCATGAGTGACGCGGAACTCATAATCACGATTAATACCGTAAAAACGACTTTTTTTAACTTAATCATTGTACACACCATCCTTTTATTAAATCTTTTAATGCTAAAACTTATCCCTGGTAAGACAAAACCACTCTGTCCAGGGCGTTTTTCGCTATCATAGTCCGATCGAAGCTCTCTTGCCGGATTTCTTCATACTTTTTATACAGGATAGTCTCTTCCCTTCCAATTCTATGGGAAATAACCGAGAAAAGCCGGCCGAAGTCCCGGGCAAACTCCATACTTGCCTCCCTGTTCAGGTAATTATCAAAAAAAACCAACGCGGTTTGCGAAACCTCCTCCATATTTTTCGTAAATAGATCCAGCATCCGCTTTAAACTGCTGTTCTTTTCGGCCTCTTTTTGAAGAACCGGGTATAGATGCTCATCCTCCTTTTTCATATGCGCGAGCAGACTGGTCCTGGCGGAGAGCAGTAAAGCACGGCTCTCCTCCGATGAAATACCGAGTTTATTGATTTTCCTGAATGTTTCGGCAATAAGAACGTGTTCTTTTTTCAATTCCTCAATTAAATTAGTCATTAGATCTCTCCTCATTGGTTTTTTTACATGAAACACTTATCCCGCGCGGCGCCCAACGCGCGAACACGGAAAAAATAAGGATTCCTAACGGAAACCGCCAACCAAGTACGGAGTCCTAACGAAAAACTGCAAGCTTTTTTTAAAAAAAGTGTGGGGACAGATCTGTCCCGGCGTCTTTTTTCTTTTTTTAAAAAATATATGGTTTTTTTTATATAGTTTATTACATTCTAATTATACCATTAAAATGGTTGCTAGTGCTCTGGCTGCGAAGTTTATAATTAAATAAATATGATCCATTCGAAGGGAACCATATCTATTCGTGGTTTGGTGGCGCTAGTGCCGAATCATTTAATACACAATAAAACACTGAGAGGTAAGTCTTATGAAAAAAATTACTTTTTCCGAATTTTCCTGTCGACTATGCTGGCGGGATTAGTTTCCATACCCAACCCCGGCTTAGGCGCGCCCACAAAGGATGAAATAAAAGCCGATATCTGCGTTGGTTATGATAGAAACCATGCAGCTGAAAGATTCATCTTTCTGGCAGATATCATCCAGGGACATAAACTGGAATCCACTACTTTTTCACAGTGGAGCAAAAAAGAATATCGTTTTTTTAAGAACTATTTAAGCCGTAATAAAACAAAAACCTTCACCACTACCGCTACGATAATAACTGTTGGAATTCTCACTGAGGGGATGGGTTTATTCGTGGTACTTCCCGCTATGGGAATGGGAAAACTCAAAAAAGGAATGAATAAAGAAAAAAGGCTGGCAATTCTTAAGGATGAGCATGCATTCCTGTTCAGACCCATTAACTACAAAGACATAACCGCTGCGCTCCACCAATCGAAGAATAATTTCAATGATCGAACAAAAATAAAGATTGCTTTTGCCCTGGCAGTCTTCGCTAATATAGAAGAAGCACAACATGGAGTTTCCAGCCTGGCGGTAAAGATAGAAAATCTCAAAAAAGCCTCAAGCGGGACAGAGAACGCATTGAAGACTGTTACTAAGTTAGGCAGCAAGATAAAGACCAAAGGTAATGATAAAATCTATGATTCGCTCAAAGCAGTAGCTAAAACCAACACCAGTATAAGGGACTATAAGACTCACCTGGCGCATATAAGAAGTATCCAGGAAGCTATGGATACCCTGGTGGAGAGCGCTAATTCTTTTGATGTGGATGATCTTGTGGATGAGTCTATCACCCTGAATGATTTCCAGCAAAGACTGAATAATCTTAGAAATAAACTCGATTATGATGAAAAAAAAGTAGAAGCAGCCAAGAAGAGGCTCATGACCCACCAGAGCGCTAAGTTACAAGAAAAGCTATTTAAAAAAGAAAAAGCCAGGCTGGAGAATGATATAACACGACTTGCTCAAATTAAAAAAAACATGAAGAAATATAAAATAATAAGTGAGCAGATAAAGAAAGAATTAAAAGAGGAGGTGGATAACTTTCGAAACAAAAAAAGAGTCGGACCGCTTCTCAAATTGTTCATGAAATCCGCTCAAGGCTGGTGGACCGCAGTGACAAACAAAGCCAAAGTTGCTCTCATAGAAAGTATGGACATAGAGACGGTTTTAGGTGCTCAGCCCATGAGCATGGCCATATCCGCAGCGGGAGGGGCTGTTAACCTGGTAGGTCTCAAAGTGGAGGCGAAATATTACAAGAAATTAGTAAGAGAGTGGAATGTTAATGATGATCTAACTACTTATGACAAGCGGACGGCCATCGTTAAAGTTCTCAGGTCAAATATCGAAAACCTCCGAAATGCAATGTTTCAAGTGCTGGACACACACTCTAATATTTCACATTTTATCTGGCACGCGAAGAGTGAGAAAGAAATAACAAAAAAAGTTATTTTGAGAATGCGGGTAGATCATTTCGCCGCGAAACAAGGTTATGACATTTTGAGCAATGCCAACAATGACATTATAAAGGGTTTAACTAATTACTGGGCAGGAAAGGAAATCAGGTACAAGAATAATTTAATAAGAGCACAACAGCAGTTCAAGCAATATTGCTCCGGCAAATAGTCTCGTTGCCCCGGGAGTTAAAAGGGGATCAGTTGACGGTTGACAGTTGACAGAGCGTCACAGGGGGTTGAAATCCCGAGCTACAATACGTCGCCCCGCTTATAGGGGCGATTCTGTCCTGGGTCAGCATCAACCAATGATCAACCAATGCCCTGCGGGCGATTCGGCCCCATACCGGAAACACCCCGGAGGGGTGTAGTCATGTAGCCCGGGGTTTCAACCCCGGGCAGCCCCATGCTGAAACAGATCCATTTATATAAACAGTTTCTGACCTATTTTCCCCGGCCCTGCCGGTGTCTGAGCGGAGCCGAAGCCCCGGTGTCTGGCGCTCTTAAGCGGATAGAATATACTCCTCTTTTTTAGACTCTCTTTCCGAGTCCGGAAAACAATCCCGCATAAACGTAATTACTTTATGTTCCCTGGTAAAGGCCTTGAGAATACTATTATGACCGGAGCCATTAATAACTTGTGAATGTATTAAATTACTATCCGCTTTTTCTAATATTGAATACATATTACTAATATGTATAAAATTATCTTTATCTCCATGAGTTAATAAAAGAGGAACCGTAACATTAGTTATATTTTTAGCTGGCGCGTAATAGTCCATCTTTTTGCCAAGCCACCTGCTTATAAAAAAGCTTGAAATATTAGCAAATGGCCATGAGGGAATATATATCTTTTTCATCACCTGTTTAATAAGTCTATGGGGATCCGCGAAAGCCGAACAGCTTACAGCCGCTTTTATTCTTTTATCAAATGAAACCGCGTTTATTACGGCAGAACCTCCAACGGAATGTCCCACTACGCCAAGCCTGCTTATATCGACATCATTTCTTTGTTCAATATAATCAATACCCGCCGTAAGGTCTTCAATAAATTTTTTAATAGTAACCGGTCCGTCATTTTCACTGGAGCCGTGCCCTCTCGCGTTATACAACAAAAGAGAAAACCCGGCATCATAATAATGATTTGCCAATGGAAGCATATCGGACGCGTTGCTTGACCAGCCATGAACAAGAATAATCAAGGGATTTTTTATCATATCTTTTTTCATATCTTTTCCCGTTCTTTTTCCCGGAACAAACCACCCGTTTATTTTTTTGTTATTACTGGTAAAACTAATATCTTCATATGATAAATTATAATGACCCGGTGTTTTTGAGATCTTTTTTTTAGATGGTTTACACCACATCCTGGCAAATCCCCATGAGAAAAATAATATCAAAACGATTATGGCCGCGGAAACAAGACTTAAGGTTGTTATCATTGTATTACCTCTATTGATTTTCATGATCTGGTATTGTGAATATACAATGAATATACAATGATTCGCGGAGAGTGAAACCCCCCATCTGGGGGATAGGTGCTGAATTATACAATTTTATTACGTGAGGCAATTACCGCGGCCTGGGTTCTGTCATTGACACCCAGTTTATTAAAGATATTAATTACATGGCTTTTTACTGTATGGTGGCTGATTTTAAGGAGATCTGCTATCTGGTTATTGGTAAAACCTTCCGAAATAAGTTTAAGAACCTCTTTTTCACGATCCGTAAGGGTTTCAATAATAACAGGAATTTCCTGACCGGGAACACCAGCTTGATCAATATTTTTATCACCATTAATCTTTGTGATCTTTTTAGAAAGCTCTTTATTATAAGATAGCTGCCGTTCCGATTCTTCTTTTTTATCGGTAATATCTATTGTTATTACTATTATGGCGGAAATTTCAGTTTCATCATCTCTTACAGGGTATGCCCTGACCTCTCCATATCTGCGTTTCCCATTGGGAAAGTCCTTCCATTTTTCCGCAACTACGGTTCTTCCTGTTTTTAATACTTCTTCAATAACACAATGGCCGCAAGGAGTGTCTCTTTTAAAAATTTTTTCATAGCATATTTCACCAATAATATCATCGGGATTGATATTATAGATCTTTCCCATTCCCCTGTTCATCCAGATTATTTTATAATCATTTGAGATTATATGAAAAGGATCCCTTATGCTTTGAAGAACCGCGGGTCCCAGACCTGAAAGAAGGTTTGTAATTGATATATTTTTCTCTTTTTTGTTTTCTTTTTTGTTTTCTTTTTTCTTCATACCCGGCATTCTATCAAATTTATAATTAATTGTCACTTTATATTTATAATTTTATATTCAAAGAATTGTTTTTAAATAACGCTGCAGGGTGATAATTATTCATAAAAAGTCATATTTATAGAAGAAAAGGGTAAAATTTTTTAAAATTTGTGCGTTTGTCTCAATGAGACTGTTCATGAAGATTTTATCCCGGGGCTCTCTTCTTCATAAACAGAGCCTGTCTTACCCGTAGATTATTGACCTTTGCTTTTATGCAGCACCAGTGCAAATTCTTAAGCCGGAGAAAGAGGACAGGTGGAACGCGTGAGGGATGCGGAGGGTTTAGTCATGAGCACGGATAATTTTTTTTACCGGTATGGGGCCGGGAGGAGAGAGGGGGAAAAATTAGCCGGGCTTATGACCGGAGCGAAGCGGAGCCCGGAGGAGCCCGACCCGGAGCGATGTTAAGAAAAAGGATTGTTCGGAGGAGAGGGGCGCGGAGGGGCACGCCCAAATATAACAGTTTCGGCATGGGATTTGACTGCTTGCTGGCAAAATACAATTCTGCCGGAAATATTCAGTGGCTCCAGCACTGGGGTACAGGAGAAGTCGATAATGCCATGTCCGTAAGCACCGACAGTGCCGGGGGTGTTATTATATCCGGTTATTATGGCGCTGATATTGAAGGGTATACCAACCAGGGCGGAAGAGATATTTTCCTCTCAAGGTATGATTCTTTTGGTGACGCTCAATAGTCATTATATAGCGTGCTATTGTAACGAATAGATAAACCTTCTTTAATAAAGGTAAGTATTGCTTGACATAATTTCGCTTTACGCTTATAATATTTAACAATGCTCTATCGTGCATTGTTAAATATTATACTGATGAGGTTAGCCTGTAATGAAAAAAATAATATTTTCAATACTAATGCTTATGACCCTCTTGATTCTTGGCATGAAGATTTCTGAAAATACAAAAAGTGATGTTTTTGAGATAGCTCTTTACCAGAGGAGCGGGTTTGAAGTGGAACTGTGGGACGTCAGAATTATCAGTCTGAGAGATGGGAATGACTACAAGTATATACCCTATGATCCGGGGAAGTATGATATTGTACTTGCACCGGATACGGGGAAAGAGGGGACTTCCGATAAAAATAGAAAAAAAACATTTCAAACAGGCAAGCCCCTGGAAGTGGCCCTTGATCAATGCGGCCCGGTAGACCCAAATGCAAACACAGGCCAGTCAGGGATATGTGTTCCAGAGCTTGTAACGGGACCAATGAGCATGAGTCATCATGGTGTTCATGCTGAAGATCAATTTGTTGCGTATTTATGTATGCGAAACGCATTTAGAGATATCCCAAAAAAGAAGGGAGAGAAGGTTACTCTAATGGGAAAGAAGAGTAAGTGGAGGGAAAATAATAAGGCTTTTCCCCTGAAGAAATTAGAATATACCCAGTGCGCCGACCTTGAGGATGTACTCGAAAATTATAATGCCTGTATAAAAACACACATTACAGAGAAGACACCCATAGACCAGGACACTGTAATCGATAACCACCGTTTTTATAGGATGAGAAAGAAAACAACTAATAGATGGTTTCTGAACGAAAAAAATGGGAGTCATCTGACGACTAAGGTCTGCATTGACCCGCGAGATGGAACTCAAAGCAATGAATCTCACCCGCATTATGGGAACCGTACCGGCGCGGCGTCATTCCAGGTGACCTATGGAATGCCTCTCAGGAACCTGGGTTCGCTGTCCTTTAGACAGGAAACCGGTGAAGATAAAATCAAAAAAAGGGCTTCCGGAAATGACGCGCTGAACTACTGGGATATAGCCTGGCATTATGCCGATAGAATGGCGGAGAAATGCACCAGGTGCTTGAGGGAAAAAGTTCCCGGCCTTGATGAGAGATTGAATCAACCCTGGCTGGATGAGACAGTGGAGAAGGGAGCGAAGAAAAAAATTGACAAAACTCTTGGTCCTGAATTTCGTGCTTTATTCAGGTATCTCTATTTTACCTGGTTATTCTCCTGGAAGGATTATTCGCATGTTGTAGAGGGTAACCGGAGGGCCAGCAGCGATTGCATAAAATCTTCTTACCCGCAGCTGGTAAAGGCTAATCAAGCCAAGATTACCTATGCGTTGATGTCTTTGCTGGCCACAGAAGAAAAGAATGACCTGGAAGACCTGATACGATTTACCAGGTATGCCATTTATAACGAGAATCCCAAATATAAGAAGATTAGTTTACAATGCAAGACTGCATGCGGTTTCCAGGCTAAGCGGGATGATTTTGTTGGAACAAAGCCGAAGGAACTGAAAACACTCAGGTATAAATTTAAAGGCAAATTCTTTGCTAAATATGAAGGAAAAAATACGGGGATAGATCTTACCCTGGAAAATATTTTCAAAATGTTTTTCAAAAAAAGTATAAAAAATGAGCGCGAGGCGTATTGGGAGTCATTGCACGTATATTTCTCGAGGTTACCGCATCCATATGTTGTATTTGATCCGAAAGGCGGAGGAAACCTGCAAAACCGGGTGCTTTCTTTAGCTGTGGAGGACAGGGTTTCAGTTAGATATCAGTCCGCCGAGGAGGAGAAAGTAGACAAAAAATCCCCCTATGGTCTCCATCGAACATTTTGTCCGTCATCTAATACAACTTCAGATGTGAAAATTTTTGCGACTAACGCGGGATATTACAGGCGCTGCATGCATAGAGCAACACATATACGAAAGATGAATATTGATCATACAAATGTTGGAGAGAGAAAGAACTATACATGGGATGCGGTTCGAGACAAATTTGGAATTATAAAAAACGAAATGAAGCGTGATCATGACATTGATTGGAGCTGGGAGGACTAAGAATCTCCCATATCATAAAAAAAATTTTAAAGTCCGGCGACCTTTAATAAGGAGTGATCAGCTTCCGATAAAACCGGAAGTTCCTGGATATTAAATAATAATCTTGATTTATTGTTTAAGCCCTGTTAATATTATTTAATCTACTATGAGAAGGTGGGTTATGAAATACTTCAGCAAAGTTAAATATAAATATTTCCCGGCTTTATTAATAATCTTTTCTTTATGTTTTAATCTCCGGGCTGAGGAAACGTTAACAACAGGTGCACTGGAAGAGTTATGGGAGTTGAACCTTGAGGAACTGCTCAAGGTAAATATCAGAACCGGTTCACTCACTGGTTTTGAGATGGCAAGGACACCCGCAGCAATTACTGTTATCACTTCTGAGATGATAGCAGTCACACCGGAGCGTCATATCGCTGACCTTATTGAAACATATGTGCCCGGGGCCTTTTTTAATGAACATCTTCATTCGGTTATAGGGATGAGAGGTGTTATTGCGGAAAAAAACTACAAGGCATTGCTTCTTGTAAACAGCAAGAACATGAATGAAAAAGGCGCTCATGGCGGAATCCTGGAGCTTAACAATATTGACCTGAATGATATTGAAAAGATTGAAATTATCCGCGGACCGGGGGCCGTGACCTATGGACCGGGCGCTATTTGCGGGGTTATAAATATTATAACCAAAACCGGAAAAAGTTTTAGAGAGGGGCTTCATTTCGGCGGCGGCACACGCTATGATGCCATGTACAGGTCCATCGGGGGCTATGCTGAGGGCGGGTATAACGGCGACGACCTGGACATGTACCTCTATGCCGGCGTGTTCAATACATGGGGCTATAAAGATCCTACAAATTACGGCTCCTTCGGAGCCTCTGCACCTTCGGAAATGGGCTACATTGAAGATACCGCTATAACGACCGATGCCGGTGTTAGCGCCTATTATAATGACTCCTTTAACAAACCCCAGGTCAAGGCTCACTTTGATGTTTCATATAAAGACCTGGGGCGCATATGGGGCCGCTATACGACTTTCACTAAAATTTCTTACCTTGAGGGGGGGCATGCTCTGGGAGAGGTCAAAGATGGGATCTATCCCGCTAATTATAATGAAATACATGATTTTGCTGTTACCTATGAAGGAAAACAGGATATTAATAAAAATTTCAGTACCCGGGAAATCCTTTCGTATGATTCATTATTTTATTTCTCACCGGCTATCAACAATTCGGCAAAAGACATCAATGAGGATCCCATGGTAATCGGTGATCCTGCCAGTGGAAATGTAAAGGACAATTTCAAAGAACAGGATATATCCCTTAAAATACTGGCAAATTACAAAAAAGATTTTGATATGGCTTTTCTCAGGAATATAAAGGCGGCAATTGGAGGCAAAGTCACGTATGAGATTATATCAGGCACTGAATTGTATGGGTTTAAAGGAGACAGTGCAGAACACGGCCTGATGATATTCCCCATGTACAATGCCACAATGGATGATGGAACAACAACGGCTGCTTCGGTATATGGTGACGGCTTTGAATTGCTGACTTATTCCGGGTTCGCTGAGGCAAATTTTGATTTCCACAAGTTCTGTATGCTCCTCGCCTCAGCCAGAATTGACTATAATAAATGGTTTGATGATCTGAATATGTCACCCCGTATTGCAATGGTTTCGGAAGTTTATAAGAATCACTATGTAAAGCTTATATGGCAGCGGTCTGAAAGATTAACCGGTCATAAGTATTCATTTTTACTGCACGAAGACGGCAATACTCCTTTGAAAGAAAAACTAACAGGGTACGAGGTCATGTATACCGGGCTCTATTTCAATGACTTCAGGGTTGACCTGGGCATTTTTCACAATGACCAGGATGTTATCACATTTGTTCCTCCCCCGGTTGAATCAATAGTAAAAATCGGCAATCTGAAAATGATCGGGGCAGAGGCGGAAATTACCTATAAGACCAGGACTATTTTTGCCGGGATCAATCACACATTTGTCAAGCTCCTGGATTTTACTCCTGAAGATGAATCACAGGAAAGCGGTCTTACCCTGGATGGCTTAAACAGGGTGGTTGATGTAGACGGCACTGATATTACCCTGGTTAGTGACTCAGATGCCCTGGGAAACATGTCTGAGAATATTTCAAAGTTCTATATTGACATTACCCTTCCATTTGATATAATCCTGCATTCGAATATACAGCTGTTCTGGGGATATGATTATTACACAGACACTATGCAAATGTATAAAGAGGCGTATGAAAAAGCGGGTTTGCAGTCACATGCCAATTATACCACCATCATCAACGCGATTGCTGAGCAAGAGAAAAATGGTTATGGTGAAATGCAGGCCAAATTGAATGTGGCCATATCATGGAAGACCCCGGTCACACCCGGGAATCTTACTGTATCAGTTTATGGATTAAACCTTCTGGGCTTTAAAAGATATTTCAGTGATACGGGAGCAAGTGACGGGTTACCGGAAATTCAATATATAGAAGAACCGGTTTCAGTGGGCGTAAAGGTCAACTATCTCTATTAGGTATTACTCAAAAAAAACCCGGAAATAATACCTGGGGATATAAAGATCCCACCTATTATAGAGACTCTTTTAATAAATTTAAAGTCTGGCAGCCGAAAAGGGCTTTTTGAAATAAAATAGATTGATCTATAAGCAGAATATTATCACCATGCTATTGATTTATAATGTTTGTAAAATTTACCGTATTCATTACTTCCTGTTTTTAAAGCTTCAAGAGGCATACCATGCAGATCACCCATTTCCTCAAACTGTGCAGGAGCACAATAGGCAAATTTCCAACCTCTGCTATGAGCAAAATCCTGTACCAGTTGTGTTTTATTTGAATCAAAAATATGTGTGAGAGTTTGTTCCAATTGATGGGGGCTTAAAAATCGACAGACAGCCCGCCAATGATCCGAATTGGATCCTGGTGGGTCCGGTTAAAAAACATCTCGTCCGGAGAAGCGTATACGTTGTAGTATTCGGTGTTGAGCAGGTTGGTAACCCTGGCAAAGACCGAGAGTTTGAAGCTTTCGGTGTCAAAGATATTATAGTACTTGGCATAGAGAGTTATTTTCACATAGGGATCGTTATGGGCGTTATTCAGGTTATAGGTCGTTGAGCGAAAGATAAGGCTGGGAGTCAGCAGTATCTTTTTGGTGATCTCCAGTTCAAAACCGCTTTTTATGCTGTGCATGGCACTAAAAGGAAGCCGTTCTTCATTAAGGACATTGTTGATCTTTCCGTTTGAGAATGAATAGGCCAGGTAGGCATTAATAGATATGGCGGAAAAAAAGTCAAAAGCAGCGTCTATTTTTACTGTACCGCCGTACATATAGGAGCTTCCTTTATTGACCAGCCAAATCCCTGAGCCGCTTGCAGAGGCAGGCACTCCCTTAAAGATACCGGTATAACTTTCTTCGGTAATAAGATTATTGATCCATATATAATACCCGTTCCCCGAAGCTGAAATATTCTCCACAATAATATACGACAGTCCAAATTCAGCTGAACGTAATTTTTCCGGCTTCAGGTCTTTGTTGGGAAACCGGAAGAAGCTGTATTCCAGCCGGTCATTAGTGCTGTTATAACTTATACTACCGTAATGGCGGTAGGTATTTGAAGGAGAGGGGGAGAGAAAGGCTTCCCCGTATAACAGTTTGACCGCAAGATCCTTCGTTGGGGCAATAACAACCCCGGCCCGGGGATTAAGGGTATACCCGTACCTGGTGCTGTAATCAAAGCGGCCGCCCAGGGTTATTGAAAGAAGTGAGAACAGATCCTGCGCCTGGAACTGCAAAAAGGACGCTATGTGCGAATAGGACAGGTAATAGAAATCCTGGTATAAGGTGAGGTCATTGGAAGAGGAATCGGTAACGTTTGTGTTGGCATAGAAGAATCCCTGGTCTGCTCCCGTTACATCGGGGTTGAACTCTTTGTGGAGGTCGGCTGTTACCGGCAGGGCATTGATCTTTTCATAAGAAAAACCGGCAATACCACAGAAGCTGTCTGTGAAATTGAAATTGAATTGTTCTTCAAGTTTAACGCTCTGTGAATATTCATATTTATAGCCTTTTTCGTACGATTAATAGCGGTTAATATAGTTCGACTCAGGGCCAACTTCATAGGAGTTCAGCATTATTGAAGATTGCAGCCTCCACCGATCTCCATTACCGGAGAGAGTATGCTTTACATAAAATAATTCCAGGAGCGTGGAAAAGACCGACTCACGGGAGAGTATGGAATATTCCGGTTTTGCCGTATAATTTGGACTGTACGATTCACGGTTCCGGGTATATACCAGGGAAAAGGTTTTATAATCGAGCTGCACGCCCAGGGAATAAGAATTCGTTGGCTGTTCATACTCCCGGGAATAGCCGGATACCGTGACCGTGGAACCAAAGAAATCCATTTCCCCGTTGGGGAGCCAGTGGTCGTGATACCAGGCATAATCATCCTTAAAAAGTTCTGCGTAATTCGGCTCATTAGAATGATAATAATGCCCGTGTACGCCTACCGACAGCGGCCCAAAATCGTATCCTGCCATAAAGGAATTATGGGTGGAATTATACATGCCATAACTTCCTGTTACTGAGCCGCCATTTAATTCGGATCCCTTTTGGGAAATAATGTTGATAATCCCCGCAAAAGCATCAGCGCCATAAAGAGCCGATGCCGGTCCCAGGATGATCTCTACTCTTTTGGCATTGCCGATAAAAAAATTGGTGTTAATAACATGCTTTTCCCCGGTAGCGCAGGAAAGCCGGAACCCGTTGTATAAAATAACAAATTTGGAACTGCCTGTTATCCCCCTGATGGAGAAAAGATGCAGTCCACGGCTGGTAGAATTGCTCTGGATCTCAATTTCCGGGATATCTTCAAGAAGCTCTTTCAGGTTGGTATAGCCCCGTTTCCTGATCATTTTGTCGGTAACAACATAAATGGTACCGGGCGCTTTTTGGATCTTTTCCATCTTTTTGGATGTAGAGATGATCTTGATATTCATTAGATCCTTCAGATCATAGTTGAACATCTCACTTAATTCTTTCTCTTCGATGTTTCCTGTCTCGGCAGCGGTATTCTTCTGAGCCCGGAGCGAGAGGGATGGCAGCAATAGTATTCCGGTAAAAATAACTAAAAAACGTTGGAAGATATGAATGTAAGGTGTTCTTCTTAGCTTATTCATAAAAAACCTGTTTAAAACTATTTCCATAAATTATAAACCCGCTTAAATGACTTGTCAATAAACTTTTGTTACTGACAACGAGGTGTTCAAAAAAAAAACTTGACCCAACACTAAATGCTTGTTATCCTATTTCATTACTCATTACAGGAAGGCTTCAAAAACGCATGATCCCGTGAAAGGTTTGGAAGGCGGAGATTGACGCAGCAGTGATGAAGGCAGGAGCCGCTGATTTCCTTGACAAAAGCCTGGTTGTACAGGCTCAGCTCCATTGAGTAATAACAATATGCGGAGTTATCATATGATGATGAATTGATGTAGACAGGATTTCTTTTAATTTCCAGATATGATTATCATCTGTAATGGAAAAGGGTAGTGTACGTAAATAAGAAATAAGAGGGTGAAAAACACCCTCTTATTTGTTGTATGGGGGTATGATTTATTATTTATTCCATATTCCCTGAAATAATGATATCACCCTGAACATCAACCTGCTGGCTAAGGTTTACAGCAAGATCATTTGGCAGAACAGGATTATCTTTAACAACAAAGTTCTTCTCGATAGTTCGCAGAGAATTAAGATCAAGAGAAGTAAGGCTGTTGTTCCCTTCAACTTTAAGGTCAATATCAATAGACCTGACATTGCGGAAACCATAAAGATTTTCTAATGAATCATTACCAATTATCTCAAGCCATCCATTAACGGCGGTAAGATTTTCAAGAGCGTTAACATTTTTAATCAAAGGATTGTTTCGTATCCAGATGTGCATTCCGATTGAATTAAGATTGCTGAAGCAATCAATATTCTCAAGAGCAGCATTATCCTCAATCCACAGGTTTTGCTCAATAGAACGAATTCCGGAGAGTTCATCTATATTAGTAAGAGAATCATTACCACCAATATGCAGCGCTCCGCCAACGGAAGTAAGACTTCTAAAAGCATCCAGGTCCTTTAAATTCACGTTCCCTGAAACAGTCAAATGACCTCTAATAGCTGTAATATTTTTCAGGGCATTCAGGTTTTCCAGTCCCGGACTGTCGGTAATAGATAAATTTTCTACTGAGCCGCTTACATTACTGAGACCATCAATGTTTGCCAGTAGGGGATTGCCATGTACTACAAGCCATGATTTTACTCTAGTAACATTACTCAATGCGTCAATATTTTCTAACGATGCATTATTCCTGAGCGTTATCGAACTAAGAACTCCAACTGATACCATCTTTTGAAGACCGTCAAGATTAGTAAGGGAATTGTTTTCTTGCATACGGATACTTGCATCCGTTGTAGCAAAAGTTACGTTTCTCAATCCGTCCAGAGAAGTTAAAGCGCTATTTCCTTCAAATGTTATTCCGGTCCCAATGGATGTACAGTTCGAAAGACCTTCAAGAGATTCAAGTTTTACGTTACTATACATAACCAAACTTTGACCAATTGATGTTAGATTGCGCAGACCATCAAGATTTTCCAGGCTGGCATTACGTGTAATGAACAGGAATCTATTAAGCTTAGTTATACTCCTGAGACCTTCAATACTTGTAAGAGAGTCGTTCCCGGTAATACTAAGATCTTCACGCACTTTCGTTAAAGCACTACAGCCATCAATATTTTCCAGGGCTTTATTGTACCCGATGCTCAGATCCTTTCCAACGGAAGTAAGATTTCTGAGACCATCAACATTCACAAGAGAATCATTGTATGTTATTTCCAGATTCCCGCCACTAAAAATAGTATTAATGAGGTCGCCTTCCGTTTTTGTAATACTGCTGAAGCCATTGATATTTTTCAATACGGCATTATTATTAACAATGATATTTTCTCCAACATCCTCAAGATTGCTCAATCCGTCAATATTTTCCAATAAAGCATTTTTCCTGATGGTTAAGTTTCCATCGACATCCTTAAGATTGTTAAGAGAATCGAGATTGGTGAGATCCGATTCCTCAATAGAAAGATCGCCGTCAATAGTGACATACTCACTAATTTTATTCGCGTCTTCCTGAGTTTTAATGGTATAATCACCCTTCCATACGGGCCCGTCATCATTACAGGCCAATGCAAAGAAACTGCTAATCATCAGTAAAACTACAGATGATTTTTTAATACTTGATTTAAACTTACTCATAAGGTCCTCCAAACCTATTTATTTTGTAGATATTAAATATAGAATGGTCTATTTACATTTTAGTGTATACAGTATCAACTTCTTATTTTTGATTTTAAAAAAAAGTGCTTACCGTATGGGCGGTTTATATATGTCTCATGCCGATACCCTTTTTAACCGGAAGTTCCCGGATATACAAGACGTCAAATGCATGCCATCACCGCGAAGAAAAGGGGTTGTGCCCAATATACATAACGGAGGCATATAGTTGATCTACATCATTGAACGTGCGAATTTGCGGAATGAATACCCATGAAAAAATGAATTTATTTTTCAATGTGATGAAGGAAACCCTTAAGAGCGGTGAACGACACGATTAACGAGTGGGGTAAGAAACGAGGCGAATAGATACCGGGAGGGAAAATCCCTCCCGGTGAATATTACTTAATCAATATTCATATCGGGTAAAACAGCGTTGCCGCTGGGGTAGTCTTCAAAGTTAAGATCCCACCAGGCCATATCTTCTATATAGACATTTGCTCGAAAATATTCAGTATCATAGCATACATCCTGTCCGTCATCGCAAGAATAGCTTTGATACAGTGATATGCTTGGAATATTTTCAAAGGTATAATACCCGTCATCGTCGGTGATAACAGAATCGGAGTAATAACCAACCATGCTTCCGTCAAGCCAATTGTTTTCATCTATATGTACAGTGTAACCCGGAGCAGGAATAGACCCACCTCCGTCCGGGTCCAGCTGCATAACTCTTCCCGTAACCAGGCCGGAAGCAAGTGCAACCTGTGTTGACGCGCTGGAGCTGCTTCCCACACTGTCCTGAACAGTAATGGTAATTGAGATTATTCCTCCGTTCGCGGGTGCGATAAATTCAGCAGAAGCGTCATAAGGACCGTCAACCGGGAAGGTGTCATTACCGGTAATCGTTCCCGATGATGCCGACCAGGTTATTGATGCAATGCCATTATTTTCCGGGTCCGTAATGTGGGCATTAACGGTTAAACTGTCCCCGGGATTAACGTTCATGGCAGAAGTGGTAATTGATGTGATTTGAGGAGCCAGGTTGATACCGGTAATTGGAATAATGCCGTTACCGCCATCAAGGGGCTGGCTAGTACCTGAAAGAGTACCGGTCACACAGCTTCCCTGTTCTGTAGGGGTATTAAATATTATAGCGCTGCCCGCATTTGCAGCAAGATAATATGAACCTGAGTTTTCTACAAGGTAATAGTTTACTCCATCAATAGTTGTATAGACCCGTACCTGTTCGGTAGTGGTGGCAGTACTTTTTTTAACGGTAAACGTGCTCTGTGCTGTTCCGGAACAGTCACATTCCCGCGCAGGAGAGCTGCCGTTATAGGTTATTCCTTCAACCATCCAGTTGTAGGTAAGTGGAGCATTCGTTGCAGCGTCAACAGCTGAGAAGTTGAAAGTGGAATGCTCTTCAATGGGCTGGTCATAGTTCCACCAGGTAAAATGTTTTACTGTGCCGCGGATCCACAGTTCTGTACCGTCGCTGGTTTCTTTAGAAATAACTTCACCAAACCCGTCTTCTTCCCAGAGGCCGGCAGCAGTATCATACCACCAGAGAGGGATGATATCGCCGGGAGAAACGGTAATTCCATTGGGAACGATCATTTCAAGAACAGCGCCTGGTCCTTCCAGGGTTGTTACGGGGTTTCCGTCCTGGTCTTTGAGAACAAACTCCATCATACCCAGGGAATCAAGGGTAATTGGGGTATCGCTGTTTCCTGTGCGAAGAGCAAGAAAGTCTCCACCGGGAGCGGCAGCGATCTCCGGTTTTGTGGGATCAAGATAGGTCACATCCCCGGTGATCTTTGTCACACCGGCAGGCAGTGCCTCAGCAGGAATGGTTATTTTTCCCACTTTTTTCCCCAGTTTTTTTATGTCAACACCGGTCTTGATGTTGTCATAGTCTTTTATTGAATCAGTAATGGGCAGCAGTGTTATATCGGTACTGTATTCCGTTTTTCCTTCTATATAAAATATCTTGGCATACCCGGTAGCATGATTTGCTGCTGTAACTTCAACAGGAAATATGGTGCCGGCGCTTGTTTCAACAGCCTTGCTGGAACTAATTTCTATGCTGAATGTACCGGATGAAAGGGAGCCTGATTCAGTGCTTATTGCAACAGTTGCTCCCGACAATGGCATACCGGAAGCGGTTACCTTGCCGCTAATGGTTACTGTCACGGGATTCTCCGTGTTAGGGTTATTTTCGCCCGGATTGTCACTACCGCAGCCGGTAACGGCGAATAATAAGGCCGTAAGAAATGGCAGCATGAGAAGTGAGATTTTTTTTGTAAAGGTTTTTGTAGTCATTGAGATAGACCCCCCTGAAATTATTAATTTTTCTGTTATACTAAAATATAAGCGTCAATTTACTGTGAATCGTCACAATTTTTTTTGCAAATATATGAAAAACAGGAAAAAAAGTTGATCTAAAATCAGGGAGAGCCAGGAAATCCATAAAGAACGGAAGCCGGGACGTAACCCGTGACGGATGTATTAAATCACCCCCACGGGTTCTATCCTGGTATGTATCAGCAAAAATTTTTTCCTGGACAACCCCAAAATAATAATACGGCGCTGACCTTACGGACGCGAGATGAATATCTTTAACGAGAACAGTTCCAGCGCTTAGAATAGAGCTCTTTAAAAGAGCTCTGAGGTAAATTAAAAAGGAGTGATCAGCTTCCGATAAAACCGGAGATACCGTTGCTCTTATCGGTACCTGTGCCGGTGTAACGGGAAAACTCGAAGCAGGGAAGGTGATCCGTGTCAAGGGATGCCCTGTGTATAATACAACAATTACTTTATTAGTTAGTAAGTGTTTGTATAAACTGAGTAAAATGAATTCCCTTAAAGGTTGCAATAGCGGCAACAATTCCAAGAATTGCCATTAAAACAAATCTGCCCCAATCTTTCGTTCTTGTAAGGGTTCCTTTTTTTATCTGATATATGCCGAAAAGGGTGTGTATTGCCGCGACTATTATCATAATATAATTTACGCCTACACCT
>JAAENB010000109.1 GCA_024224995.1 bacterium | reverse complement strand
GACTCATCTCCTTTTTCATAGTTTGATCTCCTGATTTGTTTATAATGACACACTTCCCCCAGGGGTTGAGGGGAAAAAAGATGTTTCCTCTTTTTAGCTGCTTGCGGTGTTATTGAAGGCACCGCTTCTTTTTTCCAATCTATCCAGATCAATCTGGATAAAGGATATCCCCCTTGTTCGTCTTTATATTTGCTTTTCCGATTGCGAAACCCTGGGCATCTTCCCCAACGCATGTTGGGACCAGCTCCGGGATCAGACCTAAACTTCTTTAGACAATATCGCTTGTCCACCAGAGATAATGGTTTCGATAATCGAATCCATACCTGATAATTGGCGGGAGAGGTTTCAACCACCAAACGTCCTGGCTTCCATACACCGTTTTTGTCTTGATGGTGTTTATGAACCAGCTCAAACGAGATATCATCAATCATCAGATAATAAGGCATTATCGATGGATGAGGTCGCATAATAATATGCCTTCCCTGGGCATTTTCAGCCTTCAGATAGGGAATATTGGCAATGTTTGGAGCAACCACCCATCGTCCAATTTTAAGATCTAAAACGCCAAGTTGTAAGTGGCGCCGAAAATAGGTGTTTAGTTTGTTAAAAATACGTTCCATTTTAAATAACGCTATAGTCTGTCTGTCTTTGGAGTATCAGCGAGATTCCCTGGATTGTCCCCCGCGAAGTTCCACTTAAGGCTTCGACGTAGTGATACGAGTTTTCCCGCTGATAGTCCATCGTTAGTGCTCAAACAATTGTAAGTTGGCTCAAGAAGTCCCCTCATCTTTTTGGATTTTTATGAATTCGGGATTGAATACCTCTCTTTTCTTCATCAATGTCCAGGCGATAATCAGCATCTTAGCTGCCAGTTTTACCCGCATTTTGGTTTTAATCCCTCGTTCTTTCTGCCTATCTTTTATCAGGTTGGTAAAATAGGCCATAAAATCCTTGTTCCTGCTAGAAGCGATCAAGGCTGCTTGGAAAAGAGCATACCGAAGATGACTATTTCCTTTTTTAGAAATGACAGCTATTGCGTTCAATGACGATTTTCCGCTACGGCTGGCTGAAAGATCCAAACCAACCAATTTTAACACCTGTTTCGCATTATTGAAGCGATTCGGATCTCCCAGAGCCCCCAGCACCGCTGCCGAAATACTAGGGCCAAAACCGGGAATACTCAGAAGATATTGATACTCAACCATCGGCTTGCATAAGGCCGCTGTCCTTTTCTCGTTATCCTTGATGTAACCCCGAATGTGAGTCAATGAATCAACCAATGTGTGGCCTTCAAACGATACTGCTTGACCAACACTACAGCCGATTGAATTCTCTGCTCCTTGCCATATTTCCAGTAAACGACGTTGTTGAACCAAGCTTTTCTTTCGTTTGGTAACCAAACATGTAAAATCCTCAAAGGTCATTTTTGCTATCTGTTTGGGTTCCAGACAATGTTTCACGATAGCCAGACATTCGGATTCAAGAGAGCTAAAATACTTGTCCAATTCTGGATAATGCTGAGCTATTACATGATTGCGGATACGCATTCGAATGCTATGTTCCTGCTTCTTTAGTTTCCGCTTAAAAGACAATAAACTTCTCAACTCCTTTATTCCGGCATCCGGAAAATCATAAAAAAGGCATTTTCCCTGGGATATAAGATCCGCGACATTGGCTGGGTCTTTATTGTCGTTCTTGTCCCAACGGCCATCTAGCAGTTCTCTGTTCTTCTTGACTGCCCCAGGTGCTACTAAGACAACCATATTGCCGTTTTTAATCAAAAACTCACTCAAAGGTTTATGATAATTCGCCGTTGGCTCAACACCAAAGACAACTTTGGATAATTGGTGCTTAGCCATCATTGCCTCTGCGTGGATGTTTAACTTGTCAAAGCCTTCGCTACAATTATCAAACACCAACCGTTTAAAAAGCGTATTTCCTGTGGCCGTTCCAAAGAATGCATGGTGCTTGTCCTTGGCTATATCAATGCCAACTATAAGGTGTTCTTTTGATCCTCTGATCTCTTTTTTCAATTGTCGTAGTTCTTCTATTCGAGTATTGTTATGCACATCCAAGGGAACCTCCATT
>JAAENB010000108.1 GCA_024224995.1 bacterium | reverse complement strand
TCTCCATAGCCCTTGCCTGAAACCAGCCAGTAAAGACGTTGCACTGCAACGTCTCTCAGAACCAACCCCCTGCGAGGGGGTTGGGGACCGATAGAAACAGCTCCCGGTATCACCACAGTTTCTGACCTGTTTTTTCCCGGCCCTGTCGGTGTTGTTCTTAACCGACCCCTGGCCCCCGATCCCTTTTCTTAACCGATCACCGATTACCCGGCCACCGATCACCTTCCCCTACTGCGGCCACACAGCCAGAGCGGCTTTTTTCTTTAAGCCACGGGCTTTTACTTCATATATAACCTCACAGTTATCCTCTTGATCGTAAGTGACTTTTATTACAGCGCCCCTTTTGACCAATTGCTTAACTTCTTTTGCGGCAGCAAAGTTCCGTATTCCCGGGTTTGATTCTTTTGGTTTTAATTTTTTAAAATATTCCAGGATTTGATTTTGGGCATTAAAAATTGCTGCTTTTTTACTGGCTTCGCGACGACTCCCTCCCAGGTTGTCCGGGCCCAGGGTAGACATTGCTGATGCGGCGAGCCGGTACGTGTTGTCATCAACCCAATAGCCGTCCGGTCCATCTTTGCGGGTGCTGCACGTGATGAAAACAAGTGAAAAAATTAGTAGTACTAATAAAACGGGTTTTTTTATCATGGATATTCTCCTGCTTATGGTATGGGTAAAAAGTATAGAGAAAATTAAATAAGTTGTCAAGAGTTATACGGTTAGTTCTTGACAGAATGTGTTATATTAGCTACTCTTTACCAATAAATAATAACAGAAACAACACAAAAATGAAATTAACAAAGATACTCAATATATTTATTCTAATACTTTTATTTTCACCCGTATCAAATCTATTCGCGCTTCCAATAGACCTTACCCAAAAGGAATTTTTTGCCAGGAAAGGATTTTCAGAGCAGTGGATAAACAGCCTGCCGGCAGGAGACCCGGAATGGCTGCGGATAGCACCGGGAACCACATCAGGAAGACGGATCAGGATAGCCGATCTTGATCTGCCGGGAATGCCGGGAAGAAGTTTTCTTTCATGGAAGACGAATCCGCCTGAGCATGTTACGCTTGTTTGTTCTTTTGAACTGCCGGAAAAGAGCCCGGAACCAAAAAAAATACTGGGAATATATCTTGCCAGGATTGGGATAAACTGGGAGGTCTATGTTAATGGGAACCTGGTACGGAGAGAAGTCTCGCTTTCACCACAGGGGGAAATTCAACAGAGACGGAACATGATAGATGTTTTTATCGGCATGCATTCTTCTTGTCTCAAACAGGGAACGAATATCCTTGCCTTCAGGATTATTGGAGATCCGGCATATATTCGAACCGGCTTGCAGCGGAATGGCCCGTACGAAATTGATGAGTACGATACCCTGCTGAAACGATACGCGAATCACCCGGCCCTGGTATTGATGTTTATTTATTTGTTTATCGGCTTGTATCACCTCTTTCTGTTTTTGGGAAGACGAAAAGAGGTGTATAATCTTTTTTACGGATTGTTTTCTTTTTGCCTGTTTATTTTTCTTCTATCCCGTTCGTCATATATTTATTCTATTATACCGGATACCGGAATTATTACGCGCCTGGAGTTGGTGGCGCTGTACGCGGTGCTCCCGTTCCTGGGAGCCTTCCTGGATTTTTTACTGCTAAAAAAAATTAATAAAATAACAATTGTTTGTTCGGGAATTTGCCTGCTTCTTATTGGCCTTACGATCCCGGCCCCCCTTCCCCTGGGACAGGATCTTTTGCGGGTCTGGGAAGGGTTTGCTGTTTTCTTCCTGTTTTATTACCTGGTATTTGAAGTAGGGAAAGCCTGTTTTTCAGATATCAAAAAATTGTATATGAAAAAAACCAGTCAGGAAAAAGGCCGGTCTGCTGCTTTTGTAATATCGGTTTTCCAGGCAATGATCACTACTGTTGCCGGAAACCTTTTCCTCGGTTTTTTAACCCTGGTTTTCTGCGCTTTTTTTGATATCTTTGATGAGATAATGCTCGCTACCAGTATTGGGATGGTAAAATACGGCCTTATAATTTTTACTATTGGAATAACCCTGGTTCTCGCTAACCGTTTCCAGATAGTTCATAAGCGCATAGAGACGCTTAACTTTGATCTTGCCGATACCGTAAATCATCTAAACCACCTGAACGCGCAAATCAGTATATCCGGAAAGAAATACCGGCTCCTTGTTGAAGGAACTCATGATATTATCTTTACCCTGGATGAAAAATTCCGGTTTACCGCTATAAATAACGCGGTTAAGCAGCAGTTGAAGATCAACCCCGAGGTGGTAATTGGAAAAAACTTTCTTGATACGCTTCATGATGATTCCTTTGCCGATTCGGGCAAGGAAACTATTACCCGCAGCCTTATGCACGAGACCCTTGAACAATTGCTGACCGATAAAAAACCCGTAACCTTTAAGGCCGGTTTTAAGTCCTATTTTGTTGGCGAAGCAAAGCAGATGGAAGTACGGTTGGAATATGTCTGTGTTGAAGGAAGGAACGAGATCCTGGGAAAAGCCTCAAGCGTGCTGGAAGATTCGCTGCTGAATTATCTTGTTTCGGAGCAGGTGGAGTATTCAATAAAGAATTATTTACTCACTGCCGATGAGATCAGCCATCGCCTAACGATGAGTTTGCCGAAATATGTCGACAGCATAAAAGCTTCTATTGTTCGTATTTCGCTGCGGGAGATTCTTATTAACGCTATTGAACATGGGAACCTTGACGTTTCGTTTGAAGAAAAAAGCGAGGCTCTTCATTCCGATACCTACGTGAGTTTTATTACGAACCGCCAGAATAATGAGCTGAACGCGAACAAAAGGGTTTTTGTTGACTATTCATTGGATTCGGAACGCGTTGTATACCGGGTGAGCGATGAGGGAAAAGGCTTTAACTTTGAGAAGTTTATGGACCAGGACGGAAAAGAGCTTAACGAAGATTTGATGATGCACGGCAGGGGAATAATGATGGCTGTTGGAGCGTTTGATGAAGTGAGGTATAGTAATGAGGGAAGCCGGGTGGAGCTGGTTCTCTATTTAAACCGGGGGACAGAGCCCCCGGCTAAATAGTCTGTTCCTATTTCTCTACTTCTTCTTCACCCATGCGTTCAATATAGGCTTCAAAAGCAGCCTCCCCTTCTTCGCGCCAGAACCGGTCGTAATACTCCCGTCTTTTTTCCGGAAGTTCCGGACTTTTCCGGCATGACCAGGGCGGATGCGGCATATGGTGCTTGTGATGCTTACCGCTTCTGCCGTGATGCTTAGGACCGGAACCGAAGCTGCCGAAGAGTATTTTTGCCAGGATCAGTATCCCGAATGCCTGCCAGTAAGTGATTGTTGCCAGACCGAAAAGTCCGGGCATAAGCCAGTTCCAGAGATATTGAAGAACAAGCCCGAAGATAAGAGCAAAGCACACCGCAAAGGCTACCCCCGCCATTACCATACCGATAATTCGAAGAAATTTCGGTACTCTTTTTTTATTATAATGTTCATGTGTCATTTTTGTTTCCTCCTTGTTATATTGTATCAGCGAGCATTTTCCTGATTTTTTCCAATGCCCGTGACTTCCGTGAAAGCAGGGTGCCCAGGGGGACGTCCCATTCTTCCGAAATTTCCCGGAACGGTCTGCCTTCAAACTCGGTTTTTATGATTATAGCCCTGTCTTCCTCACCCAGGGAATCGAGCGCGTCATAGAGCGAATTGCGGATCTCTTTTTTTTCAAAATCGGAAGCGGTGTCGTAGCGAATATCATGAAGAATGTTTGCCAGGGAGAGGTCGCGGGAACCGCTGCCGTTCGGAAGCCCCCTGTCCAGAGAGATCGCTTCTTTTTGCGTATCTTTCTTTTTATACAGGTCTACGATCCTGTTTCGAAGTGAGGAATAGACATAGGCCGAAAGGTTTTCAATAGGCAGGGTCACATCGGCAGCGTCAAAGATGTTAACCAGAACATCCTGAACAATATCTTCCCCGTCTCTTTCTGCCGTATCATCAATAAGGCGGCGTACAAAGCCCACCATTCGCTGGTGTTCGTTTTTGAAAAACTCGGCAATTTTATTTCTATTTTTTTCTCCGCTCATATTGTATAAGACGGAAAAACAGGTATTTTATTGCATTCTTTTTTGTAATTTTTTTATAAAATGTGTGCTCTGCGATTTGTATTTTTTAATGATTTTATTCCAATTATAGGACTGGTCCGAAGAAGTATTTTTAATAATATCGTGTATTATAGAAGAAAGCTTATTGTCCAGCATATTGTCCAGTACGTCCGGAATAATCATATCAAAGACAAAGTTGGCCGGAACAGGCCCGTTTTCAAGAAGTGTGGAATAATACCGTGCTAAAGAGGGCAAATCTATAAGATCCTCTTCTCCTTCCCACCGGTGGGCGTCCGTTATTCCCTGACCATTGATCCACAACGCAGTACCGTGATCATTTGATGAAAAATATATTTTTTCTATAATATCGCCCGGATTAATGGTAAGCGTAAGCGCTCTTCCTACAAAACCTCTTTTTAAGTATGATTCGAATTCAACAACACGTCTGAAGTTTTTCGTAGAAATATTCTCTAAAATTAATTTTTCCGTATGTGAAAGATTCATTTTATATGGCCTCCCCGGATACATTAATCTTTATAATATAATAAAATTTCAAGTATCTTTCAAAAAAAACGTTTTTTTCCGCTTCCCCCTTGACGAAAGGGAATTTTTTTTGTATCTTATATAATGAATAGATAATTCATTATTGAGGCAGGCAAATGCAGGTATTAAAGACCGAAATAAAAGAAACGATCAACGAGGCGGCGCTTAACTGCTTTTTTCAAAACGGGTTCAAGCAGGCACGAATGGCCGACATAGCGGAGGACGCGGGTCTCTCCGTGGGGAACCTGTATCACTATTATAAGAATAAAAAAGACCTGTTTTATGCAGTAATACCGGAAGAGTTTGCGAACGGGATAAATGCCTTCATTCGAAACATGATAACCGCTACCGATGGATTAAACCTGGAAACAGTCCGGGAGGAACCCGGTTTTATGACAGCCGGGAGCAGGTTTGAAAGTCTGATGATTGAGAACAGGAAAAAGGTTGTTATAATCCTGGAAAAAGCCGGGGGAACAAAATACGAGAAGAGCCGTACGGTGCTTGTCGATTTCCTGGAAGGGTTGTATATCCGTCATTTAAAGACCGTAAAAAAGAGTGTGCCAAACGCCAATCAAAAAAAAGTGATACGCATAGTTTATACAAATTATCTGCAAACAATAGTTGATGTACTAAAATTATCTTCAAGTGAGAAGATTTTACGAGAGTCCCTTAGTGCAGCTCATGCCTATCACCTGGGCGGGTTAGCCGGGATGATGAAATAAATTTTTTTGACTAAAAAATGAATGAATAATTCATTATTGAATAAAATGAAAATTAATAAAAGGAGCAAATAAATGAATATGTATAGTGTACCATCAGGAAAGGAGTATGTAAATTGGGATGATGTATTTAAAGAATCACAGCAGATGGCTTTCACCTCTTTTAATACCGGGAACATTTCCGGGGCATTAAAAAACTATATAGAAGAAGAGAGCCTCCCGGAGAATTATGACGCAGCAAAAATAGCTGATTATGCGGTACTGGCTTTTCATTTTAAACATCCCCAAAAGGGAGATATATTGATCGATAGCGGCTTTGACCGGTCTTTTTACGATATTCCCCTCATTGGGAATTTACCAATTATCATCCGGATTTTTCAAAAGTTGAACAAGATTGAGTATACACAAAAAAAAGATGAAGATTTATTATTCCACCTGGAAAAATATAATATAAATCCTTCTCACGCTTTCCTTACGCATATGCATCCGGACCATACTGCCGGGATACCGGCTATTTTGCCTGACTGCAGCATCTATTATGGGAAGAAGGAAAATTCATTTTATTACCGGGGAGCAGTCGGTAATCACCTCAAAGCTAAAAAGAATATTCATCTTCTTGATTTAAGCAGCGGTGCTTCACTGGCGCCATTTCATAGAGTTTTAGATCTTTTTGGAGATGGAACTTTTTGGGCATTGTCAACTCCGGGTCATACAAAAGATCATATTGCCTATTTAATTAATTGCGCTCCCGCACCAATTCTTATTGTCGGAGACGCAGAGCTTAATAAATGGGGGATGGAAAATGAGGTACTCATGAATACTGACTATGGGAAAAAAGGTCAAATCGCTGTTCAGGAGTCGGCACAAATGATTCGTGACTTTCATAAAATGTATCCACAGGTACAAATATGGTTTTCTCATGATACACAATATATATCAGGCTAAAATGATGATGGGGGTGGGGCCGACAGGAACAGGCCCTGGCACCACCACCATCCGGTGTCTGAGCGGAGCCGAAGACCCGGTTACTTACAGCATAAATACCCTTTTTTGAATAATTTATTTTTTACGGATTTAATTCTGTCCTTATTAGAATTATTAGAATAAGAGTTGTTCGAAGAGGGGTTTGTTCTGTTTTTTTTCTTAACAGAAAGATGATAAGTGACAAATCTTTTTTTTAATTTACTGTAGTTCCTGGGGATGGGGTATTTAAAATATACCCTGTTGCAGTTAGCGGCTTCATTGTGGCATCCCGGGCAGTAATCGTACCTGGTAACGGAATAGCCCATGGAGTGTAGTGTTTTAATTGTTTTAGTGAGGAATGCGGGTTTTACAAATAAAAGACCCGACGAACCCGACGGGTGAATACCGCTGGTACTGAAGTTCATATTGCTCAGCTGGAGCCTGGATTTTTTATGGTAAACAAGATCAAAATAATCTTCTAACGCTTTCTTTTTGCTCGACACTTCGTAAAGGCCATAATACTTTTCGTCTCTCATGGCGCCGTACTGTTTTACCAGGAAAGGGTCGGTTATTTTCTTCCATCCTTTTGATTTGAAATAATTTCCCTCATAATAGTTTAATTTATAACTTTTTTGCCTGGTATGGTGTAGATAATAATTATAAACCACAAAATAATTTTTTGTTTTTCTTTTATAGGTAGTGTCTTTAAATGACGTAAGCGTACCGCAGTTTTTTTCCAGAGAAAAATGTTTTTTTCTAAATATTCCGGTAAAGGAATCAGCTCTTTCACCATTGGTAATAATGATTTTTTTCTTACCCAGTAAGTCTCCCAGGTTCACCTGGAAACGCTGCCCGCTGCCGCCGGCATTGCCAAGTGTTAGTACAACCCGGTTTCCTAATTCAAGGATGGCTGCACTCACTCCTCTATATGAGTTTGTGGCGTAACCGGAAATTATAATATCCCGGTTTTGGGAATCTTCGCGTATCTCGAAATTGTATTCAGCGGATGTATCTTCGTAATCTGAGCAGTCCGGATCGAATTTTTTATTGCTGTGCCCGGTTTTCTGAGCGGCAAGAATGCTCACAAAAAAAAGCATGCATATTAATAAAATTTTTTTGGCCATGCTCCTATATAGGTAAACCCGCTAAAAGCAATCAAGTACTTTTTTATCGTTTACTCTCTTGACAAAGTACGCGGAATTTGAGAAAAAGAGTTGAGGTTGTACAGCTATGAAATATAAAATAAAAATATACGCGATTTGTATATTTATTGTGATACTATCCGCTAACGGGCTTTACGCGAACTTAAACGGAAAGCTGCTTTATGCCGCTCAAAAAGGGAATCTGCCATCCGTAAAAGCGCTTCTGGCGCAAGGGGCTAAGGTGAATACTCGAAACAGGAAAGGGAATACTCCTTTGCTTTTAGCTGTCATTGGAGATTCCCCTGTCTCTGTAAGAGATCTTTCTACAAAAGCACGAAATAAAGCTTATGACAGGGGTTTTTTCAGGACCAGGGGGAGCGGGTATCTTACGGTACAGTATCTTCTCCGGAAAGGAGCATGGGTGAAAGCGAAAAATTACCAGGGCTATACTGCCTTACACTGGGCAGCAGCCAGGGGCGATTATGTGGTTATGAATCTTTTGATAAAAAAGGGGGCTTCCGTAAATGCCTACAATAAACGGTGGCATAGCCCCCTCTATATGGCAATACAAATAAATGATCTTGAAGCAATGCGGATACTGGTAAGCAAAGGCGCGCGAATGAATAGACACAACAAATACAAGTATGGAGGTGAACTGCTGGAGTACGCGGCGGAACAGGGCGACCTGGCATCCGTTAAGAGACTCATTCAAATGGGAGCTGGTAAAAGGAGAAAGAGGCAAAAGGCTCTGAGAATAGCTGCGTTACGGGGCTGGTCCCCGATGGCAAATTATCTTCTTAGTAAAGGCGTTACTGTTTATACTAATGAAAATGGAACCGGTTCAATTCTTGAGAGATACGGATTTAAAAAAGATGAGAACAGGCGCAGGGAATTAACCGTGCAAACAGTAAAATACTTTATTCAAAAAGGAGATCCTGTTGACTCTTCTTCACTCCTGAGATGGGCCGCAAGGATGGGGAACCTGGCATATACAAAAGAGATACTGGGCCGATGTTCCCGGCTTCCAAAACAGAAGTGCCGGAAGCTTCGCGGCCGGGATTCTGAGTGGGCTTATGCCGCGGCAATTGAATATGGACAATTGCATATCGCCAGGTATTACCTGCGAAGAGGGGTGCCCCTCTCTACCGGTTCAATCTGGATAGGGGATTCAAAACCGCTTCATAGAGCTGCCCGCTACGGTCACTTGAATATGGTAAAATTTTTTGTGGGAAAGAAGATTCCGGTAAACTCCAAAACCAGCCGGAAAAAAGCGGAAACCCCGCTGCATATTGCCGTGGAAAAGGGACATATGCCCATTGTTCAATATCTTATCCGTAAAGGCGCCCGGATCGATATTAAAGACGGATCAGGAGCAACACCCTTTTTAAGAGCAGTGAAAGAGGGAAACCTGCCAATGGTGCAATATCTACTGGAAATTGTTCCGGAAAAGAATGTTATCACCTTTATTTCAGCTGCCGTAGAAACTGCCGTAAAAAAAAGAAAACCGGAAATATTGCGGTATCTTTTGCAAAAAAGCGGTTCAAATTACAAGCAGATCATAGAAAAGATGTTCTTGCAGGCTTCCTCAAAGAGATATTTTTTGTTTGTACAGGAGCTTCTTAAAAAAGGAGTTTCCGTAAATACCCGGGATAAAAACGGTAATACCCCGCTGCATAGTGCTGCTGAGGATAGTGACCTGGAGGCCATACAATTCTTTGTGGAAAACGGCGCCGGGGTTAACCTGAGAAATAACAGCGGAAATACTCCGCTGCTCATCTCTTCCCGGAAGCGGCACATGGCAGCCATAATATATCTCACGGAAAAAGGAACGGATGTTGCAATAAAGAACAATTCCGGCCATGCCGCGCTCTATTATGTAGGAGCGGGCGGAGTAAAGCGGGTTTTAATCGATTATTTAAAAGAAAACGGCGCTGAATAAACAAATTTCTTCAATAGAATACACCAAATCATACACCAATACACCCCTGAAAAATAGCCGGTACAATTTTGTACCGGCTATTTTTTTTTAAAAAATTACCCCTTTTAAGCCAAAAATCATACTTATATGAAAAGACATGAGGAGTAGTTACTTATTATGAAAAAGTATGAAGATCTGATTAATGCTATT
>JAAENB010000107.1 GCA_024224995.1 bacterium | reverse complement strand
TTCCTTTTTTTATCTGATATATGCCGAAAAGGGTGTGTATTGCCGCGACTATTATCATAATATAATTTACGCCTACACCTTTAAAAAAATTCGCAAAATCCATAGATATTTCCTTTTAAAATTATTGTTTTATATCGTATTGTTTTCGTCATTTTCGCATCAGTTTTGGTTTTGTCAATATAATTACGCATAATGTTTCTTGACATAATTTCGCTTTACGCGTATAACATTTAATAATGCTCTATCGTGCATTGTTAAATATTATACTGATGAGGTTAGCCTGCAATGAAAAAAATAATATTTTCAATACTAATGCTTATGACCCTGTTGATTCTCGGTATGAAGATTTCTGAAAATACAGAAAGTGATTTTTTTAAGATAGCTCTTTACCAGAGGAGCGGGTTTGAAGTGGAACTGTGGGACGTCAGGATTATCAGTCTGAGAGACGGGAATGACTACAAGTTTATACCCTATGATCCGGGGAAGTATGATATTTTACTTGCACCGGATACGGGGAAAAAGGGGACTTCCGATAAAAATAGAGAAAAAGCATTTCAGACAGGTACGCCTCTGGAAGTGGCCCTGGATCAATGCGGCCCGGTAGAGCCAAATATAGACACAGGCCAGTCAGGGATATGTGTTCCAGAGCTTGTAACGGGACCAATGAGCATGAGTCATCATGCTGTTCATGCTAAAGATCAATTTGTTGCATATTTATGTATGCGAAATGCATTTAGAAATATCACAAAAAAGAAGGGAGAGAAGGTTACTCTAACGGGAAAGAATAGTGAGTGGTGGAAGAATAATGAGGCTTTTCCCCTGAAGAAATTAGAATATACCCAGTGCGCCGACCTTGAGGATGTACTCGAAAATTATAATGCCTGTATAAAAACACACATTACAGAGAAGACACCCATAGACCAGAGCACTGTAATCGATAACCACCGTTTTTATAGAATGAGAAAGAAAACAACTAATAGATGGTTTCTGAACGAAAAAAATGGGAGTCATCTGACGACTAAGGTCTGTATTGACCCGCGAGATGGAACTCAAGGCAATAAATCTCACCCGCATTATGGAAACCGTACCGGCGATGCGTCATTCCAGGTGACCTATGGAATGCCTCTCAGGAACCTGGGTTCGCTGTCTTTTAGACAGGAAACCGGTAAAGATAAAATCAAAAAAAATTCTTCCGGAGAGAAAAATGATGCTTTGAGCTACTGGGATATAGCCTGGCATTATGCCGATAGAATGGCGACGAAATGCACCAGCTGCTTGAGGAAAGAAGTTCCCGGCCTTGATAAGAGATTGAATCAACCCTGGCTGGATGAGACAGTGGAGAAGGGAGCGAATAAAAAAATTGACAAAACTCTTGGTCCTGAATTTCGTGCTTTATTCAGGTATATCTATTTTTCCTGGTTATTCTCCTGGAAGGATTATTCGGATGTTATAGAGGGTGACAATAACGCCAGGAGCAATTCCACAAAATTTTCTCATCCGCAGCTGGTAAAGGTTAATCAAGCCAAGCTTACCTATGCATTGATGTCTTTGCTGGCCAAAGATGAAAAGGAAGACAAATATGACCTGGAAGACCTGGTACGATTTACCAGGTATGCCATTTATAACGAAAATGCCAAATATAAGTTTAGTTTAAAATGCAAGACTGCATGCGGTTTCAAGGCTAAGCGGGAGGATTTTGTTGGAACAAAGCCGGAGGAACTGAAAGCACTCAGGTATAAATTTAAAGGCAGATTTTTTGCTAAATATGAGGGGAAAAATGAGGGGATAGATCTTACCCTGGAAAATATTTTCAAAATGTTTTTCAAAAAAAATCTCAAAAATGAGCGCGAGGCGTATTGGGAGTCATTGCAGGTATATTTCTCGAGGTTACCGCAGCCATATGTTGTATTTGATCCGAAAGACGAAGGAAACCTGCAAAACCGGGTGATTTCTTTAGCTGTGGAGGACAGGGTTTCAGTTAGTTATCGGTTAATGGAGGAGGAAAAAGTAGAAAGAAACAGTCCCTATGGTAAACATCGAACATTTTGTCCGTCATATAATACAACTTCAGATGCGAAAATTTTTATAACTAATGCGGAAGCTTACAGGCGCTGCACGCACAGAGCAACACATATACGAAAGATGAGTATTGATCATACAAATGTTGGAGAGAGAAATAGCTATACATGGAATGCGGTTAAAGATAAATTTGGAATTATAAAAAAAGACATGGAGCGTGATCACGACATTGATTGGAGCTGGGAGGACTAAGAATCCCCCATATCATAAAAAAAATTTTAAAGTCCGGCGACCTTTAATAAGGAGTGATCAGCTTCCGATAACCGGAGTATGTCTCATGCCGATACCCCTTTTAACCGGAAGTTCCCGGATATTTAAAAAAAAGTCTGGTCAAATTACCTCTGAAACTTCTAATTATTATTTAAAATATGATAAAAAAGAGGTATCTTATGAAAAAATTACTATTTGTTTGTTTAATTGTTTTGGTGCTTTCCGGCTGTGAAGAGGGTTTGACAGGAAATGACTCGGGAATGGAAGGAGAGGAATTCAGTTTTTCTGACATGTACTCAAAGATTAAGACATTGCAGGAAGAAATCGACCGGTTAAAGGCTGCCAGTACTGTAGGTGCGGTTAATGAATTAGTTTTAAGGATGGATAATTTGGAAAGTACAGTTGATGGGCATGGGACTTCAATCAATAGTCTAAATACTACTTTTTATGGTGTAGCCAGGTTGTCAGATCCTTATACCGGGCAGCCCACTATACAATTTAGTGGGGTTAATGTTCAGATCGTTAGCGGTTCAGGCTCAACAGCCGGGGGCATAAATGGTCGTGGTAATTTGATTGTGGGGTATAATGAAACCCGAGCCGGTAATAGCGACAAATCAGGCTCACATAATATTATCGTTGGTTTGCAGCATAATTATTCCTCTTATGGCGGGCTAGTTGCCGGATTAAGGAATACAATAAGTGCAAGATATTCCTGTGTAAATGGGGGACGGGATAATACCGCTACTGGAGATGGTTCCAGTGTGAGCGGGGGGATTTATAACAGTGCTAGTGGTGACGAGTCCAGTGTGAGTGGTGGATGGCTAAACACTGCCGATGGTAAATATTCCAGTGTGAGTGGTGGATGGCAAAACAGAGCAAGCGGTATGAATTCCAGTGTGAGCGGAGGGATTTATAACATTGCCGGTAATACTTATGCCAGCGTGAGCGGAGGCTGTTGGAATGAAGCCAGCGCTCGCTATTCCAGTGTGAGCGGAGGAACCAATAACACAGCCGGTGGTGAGAGGTCCAGTGTAAGTGGAGGAAGTCATAACACAGCCAACGGTGAACGCTCCAGTGTGAGCGGGGGATATCAAAGATCTGTTGCAAACCGGTATAATTGGACGGCCGGAGGCTTATTCCAGGCTCAGTAAGCGTGAAAATGGGGTAGGAGAGGACGGCCTTCTACGATGCTCCACAAGAAAAGGGTGGCACTGTAGTGGTTATGGGGACCATGTAATACTCCATGGTCCCTGATGGAGTATTACATGGTATTTGTTTTATCCCAATAGCGCATGAGGTAAAATTCTTTATAACAGTCGTCGCCCTCTATCTGTTTAGCGACATCTATCTTTATTTCTCCACCGGTATTATCCTGCCCCTGGCATTCGAGGACATCATAGTGGGAGACACCCCCGGTTGTGCCTGCATGAATCCCGGATCTGGGGGCAATAATTACAGAACTGTGCCCTAAGGGAAAGAGGTAGTACTCTTCCCTGGAAACGTTATGGATATAACCATCATTGTACTCTGGGATGCCTTGATGCCTCCCCCTTGAAATTGCAGCATCTCCCATTATTATACACTTTTTAACCGGAAGTTCCCAAATATTAAAGGTTGTCCCTGCCATAAATTTCATTAAGAAAACTGTCAATTTCATCCTGGCTCATTATTCTCTGTTCTTCAACTCCCTCTTCTTTATCTTTTTCAGGAATCAGGTTATGGGTGTATTTCTTCTCATTATAATACCTGATGACCACTTCATCTTCAATATATCCTGAACCATAAGCGGTAACTGATCCATCATATTTATCAATAATATTTGGACCGGAACCTAAAAAAATATCGGTAAAATCACTGGAACGGAATAAGTTTTTTGACTGATAATAAAAAATATATACGAACTGATGTTCACGGAATGTATCAATAGACAGAACAATCTCATCCCCGAATTCCGTTGTTATATATTCTTTTGCAATTTTAATCGCTTCTTTTTTATCTATCATGCTGAACCTGTGGAGTATATTATTTTACAAAGAGTAATACCAGTCTACTATTGTCCGCATACCAGCTATAGTTCCTTCTTTAACACCTTCCCAATAGCACTTTTTGGCAGTTCGTTCATAAATTCAACTATTCTTGGAACCTTGTATCCGGCTAATTTCTCCTTACACCAATTGATGATATCTTCTTCACTTAATTCGACACCGGGTTCTACGACAACAAATGCCTTGGGAACTTCGCCGCGATAGGAGTCTGAAACTCCTTTTGCGCAGGCTTCCACAATGTCCGGGTGTTCATTCAGCACAATATCAATATCACGAGGATAAATATTATAGCCTCCGGATATGATCATGTCCTTTTTACGATCCACAAGGAAGATATATCCATCTTCGTCTATTTTAGCGATGTCTCCTGTGTAAAGCCATCCGTCAACAAATGTCATTTTTGTTTCTTCAGGCATATTGTAATACCCGTTCAGGCAAACCTGCGGACCTTTTACAACGAGTTCACCATGTTCTCCAGTAGGAACTTCAGTTTTTCTATCTTCGATATTAACAATTTTGACATCAGTATCCGCAATTGGCAGTCCCACCGAACCGGGTTTATTTATTCCACCGACAGGATTGAGCATCGTTGAAGGACTGGCTTCTGAGAGACCATAACCCTCGATGATTTGCGAGCCGGATATTTCTTCAAATTTTTTAATTACTTCTACAGGACATGGAGCAGCGCCTGAAACACATAATTTCAGTGATGTTAAATCGTATTTGTCCCGCTTCGGATAATTTATAATTCCAATAAATATTGTCGGAACCGCGGGAAAAATTGTTACCTTGTTTTTATGTATGGCCTTTATGAGGACATCAGCATCTGGTTTTGGAATGAGAACGTTTGCCCACGCGTTGAGAATAGTCAAGTTTGATATATAGAGCCCAAAGGCATGAAAAATTGGAAGGTCTCCCATCATTGTCTCAGTAGCCGGATTATAGCCTGGCATTTGCGCTGATCCCTGCTGGGCATTTTTTGAAAGGTTTTCATGAGTGACAATAACTCCCTTGCTAACGCCGGTTGTGCCCCCCGTGTATTGGAGACAGGCGGTGTCACTCATTTTGATTGTAATTCCTGCCGGGGTTGATGGATATTTGTCAAGCAGATCAAGCCATTCGAAAACACACTCTGCCGGAGGAATATTTTTGTGTTTATCTCTTGCAAGCAATGGAAAAAGCTGCTTCTTTGGGAATGTAAGGTGATCACGGATATGAGCGACAACTATTTTTTTAATGCTGGTTTTTTCTTTAAGAGCGATCATTCTTGGGGCCAGCAAGTCAAGAGTAATAAGAATGGACGCGCCTGAATCCTTTAATTGGTGTTCCAATTCGCTGTCCGTATACAAAGGATTGTTCATGACAACAATACCGCCGACCCTCCATATGGCATAAATTGCAATCAGCATTTGTGGGAGATTTGGAAGTAGAAGCGCCACCTTGTCGCCAGTTTTTAGACCAAGGGCAAGCAGGGCATTGGACATGCTATTGCACATGAGATCAAAGCCTGAGTAAGTGATTTTTGTATCGGCAAAAATCATTGAAATCGAATCCGGATAATTTTTGATCGTTTTGGAAAGAAAATCAGGCATAGTGATTTCCTCATAATCCAACTGATATGGAATTCCTTCTGTATATGATTTAAACCACAACCTGTCGCCTTCATTCATCAAAATATACCTCCATAGTTTTTAGTCAATTTTTTGTATAATATATTTTAAAAATTAGTCAATATGAAAATAATCAATCTATATTTTTATACCTTTTTTAAACAGGAAATTCCTGCAGGTTTTTCTGAGATCTAATTAAATAATCACCATCAGCAAAACTAAAATGTTTAAAATTTTGTGTAATACTCTCATTATTACTCTCCAGTTTATAAATATACATATGAAGAATCACCCAATTGCACCCCTGGTTTACGGGATACCGTATAAAAACATGAGGAGTGAAGGGGGCGGCGCGGATTTTTGCCACTAAAATAGAGTTGACATGTAAGGAGGTTTGCACTATGTTTCCCATATAATATATAAACAAAAGGAGAATGAAGATGCAAAGAATATTTCAATTTATACTGATCATGGTTATTGTCTGTTCGTCTTCGATGCTTATTCACGCGAATAAAAATGAAAAAAAGTGTAAAAAGTGGTGTAAAGAAAACTCATTGTTATGCAAGAAGTGTTCAAAGTGGAGAGGGTGTGGAGCGGGCTATCATACGGTAAAAAAATTTCGCGGAAGAGGGAAAGACTGGTTTGCTTGTGGAAATCATAATAAGGCTGATTGTGAGAAATATTGCAAAACAAATTCAAATTGCGTAAAATGTTCCCGGTTTTCGGGATGTGGTACGGGCTATCGAAGAATGAAAAAATTTAATAAACACCGCGGCCGAAACTGGCACGCGTGCAAAAAAGAAACAGGGACCAGTTGTTTTCGACAGTTGCTGCTGACGGCAGGGTGGAATGGCAATCTCAGGAATCCCGTATGGACAACAACAATAAGCGCTTCCAGGATGTCGACCCTTTGTGCCGGAGCTAAAATTAAAAAAGTTAAATTCAGCTGCTCAAAAAATAATTGTGATGGTGTTAGTGCCACGTATATGAAAATGAAGATTGGAACAACGGAATACAGCTGTAATACCGGTACAATTTCCTATGGTGATACCGACAACAATGGCTATAATGAATATGTCAGTTGCGAGAAGACCGCTAACCAGGCTATTTCGGCGGGGCTTCAAATAGAGGTGACAGCCAACCCGGTAATAAGCCAATTTCATACCAGCGCGGTTTGCGATACAAGAAAGCTTCCGAATATTTCTATTACGCTTGAGGTTAACAAATAATTGTTACGCGGAGCCGGAATTGAGGTCAGGACGTTTCCGTCACTGACCTCAATTCTTTTGCGGAACGTTCATGGGTTCTTCTTTTTGGTTCATTATAACCGCGTTCGTTGGGCATTTGCCAACACAGAGACCGCAGCCAATACACCGAACCGGGTTAACAGTGAAAATTTTTCCCGCTTTATTTGAATCACTCGCTACCTCGTCAATGGAGTGGAGTTGGCATTTCTTTTGGCAGAGCGTGCAGCCGGAACAGAGGTCTTTGTCAATGGTGGCATAAAATGAAGTATGAACCTCTTCAGCCGGTTTTTCAAATTGATTTAAATTCCTGAAAAGCTGGCATGAGTCTTTGTCGCACATGCACAGAAAGCAAACCGGTTATTGAAAAAGATAACCGGTAGCCATACTTAAATCTCCGAAGAGGCGCCGCCGGGAGAGGAAGGAGAACTCTGTTTGTGTGGTCCCGCCATAATGCTGGGGTATCTTGACCACCATGAAGAGACCGCCGAGGTCCTGAAAATTCATGAAGACGGCCAAACCTGGCTTCATACGGGTGATATTGCTTCTATGGATGAAGACGGATTTTTTTATTTCAAACTTCGTTTAAAGCGGATGATAATATCTTCGGGCATGAATGTCTATCCGACCCAGGTAGAGGAGCAGCTCTATAAACATTCCGATGTAGCCGAGGCATGTGTAATCGGTATACCTGACCAGGACCAGGTGGAAAAGGTAAAGGCATTTATTGTGCTTAATGATCCCGCAAAGGCCGGGCCGGAAATGGAGAAAGAGATTATCGATCATTGTCAAAAGACGCTTATCAAGTGGAGCTGTCCCCGGGAAGTTGAGTTCAAGGATGAACTGCCTCAGACAATGGTGGGTAAAATTGCTTTTAAGGTTCTTGAAAATGAAGAGATCGCACGACTGAAAGCGGAAGGCAAATATATCGGCGACCGCTAACTCAGGGTCTATGAAAACAGTTCACGTATCGTACCGGGGCGATACGAGGGTCCGGTAAGCGCGTTATTATCGCAAATATCTAAATATTCGGAAGTTCCTGGATATTAAAAAGATGACTATATTGGTGGGGCCAACTAATAATTTGGCAGAACAGGATTATCTTTAACAACAAGGTTATCCTCGATAGTTCGCAGAGAATTAAGATCAAGAGAAGTAAGGCTGTTGTTCCCTTCAACTTTCAGGTCAATATCAATAGATCTGACATTGCGGAAACCATAAAGATTTTCTAATGAATCATTAGCGATTATCTCAAGCCATCCATTAACGGCGGTAAGATTTTCAAGGGCGTTAACATTTTTAATCAAAGGATTGTTTCGTATCCAGATGTGCATTCCGATTGAATTAAGATTGCTGAAGCAATCAATATTCTCAAGAGCTGCATTATTCTCAACGTACAGGTTTTGCCCAAGGGAACGAATTCCGGAGAGTTCATCTAAAACTGAGCCGCTTACATTACTGAGGCCATCAATGAAACATATTCATAAGGTCCTCCAAACCTATTTATTTTGTAGATATTCAATATAGAATGGTCTATTTAAATTTTAGTGTATCAACTTCCTATTTTTGATTTTAAAAAAAAGTGCTTACCGTATGGGCGGTTGGCAAAAGCAGATACCGGTCCCGATACCGGGATAAAACGGTCTCGGGACTGGTGGAAAGCCCGTATTAATACCGGGTTATTTTTTAATGAAGAGGAAATTTAAAGTCCGGTAACGGGAAAACTCGAAGCAGGGAAGGTGATCCGTGTCAAGGGATGCCCTGTGTATAATACAACAATTACTTTATTAGTTAGTAAGTGTTTGTATAAACTGAGTAAAATGAATTCCCTTAAAGGTTGCAATAGCAGCAACAATTCCAAGAATTGCCATTAAAACAAATCTGCCCCAATCTTTCGTTCTTGTAAGGGTTCCTTTTTTTATCTGATATATGCCGAAAAGGGTGTGTATTGCCGCGACTATTATCATAATATAATTTACGCCTACACCT
>JAAENB010000106.1 GCA_024224995.1 bacterium | reverse complement strand
TTTTTAATTCCATCCTGGTTCCTTTATATTTTCCCGCAAGAAGATATTTTAAGAACTGGGGTGGAATTTCTACAACAATTTAATTTTTTTGTCTATATTTCCCAACATTTCGGAAAGACCCGTATATATTATATAGTAATAACCCAACTGGGCGGTTTTCGTCTATAAACTAACAAACAGGAAATGATTATGAAAAACTTACTTAACTCAGCAGTATTTACCCTTATGGCGGCAATAATTGCCTTTTCCGGATGTGAAGCAGGACTCAGCCAGAGTTCCGGTTCTTCCGATGATTCGTCGGAATTCAGTTTTTCCGATATGTATTCGAAATTTGCAGCAATGCAGGAAGAGATTAACACTCTTAAACATACCGTTGCAACGCAGGAAGTTATTATCAGTACCCTTCAGGGTGATACTTCCGGATTAACTGCAATGCAGGCTTCTATTGACGCCTTGAACACAACGTTTCAGGGAGTTTCCAGGAGTGGAGATGATATAATTTTCAGCGGTGTGAATATGTTTATAAACAGCGGGTCCGGTTCAACCGGGGGTACCGTTAATGGTCTTGGTAATTTGGTTATGGGATATAATGAACTGCGGGGCAGTGGTGATGACCGATCCGGTTCCCATAATATTATTGTTGGCGGAAATAATAACTTTAGCTCTTATAGCGGACTTATTGTC
>JAAENB010000105.1 GCA_024224995.1 bacterium | reverse complement strand
CAGTCAAATCATCTTAAGGAAATCATTACAACCCTGGCAGAATGCGGGGTAGAGTTTATCATCTGCGGCGGTGTTGCCCTGGTTATTCACGGCATAGAACGGATGACCCTGGATATTGACATTTCCGTTGATATGGAAGAAGGGAACCTGCAGCGGTTAATTAACGCCATGAAGAAACTTCATCTCTCACCCCGTGTACCGGTACCTGCCGAATCGCTGATGGACCCGGAAAAAAGACGGATGATGGTTGAAGAAAAAAATGCCCTGGTTTTTACGTTTATTGACCTGGCAAACGCCTTCCGGCAGGTTGACGTTTTTATTACGGATGAATTGTCATATGATTCGCTTAAAGGAAGTATCGATACGGTTAATATTGATAATCATGATGTAAAGCTTGTTTCCGTGAATAAACTTCTGGAGTTAAAAAGATCGGTTATTCCTCCCAGGGAAAAAGATCTGTTTGATATAAGTGAACTGGAAAAATTGATTGATAACAATAAAGTGGAGTAGTGAAAATAGTGACTGATACTTCTCTTGAAGAGTTCAAAAAACTTTTAAAGGATGTACCGCCTTCAGCTTTTGACGGGCATACCGAATTCAGCCGTTTAAGCCCTGAGGAGAGACTGTTCTGGCTATCCCAGAGCATGCAGTTTTTTTTCGAAGTTAACAAACAGGCAAAGAGCAATGGAAGTGCTACTGCTTTCCCTGTTTGATTTTTTACGGGTTCATCAGCAGGATGATCAGGAATTTCCATAATTGATCCCTTTGGAATGGCTTTCAACATCAACATGAAAATCTTTTTCCGCCACCAATAATCTCTTTCATACATCACCATGTTCAATGAAACAAAATTCATCATCGTGGGAGTAATAAAGCCTCTATCTGTTGTTTTTTGACATATGCAGAGAGTATGTTCAGTTGTCAATATTTTATGATAATTATGGTTTTTTTTGCAACAATTGCGCATAATCTTTAGTCTAATGGACGAATCTAAAATAAAGGGAGCTTATTTATGAAAAGAAAAATGATTTGTCTGCTGGTTCTTACTATCATGCTGGCGCCAATAGTCGTAACAGCTGCGGATTATGCCTATCCCGGTAAGGCTATTCAGCATAGTGAAAGTCTTGAGAAAATTAACGATGCTGTTGCTCATGCCATTAAAGAAGGTAAATTAAAAGATATGATGCCTCCTACAATTGTTATGGTTTTTGGTGTTATGGTTCCAATAACAGCTATTGCGGGGTTTTTTACTTTTCTGATCGTTTTTGTTAAACTCAACCATAGAAGATCGATCCTGATGATTGAGAAAGGGGTTACTCAGCCCGTTGTAAAGAGGCGGTGGGATCTTGCTTTTCTCTTCGTTGGTCTTATTCTGTCTTTTCTTGGAGTTGGAATATCCTTAACAACGGTCAGTTATTTTGGTCCCCAGCCCTGGACATTTATGTCGGGAGTTATCCCGCTATTTATTGGAATAGCGTTCCTGCTTTTTTACCGCTTGTCGGATCTAAAAAATCAGGAGAAATAAATGACACCGGAATCTGAAGAGATCCTGATAAAAAGGATCAAAAACGGTGAATACAGTTTATACAAAGAGCTTGTCCTGGCTTACCAGGACAGGCTTTACCTGTTTATTTTAAAGTTAGTACATAATGAAGATGACGCCAGTGATATCTGCCAGGAAAGCCTGTTTAAGGGATATAAAAATTTATCGAAATTTCGTTTTAAATCGAAGTTTTCAACCTGGTTGTTTCAAATCGCTTATAATAATTCAATTACCTGGCTTAAAAAGAAGTCAAAAGAATCCAATATGGAATTGAAAACCGAATTAAAAAATGATGTTTTCAGCGATCAATATCAGCATAATCATACTGATGATATAGAAAAAAAAGAACTATCTGAAATGATTAATAACGCCTTAAACAGCCTGCGAAGTGAATACCGGCTGGCTATTCACCTTTTTTACAGCAATGAAAACAGCTATAGTGAAATTGCCGGAATAATGGGGATTCCAATAAACAGTGTAAAATCGCATCTCAGGAGAGGGAAGGAGATGCTGCGGAATATACTTAAAGATGAATATAGAATTGAAGATTATACCTGGTTTTAGGATTAGAACTATGAAAGAGAATATGAAAGAAAATAATTTTGATGATGCTATTCGAGAAGCAGTTCACAAACCTCATTTTGAAATAAATATACACGATAAGGTTATGGATGATATTGAAAAATATGAAACAACACGGCTCAAACGCCTGTATGTGGTTGAGATTTTTATATCATCATTTTTGATAGCATTATCAATTGGCGCGATGTTTATTATAAACTGGTATTTTGAAGTTTACGGAAAAGTTTTTGATGTTTTTCCTTTAGGGACGAATTTTTATAAATTGATAACCTTTGGATTGTTTTTTATCATCCTCACTGCATTAGCAGGAATAACGCTCCGCCTGGTGCACCTTATAAGAACCGACAGGCGGAGTACTTCCTGAATTTAGAAAAAGATCATTAATCCGCCATTAAGCGTAAGCCCGGAGTATGATGTTTCATATGATGTATTTGCCGAGCGATAGTTCCAGGAATCTTTAGCATTAATAAAATTGTGACTATATCCTACTGAAACCATTAATGAAAAAGGCAAATGGTATGCGATTAGAAAATCAATAGAAGGATTGATAAAAACACCGTGAAGGGCATTATCCTCCTGTGTGTTAACTAAAATATTATTAGAACTCCCCCACTCATAATATTTTTTCCCTACAACAAAATGAGAGTATGAATAACCAATGAACAGGTTGGGTTTGATGCTTAAATATTTTAATAAATTGAAAACATATCCGTATCCCAGTGAAAATTCATACATTATATCTCCAAAAGATAATTCTATGACCCCACTTTCATTTGGAGTTCCGTAAGCAGTCACCCAGTATGATGAAAAAGTTTCCTTGTCAAGGAGAAGCAAATTTGCGCGGAATCCAAGACTGTGAACAGATTTTATGTCGTAATAAAATCCCAGGGAAACAATAGTTTGTTTGGTTAAATCTTCCGAAGAAGGTATTTTAATCCTCCACCGACATATACCCGATATGAAGGGGGGAGATATTTGTCGGATTCCTCTTCCAGAAGGGCGGAATCTAACTCTAAGCTTTTAGTGAATATTATCTTTCCTGTTTCAACTGTTAAAATCCTGAGAGATACCCGGTAAAACCCCGCCAGTTCGGAAATAGATCCTACTGCTATATATTTGGCTCCAACCAGCTTACCTACTGAGGAAACTTTATCCGAATCATATAATCCACTCTGCTCTAATTCCAGAGTACTGATAATCTTTTCCAGTTGTTTTTTTTCAGTAACAATAAATTTTGCTGATTTGGAAAACCGTTCGGTTATTATTTCCGAAACCGCGAAACCAATTTTATTCTTTTCGGCTTTTTCGCTTTTATTGTCGAATTCAGTAATGGCAATGGTGACCTTTTCATTGGCAGTTACAGGGAACTCCTTTATAATGTTATCACAAAAACCGTTTATTTTACCAACAACCTTACTCTCTGTAGCATAAAGAGATGGGCTGCATAAAAAAATGACCAGTGAGAAAGCCGTTAAGATTACTCTAGAATTTTTCATATCTGCTCCTCTTAAAGATTAAACCTTACTAAAGATTATACTATAATTAAAACTATAAACAAGTTTTTTTTGGCAATATTTTCCAATTATCTCTACTATATTAATAATACAAAAAATTTTGATATTATCATATATTTGAATAGAGGTAATCATGGAAAAAACATCAAAATATCCTTTTTTATTCTATGGTCATGATCCCGATGATTGGAATGAAGGATTGCAAATGTGGCTTGTCCGTTTTGAAGAAAATCCAACATGGGGCAAATTGAGAAAAATTGGCAGCAGAACCGCGGATACATTATGGGGAACCGGCGTTGTTGTTGAGGATATATGGTTCAGCAATGAGAATTGGGCTGTATTTTTCGCGGAATCACCCGAGTATGCGGACCATGTTTTTATAAAAATGGCAAAACTCTTCAAAGAAATATCAAACATTACACCTCTTGCCAAAGTTATCCTGGCTTCAGCCAGAGACTACGGTTGTTCCGAATGGGATCACTGGACCATTAAACAACAGAAATTTCCCAGTGTTATTGAAGGGATTGTTGTCCCTGAGGGAGATGCCTTTGTAAGAACCGACCCATGGCGTTTCGATGACAGTAATGAAGAATATGCTTCGAAGTGCGCCGCAAAAGCGCTTACGCCTGTTTTTCAATTACCGGAATTTAATGAAGCGTATAATTATAAATACCAGCAGCTCTTTAGCAAGAAACTTGTGAATGATTTAAAAATCGCGGTAAAATCAGGATCTCCGTTTTAACGTTGCGTGTGTGTAGGGTTGCGTGTAGTGTAGTGTAGTGTAGGGGAGAGGCATGCCTCTCCCCTACTACATGCAACGGCTACGCCTGGTTATAATTCCATCAATTGACCGCCTGATACATTTAATGCCTGCCCGGTAATATATGCTGATTCTTTTGATGCTAAAAAAGCCGCGAGTCCGGCAACATCATCGGGATCTCCGATGTGTCCAAGGGGAATGGTCTTGCACATTTCTTCTACCCTCTTGTCGAATGTTGAATTGAAAAATTTTGCCTCAAGGTCAAATCTCCAGCGTTCAAGGTCGGTCATTATCTGTCCCGGGCAAATGGCATTGATGCGGATTCCTGTCGCGCCAAGTTCCTTTGCCATAACTTTGGTGAGCATTATCACTCCTGCCTTTGCCACAGCATAGGCGCCGTTTGCTATTGGAGGGACTTTTCCCGCCCGGGATGCCGTATTTATAATGGAGCCTTTTCTCCCCTCCATGAGAGGAAGGACTGCCCGTGAGACTTTAAAGACACTGTGGAGGTTTACGTCTATGGTTTTCATCCAGAGTTCTTCATCATAAGTATGGACCGCGTTTGGCACGCCAAATGAAGCCCCTGCGTTGTTGCAGAGAATATCCACCTGGTCGAATTCGGATTTGATTATATCGACCATTGCGTTAATTGAATCGTTGTCTGTTACGTCAACGGCAATTGGGATGGCTTTTATTTTATTTTGCCCGGCCAGTTCATTGGTAATTTCAATCATTTCTTTGCTGGGTTCTCTTGTGTTTGTACTTTCGTCTGTTTCTCCAAGATCGGCGATAATTATATTTGTGCCGAATGAGCTGAGTTTTTTCGCGATCGCGAAACCTATTCCTGTTTTTTTACCGGAACCGGTAATTACAGCAACTTTTCCTTTAAGATCCTGCATGATGAGCTGCCCCCTTATTGTGATTTTGTGAATGATTTTTATTGCAGGAATGATGCTCAGGTTTACAATATTTCTAATTTTTTGTTAAATGCAAACTCTGATGCCTAGCCATTTTCGTTCGGATATGTCCAGTTTTTCTCTGTCTGTATGCAATACATAGAATTCTCTTTCCGGCATCTTATGGTGAAGTTGAGTGCGCCTTTATTGCTTCCAATAGAAGCCATTGATGGGGATAAAGTTCCCTTATTTTATTCCATTGCATTGAATTAATTCCTGCTTTAAGTATTTGAACTTATTCAAAGCTTTTTCATGAATTATGTCAAATATTTTTTAATTCCCAGGTGGGTTGTTTTCTATGTTGCTTGTTTGGAAAGGCTGCATTTGCATTAATGCAAGGATAATAACATGATTGAAACTGATTATCTCTATCATACGAATTTAGGGAACTGTGAATTTTATATTGCCGAACAAATACCATTAGAAAGGTATCCCGGATTGAAAGATCAAAACCCGGATGTTAACAGGGAAGTCGTATCGATTTTTCTTCATTCTGCTAATTATAAATTTTCCCTGGGGAGCGGCGCGTCTTCTGTTGTTAAACATATTATTGACGGCGAACAGGAGTCTCATGGTTTTTCACAGCTCGACCGTCAAATTCGCAAAATAAAAAAGACTCCTGTATGCGGGGTTCAGGTAACCTCAGGCGGTGAGTTATCATATCCGTTTTCTATTGACTCATCAAATGAAAAACAATATCCTAATTTTGATTATATTGTGCATGCGGTATTGCCCGGACCGCGTATTGATGATTTTGAACAGAAAGTTGTTGAATTTGTGTCGAACTGTTTTCGGGAAGTTACACAGCTTATTTCAAATAATAAGATGCTTGATTTTTGTCTGCCAATAATTGGAGTTAATAACTTTAATTATCCCTTTGATTTTATGGCTGAACTTTACTACAAACAGTTGCGGCAATTGACTGATGGCGGTAACACTCATGGCCGTATTGTTCTATGGATGCAAAAAAAGTATTTGCAGCCGTTTTTAGGCCATTTAAACATATAATACTTGTAAAATAAACAAGATACCCTGCTTATAGTTCTTATGAAAAAGTTACAATACCTGGATCAGCAGCTGTTTAAAAAGGCGTACCTTAGTTCTGCTGGCAGATATCTGCCGTTGAAAACCCTTATCTTTATGGGGGATGGCCCGTTCTGGCTCATCATACTTGCCCTGAGCGCCTTTGTGGGTATGGTGTTCGCGCAGACTGCTTTTATAAAACTTTCCCTTATGATCTTTATGGGGTTCACCCTGGCGCAAATATTATTCATTCCTTCAAAGGTTTTTATCAAGCGCTATCGGCCTTATGCCGATGCCGCGCTGAAAGCAGCTCTTGGAATAGAGATAGAGAACCGTGACCCCGGGCATGGTTCAAAAGAAAAAGAGAGCTTCCCTTCGGGGCACCTGTTCTGGACCACTATGGGAGTCTTTTTTATATCATACCAGTTTGGATTAACCGGGATACTCCTCTTTGGATGGATGCTTCCTGTTATGATGTACTTGCGGCCGTACCTGGGAGTTCATTACCCAAGTGATGTTCTTGCGGGAATACTGTTTGGAGGGATCACCTGCTGGATAACGCTGATTATCCTGCCCCATGCTTTTAATGCCCATCAAGAGTACGCGCAGTATTCATGGTATCCCTGGGTATATTCGGGCTTAATGCTGTTTATTATCGTTGGCGGATATCTAAACTGGTTGAAGCGTGTTTAAACAATATCAAACCTTACGTTAAACTGTTTATTAAAAATCTTAACAGTCTCAAACAGCTCTTCTGTTAATAACTCTTCCACCTTTTTATATATCTCCTGAGGGATCTTCTGATAATACGCTTGCGCTATGCCTCCGGCCATGCAGCCAATAGTGTCGGCATCTCCTCCCAGTGAAACCCCCAGGCGTATCGCGCTTTCCAGGTCCGTTGATTCCAGAAAAGCAATAATCGATTCCGGTACCGATCCCTGGCAGCTTACGTCAAATTTATAGCTTTTTCTTATGGTATCGATTTTGCGTTTTAAATCATATTTAAATTCTTTTTCAATATAATTCTTTATCTCTTTTTTATCTTTTTTTTGCCGTGCTAAAAAAATAGCAGCCGCAATGGCCTGGGCGCCTTTAATTCCTTCGGGATGATTATGGGTCACTTCGGCACTTCTTTTGGCTTCGTTTAAAACATCATTCAGTTTATTAAAAGCAAAACCAACAGGGCTCACTCTCATTGCCGAACCATTTCCATAACTATTATATGGTTCTAAATTATCACTTTGCAGCCATTTTCGAAAAAAACCGCCATAACCTCTGTCGGGATATTTTCTTCCGTATTCTTTTAGCTTCTCTGCGTAAGGTTCCCTGTTTAAAATCGCGTCAGCAACAGCAACGGTCATGGCTGTGTCATCAGTAAACCTGCTGTTTTTATCGAAAAGTTTAAAATTTGTTCTTTTTATGTGAGCACTTTCGTGAACAGAACCAATCATGTCACCGGCAATTGCGCCAATCATTTTTTTTCTCCGATTTTCTCAAGAATTTGTTTATTAATTTTACCGCAGATTGTTTTACTGTAGTAATCATAAAAAAATTATAGATTTGATGCTTTGAATAAGTTATTTTTGACCGCCGATGATACACCATAGATGATATTTAACATACAGATCAATATTTTCAAACCCTGCGTTTCTCAGGTAATCAAGTTGAACTTCAGCCGTTTCGTGAATATCATCGCCTTTAACTTTGGGTATATTAATATCATCTTTTGGCATTTCTAAAAATCTGTCTTTATCTTCTTGCATAAAGTCCCTCCGTCTGAATATAAAATATGTCTATAATGGGTAGTCTATTTGGCAAGGAAAATTTTCTAAAAAAGCTTGACGGTTTAATAAATAGGGTTTATTTTCCGGAATAGAATGAAGACCAAAAAACCTGTAATTTCAAAAAAAATTCTTTTTAGAATAAAACCGGATGAGATTATATTTGATCTTTTTTTAGTAATATATTCGGAATTTATTTTATATTCCGTCATCCCCGGCGATATGAAGCTATACCAGCTCTTTACCATGAACTGGCTGGTTTTTATGGGTATTGCTATTACCTTTTTTATTACCTGGTACGCGGGCCTCCTGGCTGCCGGGTTTGCTCACCGGGTTAAGAAAAAATTTCTGACAATTCCTTATATGCTATTATTATTATGGATTCCTGCTTCCATGTTTCTCTTTATCGCCTGGAACCTGGAAGAGCTGTCTGTTGATGGTCTTAACAAAGGACAGTTATATTGGAGTTTTTTCGGGGGACTACTTGGTCTCATCTCCGGGTTAATTTTTGCTTACACGGAACAGCAGGTAGAACGCGGAAAGTCTGTTCTGCAAACCAGGGTTCAGGCAATGACAGGTCCATTGGGTTTAATTTTTATATATACCGGATTTTCTCCATTAGTAGATAAATTAATGATTCTTTTTTTTATTATGGGTTTCATCATCTTTTTTGCCGGTATTAAAATAGGGTCAATGCTGGAAGATAAAAATTATGATGAAAGACCCATAAGCAGAAGCTATACCATATTCAGAACCTGGATCTTCCCGGTAATTATCGTCATGATAATTTGCTTATGGGAGGAGCTTTATATCTGGGGGAAGATAGAGGGCGCTCTCATGAACAATAAAACCCTTTCCGTAAAGGAGATGCTTGGTTATTTAACTGTCAGCGGTATTATTCCCTTGAGGATAATGATGATCCTCCGTCCACCGTTTACGCTCTTTGGCCTGCTTACGGGAGCAGCTACAATGGGATATTTTATTTATTGTATAACTGTTTTAATTAAGAGCGTTTGAGGGAGGTGCAAGGAACAGGGGGCAAGGCACAAGGCTTTTTAATGAGTCTTCTCTTAAGGGAGGGGACCGTTGTGTCTAATACCCAACCCGGGGCCAGGCCCCGGGTGATTCGACTTAGTCTAAAAACTTCGCAGCAGTAGCTTCAATCTCAATAAGCCAGCCTGGTCTGCAAACGGGAGCTTGCAAGTATACAGCCGGAATATTTTTCGCGTACTCATCAATGAGCGGTTTCACGAAGCCATAATCCGCAGGATCCCTGAGATAGATAAGAAAACTGGAAAGATCATCGGTAGAAAAATTACCCGACTCAAGAAGCGCCGATATATTAACCAGGGTTCGTTCGGTCTGTTTAACAACATCATTGGGATGAACAATGTCTCCCACTTTGTCGATACTCGCCGTACCTGAGATAAAAAGAAAATCGGATTGTCCCAGTTCTGCGGCAGTTGCTCTTTCGAACGTGACATCATAAATATGCGTAGGGCTTAAATGTTCGGGAGCCTCAATGTAACGGGTTTTCTTCTGGTTTACGCCTTGAGTCGCGGCGTATACGTCCATGGAAACACGGGCAAACCTGTTGCCGCTGCCGCCCTGAAT
>JAAENB010000104.1 GCA_024224995.1 bacterium | reverse complement strand
AACGTCTCTCAGAACGAAACCCTGCACGCAGCGTCTCTCAGAACCAAACCCCTGCACGAAGTATCTTCACAGAACCGGCCCGTAAAGACGTTGCACTGCAACGTCTCTCAGAACGAAACCCTGCGCGCAGCGTCTCTCAGAACGAACCCCGGGACAACATCCCCTCGCAGGGGTCGCACCCCCGGAAACCAGTCCTTATTATTTCCCGGAGGGTATTCGGTACGTGTACGGGCACGGCGTGCCGTGCCCTACGCGGTGTTTATTTGGGATTACCCCTCTGCGGTGACAAAATCACAGCACATTTTCAAGATTGATAGCCTTAAGCATCTTCCCGCCGGAAGGAAAGGTCTCGGACCGTTCAAGTCTTATGAGTCTCAGAGAATCCTTAGAGCAGGTAACAGTGCAGACTCCGCAGCCGATACATTTATCAGCATTTACTTCTACTCTTTTTTCTTCTTTATTTATGGTGATGGCTTCCAGGAGACAGCGTTTTTCACATTTACCGCAGGCAATGCACTCATCATTGGACTGAGGGATGAAATTTGAGGGCGCGACAGAATCGGGATTATCCCATTTGGTTCTGCCTCTGATTTGAGAGCAGCAGCAGCCGCAGCATAAACAGATAATCGAATTTTTCGCCATAGCATTGTCGGTGCAGCAGATGAGACCTTTTTCGATCATTTCTTTGATATAGCTGACTGCTTCGGGTTTGGAGACCTTTTTACCCATACCGATAGACTCAAAATGCATGGAAGAAACTCCCAGCATGAGACAATGGGCAATGGGGAATTTTTCCTTGCATTCTCGTACGCCGAGCTTGTCGGTACGAGTGCGGCAGGGGCAGGGAACCAGGGAAAAATTATCGTGTTCCATGGACATAATATATTGTTCGGCTTCTTCATAGGAAAGGACCTTTTCGCCCGGTTTGATAGACTTTTCTATTGGAACTGTTCTGAAAACGGGAGTACCTTTTTCCGATGTTTCATAGTAGCGGCTGTATTTTTTTTCGATAAAAAAATCGAGGTAAAGGTTCGCGGCTTTAAGGTCATCCTTACCGGTTTCGGAATGGAATTGATGGATATTGAGAAGGATCGGAATTGGAGGCAGGGCGTACATATTACCCATACCCGAAAGACCATTCTTTTTATGAGCAGAATCAATCAGACTTTTCACTGATTCTTCATTCATACCGGCAGATGCTGCAATTTCTTCAGTGGAGAGGAATTTGGGCAGCGGTAATAGATATTTAACCACAGCGGCTTCTTCAGGTGTATAAATAAGTTTTAGATATTGCATAAAGGATTCGGTGAAATTTCCCTCATGTCTGGGGACTCGTAACGGGTT
>JAAENB010000103.1 GCA_024224995.1 bacterium | reverse complement strand
TTCTTTTCTGCCCCCTGCTTATTCTCCTCTTTCATCACATATCGAAACAGGCAATGGTCTTTCCCTGAAGCGTGCCGCTGCTCCAGTTCCAGTTTCACATCGGGATTATACCCTTCCAGGATGGCGAAATCGGCATATTTGCAGTATAGTTTTGAATATTCTTCCAGCCCCCATTCCCGGGCAGCGGAGTTAAAGGCACAGGAAGAGACCGGAGCCACCAGGTCATCTTTATCAATATAGGGTTTCGCGGTAAAATTGCTGCCGTGGATATCGGTAAAAATGAGCCAGTTTTTAAAGGATAAAGGTTTTCCCATCTCCTGAACATTATGGGCAATACTTTGCCCCCGTTTTTTCCCAAAATACTCAACAGCTTCTTTGATGAGCGCCTCCCCTTCTTCGGGACCGAGCTTTTTTATTATAAACTTACACATCACCGCAAAGAGCTGCGCGGCCAGGCCAAACCCCGGGGTTTGAAATTTCTTTTTCCCGATCCTTTTGCGAAGTAATACGTCCTTAAGATACCAGACGCTTAAACCGTTTCTCTTTTCTTTATGTAGATCATTCATATTATTCTCCCGATACGATTGAATTGGTAAGCATATTAACAAACTCCCCCAGGATTTCTTCTTCATTTACGGAACCCCGGTTCTCAAAAAGCCAGGTAAAGACCCCGCGAAGCTGGATATTAATAAGGGCGGCAGCAGCAGAAATATTGTTAACCATGAGAATATCTTTATACTGCGCCAGGAACCCCTCAATCAGTTCATCCTCTTTTTTCTCCCACACGGCAGAAATACCCGCAGCCCGTTTATCGATAAGAATAAATTTCGCCAGCTCATAATTCAATTTACCATTGAGCTTGTTGATCGCGTACAACCCGGGAATAATCCATCCAATAGCGCCCGATAGATCCTGCTTCTCCACTTTTATAGTATCCATATTTTCACAGGCATAATTATAAACCCGCTCCTGGTGCTGTTCAAGTATGAGCAAAAATATTTCCCACTTATCTTTAAAATGAGTATAAATACTGCCCACGGAAATCCCGGCCTCCCCTGCGATCATATTAGTAGTTGTTTCCTCAAACCCAAACTCCGCGAAAAGCGATATGGCAATACTGATAATCTTCTCTCTTTTTTCAACAGCTCTCTTTTGCACCGGTTTTTCCCTCTGAGACCTACTCTAACAAAAACAAGAAGCATGTCAAGAACAAAACATGAAACTGAGCTCAGTTTCAGTTTTTAACCCTTGACAACTATCCACTATATGTTACAATCAGTAAACCGCCATTCGTGAAATGAGCCCCACCTCTTCAAGAGGGTGAAACAAGAATATTTTTACCCTCTTGAAGAGGTGGGGCTCATTTCACGGGCGCAATTACGCAATTATACAAAAGGAATCCGCCATGAGCTATACCATCAAAGACATTCTAAACCTGGAAGTAGCCCCTGCCCTGGGATGCACCGAACCAACCGCCGTTGCCCTCTGCGCGGCTGCTGCCGTAAGTCTTTTACCCAATAAAGAGATTACTTCAATAGAAGTCTGGGTCGATCCCAATATCTATAAAAACGGTATGGCAGTTTCCATCCCCGGTGCCGGAGGCGGATCGGGCATAGACCTTGCTGCTGCCATTGGAGCCTTTGGCGGAGATCCCGCTCTTAAGCTCGAAGTTCTTGAACCCGTCAATGATGCCATTCTTAAGGAATCCAAAGAATTTATTAAAAAAAATAAT
>JAAENB010000102.1 GCA_024224995.1 bacterium | reverse complement strand
TGGAAACAGAATCGATTATCTCAATAATGATAATCGATTTTACCGCCACCGCCTGCTCCTGGGGGATTTTGGAGCCGTTCAGTTTAATGGAGAAATCCGGACTGGATTCGCTTTCGGACATGGGTTCCTCCCGGTAAAAAAAAGATTAAGGGCGATAAAAGCTTAACGGATTATACCCTTAAAATGACGGGGTGTCAAGCGGGGAAAAAAAATTTATTCTTTCGCGCCGTATTTTTTAAGTAACTCTATTGCCAATATATTTTTTGAAATTTTTGCGACCTTTAAAGGTGTAATCCCTGCCGGATAAATACCAGGACTATCATAGCGGCCGTAATATTCAGATTTATACTCAACCGTTGTTTTTGAATTGATATCTATCCCTTTTTTGATTAAATATTTCACTGTTGATGTATAATTACCAGGCGTATTCCACTGATATTCATGCAATACAGCCATATGAAGAACCGTGAATCCAAACTTATTTCTCACATTAATATCAGCACCATTTTTAAGAAGAAATTTCACTACTTCTAACCTTCCATGAAATGCAGCCCTATTTAGAGGTGTATCTCCATTTTTATCTCGGATCGAAATATCTGCACCTTCTTCTAGTAATACTTTTACGGATAAAAGGTCACCATTTGCTGAAGCATCAGTTAACGGTGATCCACCATTCTTGTGTTTACTGTTAATCTGAGAACCTTTTTTTATTAAATATTTTATGACATTTGACTGGGCAACATGCAGCGGAGTGCGCCCGTTGTTATCTTTTGTGTTAACATCCGCACCTTTTTTTATTAAATATTTCACAAGAGCCGGATCACCATATGACGCGGCAATATGTAAAAAGGTCCGGCCGGTACTTCCTTTACTGTTTACATCAAATGCATTTTTATCCAGAAGAAATTTTATAACTGAAAATTTATTATAGTTCCCAATATAGTGTAAAGTAAATTCAGGACAACAGGCCTTTCTTTTATCTCTATCTTTATATTCAGCATTGTCTGGTTTCACGATGTTAATATCCGCTCCTTTTTTTACGAGGTATTTCGTGATCGGCAGGTTTCCTTTCGATGCTGACCAATAAAGAGGGGAATATCCGCATTCGTCTCTGACATTAATTTTCGCACCGTTTTCAACCAGATATTTAACCAGAGGTAAATTATTTTTCCGGACGGCCCATATTATAGGTGTTATTCCGCAATCTTCCACACTTCTTACATTAACATTAGCTCCTTTTTCTATCATAAATTTAATGAAGGAGAGATTATTTCCAGGTTTAAGTTTCTTGAGATACCAGAAAAAGAATGTATCTCCGGAAAATATTTTGTAATTTACATCTGCTCCTTTTTCTATGAGAAATTTAGCAAATTCTATATTATTCATACTCGCAATACTATAGAACAGGGGGGGGGCACCATAAAATTTTTCACTATTAACATCTGCTCCCTTTTCTATAAGATACCTGGCATATGGTATCCAGTTTTTTCTCAATGCATGATTCAAAAGCAGGGTTATATCCCGGCCTTTAGGGATGGAATATGGCTTTTTCCAGTATGGCTTGCTCTCTGATGTTGATTTTTGAGCAAAAAGATT
>JAAENB010000101.1 GCA_024224995.1 bacterium | reverse complement strand
GTGTCTTGATATACCGAAAAACGTCATTCGGAATGTAACCTATGGCCGGAGCGATGCCTCCGCGGGTTGTGAGGCTGTTTGAGCGGAGCGAGTTCCGAACATCTGCGGAGGTATTGCTCCGGCCATAGGTTACATTCCGGCTCGACATACCATATATCCTTAAGCAAGCCCCTTCAAAGTCCCGGAAAAAGCCGTAATAATCTCAGCAGTTTCCTCACTGGTAATGGTAAGAGGAGGCCGGAATATCACACTGGTTTTATCGACTTCACCACACTGCACGATGAGGCCGTGCTCGCGAGCCAGGATACAGCATTCAACAGCACGGTCAACGGAGGTAAACAGAATGGACCGGGCAAGACCGGCTCCGTCCACGGAACGGATCAAACCCGGGAATTCAACAGCGGCTTTTTCCAGGAACACGCCAAGCCTGTCCCCTTGCAGCAGGGCATTTTCCCAGGGCCTGGTATGTTCATATAATTCAAGCGCTTTCAGTGCAACGCGGCAGCCCGTATCATGTCCCCCAAAAGTGCAGAGATGGATCAAGGGATGCTCATCAAAAAATGACTTAATCTTTTTGGTAAAAACCACCCCGCTCATGGGGAAAATACCGCCGGTAATGGATTCTCCAAATACCACCATATCGGGCATAATCCCGGAGAGCTCAAAAGAAAACTTTTTCCCGGTTCTGCCAAACCCGGCCTGGGATTCATCAATAATGAGCAGCGTACCGGTTTTAGTACACAGCTCTCTCAGTTCTCTGAAATAATGAGCGCCGGCGCCGCGGCAGCCGTTCTCAAGCTGTATTGTTTCAAGAACAACAGCAGCAGTATTCTTATTCACAATCTTCCGGGCGGAATCAATATCACCAAATTGGATAGTCCCGGTTCCGGGGATACTCCGCCCGTACAAAAATTTTTCATCTCCTTCGGAAAGGGTAAGGGAAAACCCGGTACGGCCGTACCAGCCGCCGTTTACCGTAAGCAGGGTACTCCGGCCCGAATAGCCCCTGGCAATTTTGCAGGCGGCTTCCATGGCCTCTCCCCGCACAACAGTAAAAAGCGAGCATTCAAGATTTCCCGGCATAAACCGGGCAAGGGAAGAAGCAAGCAGGGCTTTTTCTTCGGAAATAGCCACAAAATTACCCTGATCGGTCTCACGGACAGCCTGTTTAAGCGCATCAAGAAGCACGGGATTCGCCCTTCCGAGATTAAACATGGCCGCAGAAGTATAACAGTCCAGGTAGCGGTTGCCGTCCCGGTCAAAGAGATAGGCGCCATCACTCCCGGTCTCAATAAAATCAAGGCCCCGTGAGCGCAGGCGCTTCACAGAGGCTTTTGAAAATACCTTTTCAGCGGCCTGGAACAGTGCAGTGGTGGAATTCGTATCAGTTTGCATATTCATTGGTACCTCCGGTTACGCAATTCTAAGATTTCGAAGCAGGTTATTAAAAAATATCAACACATTGACATTGTTAAAGATCTTCCGGAAAACCGGGATCTTCGCAAGGGGCAGCATAAAAAACAGGTACGGTCCCATCTTTCTCACCGCGGAACGGATCTTTTCCAGGATAAGATGTACCTGGGCTTCGGTCACGGTAATGGGAACCATAAACCGCATAACCTGTGGAGCATTGCCCGAATAGACGGCAAAGATGCCTTCTTTTGCCAGGTTGTCGGCCATAAGGACTCCCATAAATTCATGCAGATATTCAACCCCCAGCATAAGGCCCTTCCCCCGCACTTCTTTAATAATCTTCGGATTTTCTTTCATAATCACAGACAGACCGTCCATAAATTTCGTCCCCATTTTTTCGGCATTTTCAGGGATATTGTTCTCTATAATATAATCAAGCACAGAGCTCGATACGCGGCAGCCGGGGTCAGATCCTCCGCCAAAAGATTCATTGAACGAAGGATATTTTTCAATAAAACTGTTAAGAATATCCCGGTCCCGGAAAATAACGGCGCCGTTTGGGTAGATCCCTCCGCTAAAGGATTTGGCTACAGTCATGATATCGGGAACAACACCGGAGTATTCACTAAACCAGAGCCTGCCTGTTCTGCCGAACCCGGTCTGGATCTCATCAAAAATGAGCAGTATACCAAATAAATCACAAAGCGAGCGGAGAGCCCTTAAATAACGATTATCGGCCACATGAATTCCCCCTTCTCCCTGTACCGGTTCAATAATGATGGCTGCGGTTTTTTCCGAAGCTCTTTCACGAATAGCGGAGATATCTCCAAAAGGTACATAGTGAAATCCCGGTTTCAGGGGCTGGAACAGTTCTTTATAATAATCCTTCCCCCCGGCTGAAAGGGCAAAACCCGAATGCCCGTGATAGGCATTGACCATTGAAATAACCTCATCCCTGCCTGTAGCGCCCATAGCGAGTTTCAACGCGCCTTCAATGGCCTCTGCACCGCTTCCGGCAAAAATAACCCGGTTAAGGTCGCCCGGAGCAGATTGGGCCAGTTTTTGGGCGCATTCGATCTTGGCGGCAGAGAGCCCGTTATGGGTCCCCATATCGACATGGCGGAGATCCTTTGAGAACAGGTCAATGAGCCCGGAATTTCCCCTGCCCGCGTTAAAACACCCTGCCGAACTAAAGGCGTCAATAAAGGGCCGGCCGGAAATACCATCGGTAAAACCGATCCCCTTTCTACCGGTTTCAAGAATATCCAGGTGACCGGCTTTTAAAAATTCAACCTGCCGCCTCGATACATGCCTTGCAAAGAGTTTAAAAATATCCCGGGGTTTGAGTTTTTCCTCTTTCCGGACTACCGCTTTCTGGTTCATGTGGCCTCCTCTGTCTATCAAAGTTAGTTAGTCGTATGACTAAGTTAAAAATACAAAAAAAATCCCTTACCGGCAAGAGTTTTTTAATATTTTTATAAAAATATTGACATAAACATTATTAAGTATAAATAAATGTTATGCAGAAGAAGAAAGTCATTAGAATATTCAAAGGTATTTTTAATTTCATTAAAAATATAATAAAATTCTTTCCGGATTATAAATCTGCACCTTTATTAAGATTATTTGCGGTACTTACAACATATCTGTCTATATTAATTTGGACATTGCCTCTATTAAAATTTGCTATTGTACCAAGCTATCATGCATATATTGACACTTTTTGTGGAAAAACAGGACTATTAATTCTAACCTTTTTAATAATGTTCAATAATTTTGTTTTTTATATTGTAAATGATGATCAGTTAAAAAGTGAAAATGACTATAACTTAGATTCAATTAGTAAAATATTAAGAAATAATTTAGAACTATTAAGCAATTATTATTCATGGCAAAGTGGTTACAGAATTACATTGTTCATACCAAAAAAAATTAATGATAGCGAATTGATAATGGCAATTGATAGAATTTCATATGGCAATCGTCCGGGAATGAATAAAAAATTGTATTTCAAAAAGGGACAGGGAATGCCCGGCAAAGCGTGGGATACTGCCTGGGATGGAGAAAATTATAATGGGTTCATTGATGCAGTTCAAATTTCACATATCCCTAAAAATTCCCTAAAAAAAGGAAAATTAGAGCAATATTTTGATAAAAATTTTAATATCGATGGCATATTATTTGGAAATATGAGTGAACAAAAATTTGAAATACATTCATATCTATCAGTTGGCATAATTGGAAAGTACAATCAACTTGCAGCACTTTTAGTCGTTGATTCATGTGATGAAGAATCATTCACTGATTTTGAAATTCTCAAACACCTCAATCGTGGAATTATCACCGGACAGGAGCTAAACCTGAAACAAGCAGTTATAGCAAAAGAATCAAATGATCTTGACAGCAAAAAAACAAAAAGAAAAAATGGCTCCTTATCCGTTCCAAAACAGCAAAAAGGGCAACTGTTATTGGATCACGATATTGAAAATTTGCTTGCAAAAGCAAGCGATCCAAAATTAAAACAAGAAGAAAAGCTTGAAATATTAGGTTTAGTGCAATTAGAACTAAGCAAATTTGAAAAACCATTTGAACTGGACAGTTTTATTATTCTTTTTTCTCTTATCTTAAAAAATATCAGAAGAACTATTATAGAAAATCCTGAATTGGAGAGTTATTATGAATAGATACCCTGTTTTACCAACTGATATATATACAAAATTAGGAATTAATTTTGTTAATCCTGTTAATAGAGCAATTGCAAATCAATCTCCATATAGTGTAAATAAAAAAACTATATATGTAAATAATAACACGAATTTTAAAGAATTATTTGAAAACACGTTGGAACCAACAGTTTGGATATTGAGAAATAATAAAGGAGAATTTCTTGATAGTTTTTTTATTCCCAGAGCAGTAGACGATGATCCTTATAAAAGAATTATACATGATGATCACGATGACAATATCAGTAATAGACTTCTCTCTTTTCTTAAAAACTATTAAAAAAATTGGAAAGACGACCACCCTCCCCCGCTTAACTCTTTCAGCAATGGATCTGGTATATGTCTAGAAAAAGCGTTCAAAAAGAAAGAAAACTGCAAATATTTGAGGCCTTGAATAAATGTCTCCTGGAAAAGCCTTTTCATGAAACCTCAACCAGGGAAATCGCGAAAATCGCTGAGGTGAACCATGGGATGTTGTATTATTTTTTTAAAAGCAAAGAAGATATACTGCTGCATTTCATCGATTATACTATTGAAAAATACCGGGCTTCTTTTACTGAATGGTATTCGGAAAAAAGCGCCGATATAAACTCCGAAAAAGATATCATAAATGCGGCATTCAGCTTTATGATAAACAAAATCACCCTGAACAAAGAACTCTCAAAAGTTTTTATTGAAATATGGGCAATCGCGAACTATAATGAAAATGTCCGGGAAAAAGTGAGCCTGCTCTACTCTGAATGGGAAACGGCAACCAGTGAAACGCTTCATAAAGCCGGTATAGAAGAAGAAAATGCCCGCATTTTAAGCACCGCTATTGTTTCCGCTTTTGAAGGTATGGCCTTATTTTCAATAATTCTCAATAAAAACGATAACGATCTTACGGAAGTCCTTAAATGGTACCAAAACCGGGTTAATAATATACTTGATAGCCGCCAACCGGAATAATCCTCCCGGAAGAGTGCCGATTTATGCCGGGGACCGCTTTATTTTAATTGACATAATCCAAAATCAGTATTATAATAAAATATGAACTTTGATTTTGATTTTCAAAACAGTCTCAATAATAAAAAAAAAGAACAGGAACAGATTCTTAATGACGATCAGCGCTACTGCAATCCCGGACCAAATCAGGTACGGTTCATTTCGGAAAAGCAGACCCTGTCGGTAATTCTTGGTTCATGTATTTCAACAGTATTTATCGGGAAGAATAAGCATTTTGTTCTTGCAGCCAATCATATTGTTATTGCGAATCCCCGCCCAAACAGCCATGCCGCGAGCAAAAGCGCCCTCCAGCAGGTAGATGAAATAATTGATATATTTAAAAAAGTATACGGCATATATAAAGAAAAACTTATTTGCCTTCATCTTGTTGGCGCGGGCCAGCGACTGGCCAGTATTCCCTTTTCCGTAAACGAAGACAATATCAAAGGAACTGAGCTTATCTTAAAAGAAAAAAACTTCAAGTTCCTGTTCAAAGACACAAACAGCTATTTCCATTGCACCTATTCAATTTCCGGGAGCAGCTTATCAATTTTTGTTGAAGATAAAATCGAACATACCCACAAATCATTTATTATAGACCTGGACAAGCTGTTCCAGGCAGACCAGGAATCCCTCCCCTCCCTTCCCGTGGCAGCTTTAGTTGCCAACCGGGGCTTTGAACGCATGGTTCATGAAAAAATTATCACCACTATTACCGGCAAAATATAGAAAGAAATGCGGTTGACATTTTAACCTCCCCAATCCTATATATAATCAAAAATCAAAAAGGAAATATCATGGCTAAAGGGTACGATCAACACAAAAACCGAATGGAAGCCATCTCCTCCCTGGGAAAAGATCTTACCAGGCGCTCAGGTTCCCGGTGCGAACTCTGCTCCGCTTCAGGAGTTCCCCTGAAAGCTTTTGAAGTTCCCCCGGAACCGGCAGAACCGGAACTCAACTCATGCGTCTTTATTTGTGAAAACTGTACAGAGCAAATAGAAAACCCAAAAAAATTCGACCAAAACCACTGGCGCGGTCTTAATTCAGTTATGTGGAGTGAAATTACGGCAGTCCAGGTGATGACTGTACGGTTGTTGCAAAAAATCGCTCAAGATGAAAGCTGGGCCGGAGAGCTCCTGGAAGAGCTCTATCTCGACCCGGAAATTGAAGAATGGGTAAATAAAGCTTCGTTATAATTATAATTTCAGGAGAACAATTCAATGAAACTAAAAATGGTAAACCTGAACAAATCCAGGGGTTTGTCAATTGCGGTGCGGCACGAAAATTCCTGGCTCCCCCTTAAACCCATCATAGAGCATTATCAAAAAAAAGAGAAAAAAAAATTCGCGAAACTTTTTGATGTTTGCGGCGATATGATCCTCTTTCTTAGTGAAGGGGAAAAAATTCAAAAGGAAACAAAAAAACTCCTGGAGACCTTTTCGGAAAAAAAACCGAAAATTAACCTTTCCGTAAGTAAAGAAACATTACTCCCTTTTCAGCCGCTCTCTTACAGGGACTTCATGCTCTACGAAAAACATGTTATTGACGCCGGTAAAGGATACGCGAAACGGTTTCTGCCGGGAGTCTCGAAAATTGCTTCTTTCTACGAATCGATTACCGGGAAACCATTTCCAAAACTGCGGCCTAAAAAAATATGGTATGAAAAACCTATTTACTACCTGGGAAACCATCTTAATTTTTTCCCCGGCGGCACTGCCATCCCCTGGCCCTCATATACCAATGCCCTTGATTATGAACTGGAACTGGGTGTTCTTATTACCCGCCCTCTCCGGAATGCCTCTGCCGAAGAAGCCCGTGAGGCTATTGGGGGGTTTACCATACTCAACGACTTCAGCGCCCGCGATGTCCAGCTCGATGAAATGAACAGCGGCTTTGGCCCGGTTAAGGCCAAAGGCTTTGCCAACGCTCTTTCCCCGGTTGTAGTTACTCCCGGTGAAATATTCCCGGTTATTGACAATACCAGGGTAACGGTTACTATCAACGGAGAACTGAAGGGCGAAGGGAATACCGGGAATATGTACCACTCCATTGAAAAAGCTGTTGCCTATGCTTCCCTGGGAGAACAGGTTATTCCGGGAGAATTTATCGGGTCCGGAACCATTCCCGGATGCAGCGGTATGGAAACCGGTACCTGGCTCGCTCCGGGTGATACCATTGAACTGGCTATTGACGGGATCGGTACCCTGACAAATACTATTGGTTCACCGGAAATAAATTAACGGAGGAAAGTATGCGCATTATCGATTTATCAACAACTATTCAACCCATGTAGACGCGCCCTGGCACTATAATAGCAAAATTCAGGAAGAAAAAGCCCCTACAATTGACCAGCTTCCCCTGGAATGGTTCTTTAGCGATGGTGTTGTGTTCGACATGAGCCACAAAGAAGAAGGGTTATCGGTTGAAGAATATTTAGCAGGAGATTGTTTTCTTTCTTGAATTTTTATTATAATATATATAAAGTGTATCTCTAATGTTAAGAAAGTTTTTAGCCGTTAAGTATTAAAGACGTGTGGTAGATATAACCGGGGAAAAAAATGAGTAAATTATTCAAATATTTTGGAACTACAGCCCAAAAAGGCGATTATCTCTTCAAAGAAGGGGAAGAAGCGGATTATCTCTATCTTATTCATAAGGGCAGGGTTAAAATCAGCAGAATGATCTCCAACAATGTGGAGGAGATCATCAAAGTTCTGGAAGAAGGCGAATTTGTTGGTGAAATGGCAGTTATCGACTCCCTGCCCCGCTCTGCCGATGCTATTGCACTGGAAGAATGCCAGCTGATCCGTATGGACAAACTATCATTCGATGCCTCAATCAGGGAAAACCACCAGTTTGCTGTTACTTTTATTCAATTCCTTTCCCAGCGGCTGCGGAATACCAATGAAGGCGTTACCAGCCTCACGATTAAAAACCTTACCCAGGCTCTTTATATTGAAATATTACTGCAATTGCACCGGAGCGGAAAAACCGACCATACCGGGAAATGGAGACTGATAAAACTCAACTCCTTTCTCAAACAGTTTAAAGCGCAATATTCAATCGATAATGACAGCGTTATGTCGGGACTCTCTTTTTTATCGGAACGAAAAAAAATTAAATTAAGAAAAGACAGCAAGAATACAATGTGGATCGCCTTAGATTTATCGAATTGAAACGGCTCTGAAAGCATACACTGTTGAAATATTCTTCCCCTGTACCTGTCTTCTTAAATAAGAATAAGTCTTTATCTCCGCCGGGACATAGACTGCACGCTCCCCATTCTCAAAAAGGATCATTACCCCGTAATTCGATATATCTATCATTTCCAGGCTCTCTGCCGGGTAGGCCGGAGACGTTACCGTAACAATTATCTCTGTTTCTTCAAGCTCTTCAATTCCCAATGGCCGGTACCGGGGATCACTTCGCAGCGCCCCTTTTAAATAATACCGCAATACCGGTAAGATCTTTCCCGATGTATGATTAAACGCGCCAAAGCAGCCCCGCACTTTCCGGTCCTTTACCAGGGTCACAAAAATTCCCAATCGCCCAAAAAACGGCGGGGTTTTCAAGTCAAAAGCAGCCCGCTTCCCTGCCCCCTTCTCCTGGGGCCCAAGCTCCTTCCGGGCTTCACTCTTCAGCCAGGCAGCCATCTTCCCTGCCTTCTCAGACGCGGCAAAGGAACTCCATGCCCCAAGCATATCCTCCTTCGCCCCAGGCGCTATTGAACAGGCAATCACTAAAGCAACTGCAAAGACCAGGCGCTTCATTTTAAGTAGACCGGCGGATAAAAATCTTTATACATTAAAAAGCTTTCCAGCAGCTTATTTCCCTTAAACTTCTTCCGGTATACATAAACACTTATCCCCGGCCGTATCCGCTCTGTTTCGTTCTCCTGCTTCGCGAATGGGATTGTAATTATATCCTCTTCCGTATCAATCGTATAAGTGAAGGGCAGCTTTCGCTCACCCCGGATAACGATAATGAGACTTTTGTCGTTCATTGTGCTGGAGATTATGAGCCGCTGTTTATGGGGATTCTTCATCCGGAGATCCTTTTTACCGTATTTGATCGTCGCGTCAAGCCCCAGCGGTACATAGGTTACGGGCTGAAAATGCCGGTGACGCTCCACAATGCGAACCCCTGCCATGAGCAAGGCATTATAAACCGTTGATGAGGCCTGGCACAAACCGCCGCCCGGCTCCATCCTGGTCTCTCCCCGGTACAATACCAGGCCGTTTACATACCCGTTTTTCGCGGTCCCCTCACCCACTGTTTCGTTAAACGAAAATACTGTTCCCGGCAAAATGACCGTTCCGTTTATCCGCCGGGCCGCAAGTGAAATATTCATCTTTACCGCTTCGGTCTGGTCTGCTACGGAAGTGGAAAACGAGGAGAGTACCAGATAGTTATCCCGCTCTTCCGCGTATCCGGTCCCTGTATAAACGATTATCACCCCGAATATTATTATAAATATACCCTTAAAAATTTGTTTCATCATTTTACTCCTGTTTTGTCCCCTGGAATGAGTATTCTCCTGAGAGAGACCTTTTTTTCAACAAAAAAATACAAATTGTACACTAAAATAACGTTTTTTTAACTTTTTTTAAAAAAATTTGTCGCTATTTAGCGTAAAATGTCACTACTATTATAACAAATATAAAGGATCTGTTATTATTAAATAAATTTAAGGAGTTAATTAATGAACGAATTCAAAAAAATACTTATCTTTTTTCTAAGCTGTTTTGCCGCGTTTACTATTTTCGGCTGTTTTGATGATGATGAAGACGGATCAAATGAAGTCACTGCTGAGGCCTGGGAACTCACACAAAGCGTTTACAAATGCGACACCAGTGACCCCGATGCTGCATGCTCCGCAGGTGAGTACGTAACTGAGAGCTGGCCCCTGGTTATATACAACCAGGATATCGACTACGACGGAGCCATTGAATATGTTGCTGTGTCCGTATACCTGGAATTCAACAACGGTGTAATGAGAAGCTTTGGCGGGAATATCATTCAAGATCCGGGGAGCGACACTTCATTCGCAGAATACATGAAAAATGAGGGATATGTTGATGGTATTTTCTATTGCTCCGCTAAAGATCAATCATATACGGTAAACGGCTCTGTATATACGGTAAATGGCGCAAGTGCAATAATCGAGTTCTCAGGGAATACCATGACCATGACCAATCCGTACGATTCCAATACAAAAGACACTTTTACAAAAAAAACAATAACCGCTAAAGAAGATTGCAGCTTATTAAACGGAAAGAAAAAAAGCAGTATGATAAGCAATGAGCAGGGAATTAATATAATTCCAAAATCTTTTTTCTAGCATTTAATTCCGCCCCGTTCTTATAAAATATTTTCAGATCCTTTTTTGATCTCTTCTCGCACCGGGAAACAAGCCTGTTTCCCGGTCAAAGAGTTCGTGTTAAATAATCAATCAATGCCCCAATACAAATAACGGGCGATACAAAACGGTTTAACCGGAAGACCTCTATTACCCTGGTCTCATATTCTTCTTTTCCCCCATACGCCAGGGACTGCTGCCGCATAAAGATCACCGCAACGGCACCTATCGACACCCAGTATACAGCGCCCATTTTTACAATATATCCTGCCGCGAACAGGGCTGCGAGGGATAAAAGATAGGATGTTGATGATATTAGCAGGGCCTTTGATTTTCCAAAGCGTGACGGTATGGAAAAGAGCCCTTCTTTTTTGTCGTGGCTCATATCCTGTACGGAATAGAGTATATCGAGCCCTGCTATCCAGAACATTATGGCTATGCCCGGTATAAACGTAAAATAAGTAAACTCCGGCTTTACTGCCAGGTATCCGCCTATTGGCGCTGCCGCCTCTACAAACCCGAGATAAAAATGAGAACCTGAGCTGAATCGCTTAAAAAAAGAATAGGTAAAAAGCAGTACTATTGCCGCGAATGAAAGATAAAAACAGAGCATATTAAGCATATAAGCAGCTCCGATGAGCAAGAGCGATGATATAAATGCCAGTCCCCATACGGACGCCTTACTCACTTCCCCCCGGGGAATGAGCCGGTTTTCGGTTCTGGGGTTTTCCGCGTCTATTTCCGCGTCCAGTACCCGGTTAAAAGACATCCCCGCGGTCCTTGCCCCAAAAAGGGCCGCTGTTGCCCAGAGCCACTCCATTGGACTGCCTCCTCCGGCAAATAATATTCCAATATACGCGAAAGGCAGCGCGAACAATGTCTGCTCTATCATTACCAGTTTTCCGAATCGTCCCAGCTCCATATTGCATCCCCCATCATTGAAACACTTTTGGCGGGGACTCCTATTTATTCAAGTTCTTTTCTGCTTACCGGTTCTCCCGTTCTATGCGCTCCCGCTCCTGCCTGAACTTGTTTATCACCCACATTTTACTTTTTTCGGAAAATTTTGATCCGCCGCTGGATATGGCACGGTTAAAATAATCCTCCGCGCGGTTAAGATCGCCTTCGGACCACATGGCAACAGCCAGGTTCCAGAAAGCATATGCCGACCGGTTCCCTGAGACGCTTAAAGCCTGCTGCCAGTATTTTTTTGCTTCTACCAGGTTCTGCTTCCCGGTTTTTGCCCATTTATTTCCCTGTTTTAAGAGCTTTTTCACTTTTTTACGGGCATTCTTTGGAGCGCCAACAGGATCATCCCCGATCTCTATTCTCATATTGGATACGGCAGGAGAGAGTTTATAAGCCAGTTTCCTTACGGTCTGTTTGGCAGCCTGCGGGAATCCCTGTTTTTCAGTGGCGCACTTTACATCCTTCTCCCCTTTTCGAACAACCGGAATGGGGTCTGTATTGGTAAAGGCAATGCTCTGGCCGGTTTCCGTATTTACCAGCTTCCCTTTTATATAAATAATAAATTTTAGTGTTTTGACGGTTATTTTCACCTTTTTGGGAGGACACTTCTTCCGGTCGGCACAGGGAAATACGGTCTTTGTCCGGTACGTGGTAACACATTCCGACTTTGGCGGCTGTACAGCCTTAAAATATAGAATGCCGTCCAGGGCAAACTCCCTGCCAACTTCTTTTTCTTCTTCCGTAAGCCCGGTCTGGGTCCGGGTCATCTCTTTTAACCGGACTGCCCTGGTCTTGATATCAACAATATTAAAATAGCCCAGGGAACGGATCGAGTTTTCCATTTCCGCCTGCAAAATCCTTTCCCAACCGGGATCAGGGAATTTCACATCCGATTTCTGCATAACAATAGCCACATTTCTTCCGCCCTGCATAAAATCCATAAAATTCTCGGGCATGGAACTAACAGCCTTAACCCGGATATAATTGCCGGAACAGGCCAGGAGTGTTATAACAAGAATCAATCCAAATACCGGTATATGTTTTTTCATGATAGCGTACCACCTCTTTTATTTTGTGTGATTATAGCACAAAAAAACAGCCTTTCAAGCATTTTTGGTTGACTCATCAACGGGACAAACAATTAATATCACGATAATAAAACTCAGGAGCAGCAACATGATAGCAATCAAACAACTTAAAGACCTCGGCCCACAGGAACTGGACAGCTTATTTAACCGCTTTGGCGAGGATTTCAGCGCGATAATGATCAATACGGTTATTCCTATTGTAACGGACGTTAAAGAAAACGGCGACAGCGCGGTAAAAAAATACACGGAAAAATTCGACGGCGTTAAGCTGGACCATCTTCTCGCCACTCCTGAAGAGATAGAAGAAGGACATGCCAATACTCCCAAAGAGGTACTTGATGCTTTCATGGAAGCCAAAAAAAACGTTGAAGAATTCCACCTGCGCCAGCAAAGAGACAATGTAATATACACCCGGGATGACGGAACAACCCTGGGAATGATGTACCAGGCAATAGAAAGCGCTGCCATATACGTTCCCGGCGGAAAAGCTTCCTACCCTTCTTCGGTCCTTATGGGCGTAATTCCCGCGAAGATCGCGGGAGTAAAAGAAATCACCGTAATTACCCCGCCAAATAAAGAGGGGAAAGTTCCCAATATTATTCTGGCAATATGTAAAGAACTGGGAGTTACTAAAATTCTCAAGTCCGGCGGAGCCCAGGGAATCGCGGCCGCGGGCCTGGGAACGGAAACCGTACCCCGGTCCGATATAATCGTTGGCCCGGGAAATATTTTCGTTACCGCGGCCAAGACCTATCTCTTTAGCCTGGGAATTATCCAGATAGATTCAATGGCCGGCCCCAGTGAAGTCCTCATCATTGCCGATGAAAACGCCAATCCCCGGTGGACAGCCTTTGACCTGCTTTCCCAGGCAGAACACGAGGAAATGGCTATTGGGGTGATGGTGACTCCTTCGAAAGAACTGGCGGAGAAGGTTCGTGACGAAATAATTAAAGATATAGAAGCGGGCGGCGGACGCCACGAAATAAAAAAAGCTTCCATTGAAAAAAGCGGGCTCATCCTGGTTGTTGACTCATTGGACGAAGCCATTGATTTTTCCAACAAGTACGGCCCCGAACACATGCAGTTTCTCGTGGAAAATCCCCTGGAATACCTGCACCGGGTAAAGAACGTCGGTTCCCTGTTCCTTGGGTCATACGCGCCTGTAGCAGTGGGCGACTATTTTTCCGGAACCAACCACGTTCTGCCCACAGGGGGAGCGGCCCGGTTTTCTTCAGGAACCTCGGTGGATACCTTCACGAGAAGGACCACCTTCCAGCACCTGACCAAAGAGGCCCTGGCTAAAGCCCGGAAGCCTGTTGTTACCATGTCTACCCTGGAAGGTTTTGGCGACAAACACGGCGGGTCTGTTGACGTGCGGTTTGAGGAGTAAGGTAATCGGTCAAGAACAACACCGGCAGGGCCGGGAAAAATACGAAAGAAACTATGTCGACACCGGGGTCTGTTTTTTGCAAACAGGCCTTTTCATTTATTATACTCCTCCCTGGAAACCGACTCCGGCCAAAAAACCTAAAACCCCTGTGCTGAGCGGAGCCGAAGCATCAAACTTCAAACTTCAAACCTGACTTATCCTATCTCCTTCCCAATATCCCCATATTTAACCAGCGCTCTCTCCTGCGCTTCAACACGAATGGAATTAACCTGGTCGAAATTCCGGTCCATTACGGAAACAATATAGGGGTCCAGTTCCCTGTTCTCGCCCATTTTTTTTAAAATATCCAGGACTTCTTTTTCGCTCATCCCTTTTCTGTATGGCCTGTCTTCGGTAAGGGCGGTAAAGACATCTGCCACAGCAATAATCCGGGCGCCAAAGGAAATATCTTCTTCTTTTATATGAAAAGGATAGCCCGAACCATTGAGCCGTTCGTGGTGGAACGAGGCCCATGAATCAACTTCTTTCAGGGCTTCAATCCTACCCAGGAGCATATAGCTGTAAAAGGGATGCTTTTTCATAATAAAGCTCTCTTCTTCGCTTAAGGGGGTTTTTTTCTCCAGGATCTCAGCAGGAACAGAGAGTTTTCCCAGGTCGTGAAGGTACCCGGCAATCTTTATCATGCGGCTTTCTCTTCCGGAAAACCCCACAAGACGGGCAAGCTGTTCAGCTGCAGCAGCAACACTACTGGAATGGGTCGCGGTATGCCGGCTTCTGAAGTCAATAATTCCGGCAAACAGTTCCGCCAGGTTAACCAGTCCGTCAAGGTCCAGGATAAGGGAATTGAGCCTCACACTGCCCCATAGCACCGAATCCCTTGAGGGCGATATGGCTTCAAGCCAGAAATATTCTTTTCCGGCCAGGTTTTGAAAAACGGTAACCAGCTTAGGCATAAACATCCTGCCCGATTGTTCCGTGATCCTGGTAACTATTCTCACGGATTGAGAAAGAATTTCTTCCTCCTTCCGGATAAGAACAGCGATCCGGTCTGCCAGGTGAATGATGTGACTCCCAACAGAGACACCAGTTCCCCTGAATTCCCTCCCCTTCCCTTCATCCCAGGGCACATGATGAAAACGAACCAGCGCGGCAATATTTGAAAAAGGTTTGAATGTCTTGAGCAGATGATAGCCCAGTTCAGCATGACGATGGGGCCTGTCTGCCTCAAATTCCAGGGCATCGAGCCGCTGCTGCAGGGAGAGCGCGCCAATATCATGCAGGGCGCCCGCAATAACCAGGTCATTCAATTCAGAGGCAGGTAATTCAATCTCCTTGCCAATAATATAGGCAATATGAGCCACCTGCTGATGATGATTGGCCACAACAGGGCTTACCAGGTCAACAGCGTCAGCAACGGACATTACCAGATCATATAATGGAATATTATCTTCCTGTTTCACGCTACTTCGGAGCCTCCTGCTTTAATATCGTATTTTACTACAGAAGCAGCACTATTGTCAACCAAAACATAAGGAAGTCGGAACTCCTCTGAGACCGGATCGGGTTCCGCCGCCGAAAGAGACGGTTCCTCTGACACCGGTACGGGTTCCGTCGCCGAAGGAGTCGGTTCCTCTGACACCGATACGGGTTTCGCCGCAGAAGGAGTCGGTTCCTCTGACACCGGTACGGGTTCCGTCGCAGAAGGAGACGGTTCCTCTGACACCGGTACGGGTTCCGTCGCCGAAGGAGACGG
>JAAENB010000100.1 GCA_024224995.1 bacterium | reverse complement strand
CCGGCATAAGGGCTGTGGGATGTTTGGGATCGAGCCGGAACTGGGTCATCCTGTTGCCCAGGGTGAGGCCCGTGCCCGGAACCATGGGAGTCTGGGGAAAGTCGCTGGGAGTTAAAGAAACAGCATTGCCCGCGGAGTCAACAATGCAAATGTAGCTGGTATCCCGGCCTATTTTGAGCTGGTTATTCTTATGGGAAACAGGATTAAAAGCGTATCCTTTGATGTGTTGATTCATGGCCTGGAAACCGGAGGGGCTGCCGTGAGCGGGCATCTTGCCGAATGCTTTGCCCGGAGTGAGCTGCTTTCTTCTTTCTGCGGCATAGCCCGGATCGAGAAGTCCTTTAATGGGAACCTTAACAAATTCGGGATCTCCGAAGAAAGCTTCTCTATCGGCCATGGCAAGTTCAATGGCCTGGATAAGCGTATGAAGATACTCGGGAGAATTATGGCCCAGGGATTTAAGGTCAATACCTTCGAGGAGCTGTAAAACCATGGGCACAACGGGACCCTGGCACCAGGTATTATTGGCGAAAATAGTATATTCTTTGAAGGAGCCGGAGACGGGTTTTTCCCAGTAGCCCTTGTAATTGGCCAGGTCTTTTTTGGAAAAAAGACCGTTCTCTTTGCTATGCATATCGACAATTTTGTCCGCAATAGGGCCTTTATAGAAATAATCCCTTACCGCAGTGAGGCCGCGGGAACGGGAGTTTTCTCTTCTCAGGATATCCTTTTCGGCCTGAGCCATGTCCAGAAAAGTCTGTGAAAGATGAGGCCTTACAAAGCGTTCTTTATGATGAAGAGGCCGCCACCACTGGCCGCTCAGGTAGATATCAACATTATAGGGCATGAGCAGGTTAAAACCGAAGCGCTCAACCAGGTTAAGATCGAGATTTTTGAGCATGGTTTTGTGTACGGGAAAACCCTCTTTAGCGATACGGGCAGCAGGACGGGAGAGTTCGCTAAAGCTTTTAGTGCCGTAATCCTTAAGCAGGGAGATGAGAACATCAGGAGACGCGGGAAGAAGCTGAGCCCACATATCGTTTTTAGGAACGGTTTTGTGACCTTTTGATTTAAAAAGTTCGATAGTTGCTTTTTCAGGGGCAGTACCCGCGCCGACATAGCCTTTAATAGTGTTGGTTTTGGCGTCATAAATGAGGAGCGGAGCAACGCCCGGGAAACTCGCGGCTTCGCCATAGGTTACATTGAGAACAAGAAGAGCTGCTGCGGCAGCGTCAAAGGCATTACCGCCGTTTTCCAGAACATCAACAGCGGCCTGCGTAGCCCAGGGAGTACCGGTAGAGGCCATATACTGTTTCGCGGAAACAGCTTTTCTTTTTTTGTGATAAGGGTCATCGAATTCCAGGAGTTCACGAGGGCCTGTAGGAGCAATAAGCCAGGCAATTGCCCCGCCAGCAATTAATATAATAAACAGCAGCATTAAATATTTTAGAAATTTGCGGATAAATTTCATGCTGCTGCTTTCCGGATTTGTATATCAAACGAATTTTTACTCTG
>JAAENB010000099.1 GCA_024224995.1 bacterium | reverse complement strand
TTCATTCTCATAACCTCTCTTAAGAAACTTAATTTTGCTTGTGCGCGGGCCTTGAAGTAGTATGGGCTCTTTGGATTGCTCCGGAACTCGCTCCGCTCAAACAGTCCTCACAACCCAAAGAGCCCATACTACTTCAAGGCCCGATGCAGCCCGCAATATTATTTAGTTTCTGATCTATTTTTTCCCTGCTAAATTTTCCCTGCTAAACCGGGTCGGTCGTGTCTTAATATACCGAAAAACGTAATTCGGAATGTAACCTATGCCCGGAGCGATGCCTCTGCGGGTTGTGAGGCGGTCTGAGCGGAGCGAGTTCCGAACGTTCCGCGGAGGCATCGCTCCGGGCATAGGTTACATTCCGGCTTCGCCTCTTTCTCTTTACCGATCACCTTCCCCCTGTCTTCGCTACTAAAACAGGCGCACCCCCTATTAAAGTCAACTTTTTTTTCCGCAGATTAAAAAATCATACCGACAGTCCAACCGGTATTTTTTAAAAAGTTATTGCTAAAATAGGAGGGTGGAATATGATGATGAGCATGACAAAAGGACTGTGCCCCGAATGCGGGCAGCTTATACCGGCAGAAAAGGAATCACACAATGGCTCGGTTTTTATGCGGAAAACCTGTTCCGGGCATGGAGAGTTCCGGACGCGGGTCAGCAGTAATGAGACCCGGTTTTTTGACAGGACCTATGAGGTGCCGGGAAAGCGGGTACATCACTGTTTTGAGTCTCAGGGTATGGGCCGAACCGGCTGTCCGGAGGAATGCGGTTATTGTCCGGAACACAAACAGCATGTCTGTACCGGCCTTATTGAAATAACCGGGCGCTGCAACATGGATTGCCCGGTCTGTTATGCTCACTCCCTAAAAAAGACCGATATTTCTTTTGATGAATTTAAATCCCGGCTGAATACACTGCTTATTGCGGAGAACGGAACTCTTGAGGTTTTGCAAATCTCAGGAGGGGAACCGCTGCTTCATCCGCGTTTCAGGGAATTCCTTGATTATGCCTGTACCAAATCGATCGGGAGGATCCTTATTAATACCAATGGGCTTCTGCTGCTGGAAAACAGGACCCTCTATAAGCATATCAAAAAGCTGAAAGACCGGGTAGAAATATACCTGCAATATGACGGCTCAAATGAAGCGGCTGTGGTAAAACTGCGGGGCAGAGCCCTGAACAATCTGAAACTTCGAATAATTGATGCCCTTGACAAAGATGGGGTTAAAATATGCCTTACGGCAACAATATTTAGAGACAATATAGACCAGGTGAAAAATATTCTGCAGCTGGCAGTGGAGCGGGAGAATATTTCCGGTATTACCCTGCAGCGGCTGGCAAAGATCGGAGCGGCAGAGGACCGCGGCTTTGAACACGTCCTGGTGGATGATATCATTGGCGCGCTGGCAGAGTCGGGCTATTTTAATCAACAGGATATTATTTCTCTTCCCTGTTCTCATATTAACTGTACTTTTCTGGCATTCCTGTTTTGCTCGGAAACACAGGTGTTTTCATTGTTGGACCATATTGAGTATACCGATCATATTGATGAGCTCTCGGACCGGATTGCCTTTGATGAAAAGATCCTGGAATACGCAAGGGACTGCTCCTGTTCGTTTACGCGGTTTTTTAAAAAACCGGGAAATGAGTACGAACGTTTAAAAGAGTTTTTTCTCAACGCAAAAATGTCCAGTCATGAAGATATGAAGATTTTACGGGTCCTGGTAAAGAACTTTATGGATGTTGATACCTTCGATAGTGAGCGGGTGCAGAAATGCTGTGTGGGAGTTTCGGCAGGCAACGAGCGCATTGTACCCTTTTGCGTTTATAATAACCTGCATAGGGGGGAATTGCTTGAATAAATTTGTGCTTGTGAGCGGGCCTGGAAGTAGTATGGGCTCTTTGGATTGCTGCGGAACTCCCTCCGGTCAAACAGTCCTCACAACCCAAAGAGCCCATACTACTTCCAGGCCAGATGCAGCTCGCAATATTATTTGGTTTCTGACGTATTTTTTCCCCGATGCACCGGGTCGGTCGTGTCTTAATAATACCGGAAAACGTAATTCGGAATGTAAATTATGCCTGCCTGGAGTGATGCCTCGGCAGGTTGTGAGGCTGTCTGAGCGGAGCGAGTTCCGAACGTTCTGCAGAGGTATTACTCCAGGCAGGCATAATTTACATTCCGGGTCGATATCCCTTATGTTAAGACGCGACCACGGGGTCAGGTGCTCTCTTAATAAAGTTTGTTTTATGGAAGAAAACTGTGAAAGGATTGTTGTTATACGCGTTATTTAACTGCCTGGGGATTATTGCTGCGTGGCTGGTTTCCAGGAAACTGACATTTGATGAATATGAAAAACTGTCACCGGAAAAGCGGTCTTTTATGTTTATGGGGATGGTAATCGGGGTCATACTGGGAGCCAAGATTCCGGTGATTGCAAGCTATGGGCTGGAACCGGAGTTTATTATAACCGGGAAAAGTATTTTTGGAGCGCTTGTTGGCGGTTATATAGGATCGAACCTGGCAAAAGCACGGTATGGAATTCCCGGGCATTACGGGGATAAATATATTATCCCCCTGTGTGTTGCCGTAAGTATTGGTAAATTCGGCTGTTTGTTTAACGGATGCTGCGGCGGAGTGGAAACAGGGTTTTTTCTCGGAATACAGAACCATGCCGGTGTCCCGGCGCACCCGGTACCGGTTTACACGGTGGTGTTTCATCTTATTCTTGCAGTCGTTTTTTATATACTGCATAAAAAAAGAGTGCTCCTTACCATGCATTTTGTGCTCTATCTAATGATCTATAGTACGTACCGGTTTCTTATTGAATTTATTCGAACCGAACCCAAAATCGTATACGGGTATTCGGTATACCAGGTCATGGGTTTTTTTGGGATGGGATATTTTACCATGGTGCTCTTGTATCGAATATATACCGGGAGCAAGGAGAATTATCGTGAACGAGTTGACGCGGAAACTGTTTCATAATGCCGGAGTAATCCTGGAAAAAAATCTTGCCCTGAACCCGTTTTTTCATATTGCAATGGCTATCCTGATGCTCTGCTCCATCGCGATCCTGGTAAGTATTGCTATTATGTTTACGGAAAAGGACGGGGAAGGAGTTTTAAAGAAACGGGTGTGCCCGGTTTCAACGTTCACTATGATCCTGGTCTTTTGCGGCATTGTGCCCCTGCTTCAATTAAGTACCGGTATTGTAGAAACCAGCAGGCTTGCTAATTTGTTCTTTTTCCTGTTTGGAGCCCTTCTCATGATAGGGAGTACGGCAGCGAATATTTACGCGAGATACTACCTCCGGAATTTCTGGTCGGACCAGATAGAGATCAGGGAAAATCACCGGATTGTTCGCGAAGGCCCTTACGGCATTGTACGGCATCCCATGTACAGCTCGCTTATATTTTTCGGCATTGGAATCGCCTTTTGTTTCCTCAATTATATTTTCTTAGCTATTATGCTGGTTCTTTTTATTCCCATGATGCTGTACCGGGCCAGATCGGAAGAGAAAGAGATGGAATCCCTGAATAATGAAGATTATTTCCAATACCGGGAAGAGACAGGGCTGCTGGTCCCCGGGTTCCCGGCTCTGGGAAAATATATGAGCTGCTGGAAAAAAAGAAGGGGGCGGTGCCTCAAGCAGTGAACCGGGAAGGTTCATAATATGGTTCATTATAAGGAGGAATAGGAGATGCTTTCGGAAAATAATGTGGCAAAAGGAATTTTATACAATATTCTTGTGGCCCTGGTGGTATTGATTCCATTACTTCTTATTGTGGGGTGGCGGTATTCGGAGTCAAACAATAATGATGATGCAATGACTGCAATAGTAATTCTAATTGGGGTCATACCACTCTCAATGAGTATATCAGGGGTTATCAACGGGATTCGATTTTCCCTGATGTCATACACCCGGGCGGCAGCAACAAACTGGATAATTGCCGCAATTACCTTTGTCCTGGGAGGATGGTGTACGCTTCCCATGTTTTTTATGGTTTGAAGTTTTTTTCGCATCTTTTTGTTTTTTTTGACCGCTTTTTAATATTAAACTGTATTATTAAATAACAAACAGGAAAACAGAAGAATCCTGTTTAAGGAGGCTATTAACAATGAAACAGAAGAGTTTAATCCTGGTATGCGGCATTCTGGTCTTTTCCATGTCCATTGCTGTTGAAGCCCGGCGAGGCCGGGGACCCGGAAAACACGGACCGCCCATCCGGAAGATTGATACCAATAAAGACGGTAAAATCAGTCAAAGTGAATGGGACACGCATCATGCTAATCTCTTTAAATCGATGGACGTAAATGGAGACGGCGTACTGGACGAAAGTGAATTACGAGCCCCTCGCGGCAAAAGGGGAGGAAAAGGAAGAGGTGACGGACCGCCTCCTGAAGATGACTAAAAAATTTGATAAATATCTAAGAAAAAGATGAGTAATAGAGTACAAGAAGTTTGATTCCCTTCCTCTTGCTCCCCCGCAGAGGTTGAGAGTCTACCCTCCAAAACCGGCCGGGGTGTATCTTAAGGATGCATCCCGGCTTTTTGTTTCTACGGCTTACTGATTATGCCCAATCGTATAGCGAATTGCTTCCTGGCCAACAATCAGCGAAAGATCCTTAACCAGTTTTTCCGAAGGAGTAATATTGAATGTCCGGTGAGCCCGGATTATTTTTTCCTTTTCTTTTTCCTTTTCCTTGATGTGGAAAAAGATAGAACAGTCTCCTTTATGATTCAGCAGGATCGACTTCAGGTTTGTGAGCAATGAATCGTCAACGCCAATTGGGTCCAGCTGAATATGAAGAGCGGATACAGCCTCCCGGCGAACTTCCTTCAGCGGCCGGACCTGCTTCGCGATCAATTTTTTCGCCACATCTCCTTCAACCTCAACAGGACCCGTTACCATAATGGGCTCAGTGGAAGAGAGAAGGTTTTTATACTGCTCCAGTATTTTAGAGAAAAATAGAATATCTACGGAGCCGTCGAGATCTTCAAAAGAGGCACTGGCAAAAAGGTTGCCCCGCTTCGATCTCCGGATCTGGAGATTGTTAATAATACCCACAACCGATATTTCCTCTTCGTTATACTCGTCGGTGATTTTTGCCAGCGAAATGGATGAGAAAGACCGGATCTCATTCTCATACCTGGCCAGAGGATGACCGGAAATATACAGGCCAATAGCCTCTTTTTCATGAGCCAGTTTTTCATTGTCGTGCCATTCTTCCCGTTTGGGAATATCCAGACCGGCTTTTTCTCCTTCAGGAGAGGCCGGCCCGGCAAAAAGATTTCCCTGGCCCGAAGCCTTGTCTTCCTGGAGCTTTCTTGCCGAATCGATGAGATATTCCACCGCGTCATAAAGCTGAGCCCTGTTGGAATGAATCGCGTCAAAGGTGCCCGATTTCACCAGGGCCTCAAGTACGCCTTTATTCACCGTAACCAGGGGAACATCTTCAAGGAATTCCTTCATGGTTTCAAATTCACCGGTTTTATCCCGGGTTTTTATAATTGCTTCAATTGCCTTTTCTCCAATACCCTTGATGGCGCCAAAGCCAAAGCGTATTGAATCTCCCTCAACAGTAAAATCGAAATCACTTTTGTTAATAGAAGGCGGGAGCACTTTTATTCCCGCTGCTTTACAGTCGTTGATGTAATCTATAACATCGGCCTGGGAAGAGAGGAGGGCAGTCATGTATTGTATTGGATAGTGTGCCTTTAAATAGGCAGTCTGGTAAGTCACAAGAGCATACGCGGCAGAGTGGGATTTGTTGAACCCGTATTCTCCGAACTTTTTGATCATACTGTATACACTTTCGGCCAGTTTGCGGTCTATTTTTTTCTCTTCCGCGCCTTTGAGGAATTTGTCTTCCAGTTCATTGATCATGTCTATCTTCTTTTTTCCCATGGCCTTTCGGAGCTTGTCCGCTTCCGGCAGGGTAAAGCCGCCAAGAACCTGGGAAATAAGCATAACCTGTTCCTGGTAAACAACAACACCAAGGGTGTCTTCTAAAACAGGCTTTAATGACTCATGCGGGTACTCAATGAGTTCCGGGTTCCTTTTTCGTTTGATGAAGTCATCGGTCATACCGGACCCCAGCGGACCAGGGCGGTACAGGGCTACAATAGCAATAATATCTTCAAAGACTGTTGGCCCCATCCTGCGTAGTATATTCTGCATACCGCTGCTTTCAAGCTGGAACACTCCTTTGGTGTCGGCTCGCTGCAGCAGGGCGTAGGTGGATTCATCATCCAGTGGAATTGTTTCAATGTTTACGACTTCATCAATACTTTCTTTTATAAGGTTTAAACACTTGTCTATGATGGTAAGGTTACGCAGGCCCAGGAAGTCCATTTTAACCAGGCCCGCCTCTTCAAGGGTGTTTTTTTCAAACTGGGACGAGATACTTCCTTCCTTTGGGTCCTTGTACAGAGGAACATAGTCCGTAAGCGGTCCTTTGGAAATAACAACACCAGCCGCGTGTTTTCCGGCAGAGCGTACCAGCCCTTCCAGTTTAAGAGAAATGTCTATGAGCTCTCTTCCTTCATCGGATTCGTGAAAAGCCTTAAATTCTTTATTGGCAATAAGCGCGTCTTTGAGTTTATCTTCTTCAATAAGTTTGCTTATTTCATTTGCCCGCGCAAAAGGTATGTCAAGAGCCCGTGCCACGTCTTTAACAACGGCCTTTGCTTTCATGGTGTTAAAGGTAATAATCTGGCTTACATGATCTTCTCCGTATTTCCGTTTAACATAATCAATAACCTCTTCCCGCCTTTCAGCGCAAAAGTCAAGGTCCATATCAGGCATTTCATTCCTGTCGGGATTGAGAAATCGTTCAAAGAGAAGGTTGTACTTTAAGGGGTCCAGTGCTGTAATGTCAAGACAGTACGATACAATTGAACCGGCAGCCGAACCCCGGCCCGGTCCTACGGGCACCCCGATCTGCCGGGAATAGTTAATAAAATCCCAGACAATTAAAAAATACCCGGAAAAATGCATGCTGGTAATAACGGACAGCTCATAGTCAATTCGTTTATATACTTCTTCCGACGGATTTTCTCCGTATAGTTTTTTAGCCCCTATCATTACCAGGTGACGCAGGTAGGTGTCCAGGTTAAATCCTTCGGGAACTTCAAAATTCGGCAGTATTGGATTTCCCAGGTCCAATTCAAGGTCTATCATCTCATATATTTTATGCGTATTGAACAGGGCATCAGGATAGTCAGGGAATACCTTGAGCATCTCTTCCTGGGATTTTAAATAGAATTCATTGGAAGAGAACCGCATCCGGTTTTCATCAAGCATGGTTTTCCCGGTTTGTACACATAAAAGGATTTCATGCGCATAGGAATCCTCTTTTTTTACATAGTGGGCATCGTTCGTGGCAATGAGCGGAATATTCAATTCCGACGCGATCTTAACAAGCTCTTTATTTACCAGCTCCTGCTCCGGCATGCCGTGATATTGGAGTTCAAGGTAAAAATGATCCTTACCGAAAATCTCGTTGTACCTGCCTGCTGCCGCTCTCGCTTCTTTCAGATTGCCTCTTAGAATATGCTGGGGAATATCCCCGCCAATGCAGGCAGAACCGCAGATGAGGCCTTCGGAGTATTTTTCAAGTACCTCCATGTCGATCCTGGGTTTATAATAGAAACCCTCTGTAAAACCTATAGAGGAGAGTTTCATGAGGTTGTTGTAGCCCGTAAGGTTTTTTGCCAGGATAAGGAGGTGACTGGCTTTGTCATCGGCCCTGTTCCCGGTCGATAGTTTTGAGAGTCTGGACCCGGGAGCAAGGTAAAATTCCTGGCCAATAATGGGGGTAATGCCGGCTCTTTTTGCCTTCTGGTAGAACTCAATCGCTCCATACATGTTGCCATGATCCGTGAGCGCGATTGCGGGCATTTTCAGCTCAACTGCTCTGTCAATAAGCTTGTTTACTGTTATTGCTCCATCCAGGATGGAGTAGTCGGTGTGGTTGTGTAAGTGTATAAAATCCATATACTATTATTTCTCTAATGGGACATAATTTCAAGTATTAATTTAAAAAAACAGGCAAGATCTTTCATTTGCCGGAGTTCAGGGTTTATTCCCCGGGTCTTTTTTGTAAACCTTTTTTGTTAAAAAAACAGAGAAGTGGTAATAAAGAGCCTGGAGCGTGTTGGTTGCGTCTGAACAAAGTGAAAAGTCTTTGTTCAGAGCAAGTTGTTCAGCTTGTTCTCGGGATTTTCCACGCGTTCGCGAAGGTTCAGGAGCTGTTTGCGCTGCATGACCTTGTGAGCAGGGGCCATGCAGTAACCGAGCAGGATTCGCCAATACCAGGGGTAGATCACTCCCCGGGCTCTTACCAGGAGCCTGGTCCTGTCTTTGTCTCTTTCCTGTAGAACAAATAGCCAGGTGCTTCTCATATACTTGCGGGGAAGCTTCTCCTGCCAGGGAATGGTGTTGAATTTTGGGATTTCCAGGTACGCTCCCAGGGCGAAAAGTTCCGGTTTATCCAGTTTAATGATCTCAAACCCTTCAGTGCTGCCGGGCCGGTTTGGAAGGATATCACCCTCTTTTACGTCCTGTAGTTCCGGTATAATTTCTTCAGCGCTTGGGTTTCTGCCGTTATCAAGAAAATCATGGCTGTACCATCCCGCGCGGTCACAGCCCATTTGCAGCAGCCAGGGCCAGATCGTTTCCCGGGAAGCCTCGATTGTTATGGCATGCGTTGACGAGCCCTTTACTTCCGGAAGCAGATCATCTCCCGGCAGAACCAGGTTTCGTTCTTTTTGTGTTGCTATCCAATCGAACATGGTTTCCTCTCTCTCAAGAAACTCTTTTTGCTTGTGCGCGGGCCTTGAAGTAGTATGGGCTCTTTGGATTGCTCCGGAACTCGCTCCGCTCAAACAGTCCTCCCAACCCAAAGAGCCCATACTCCTTCAAGGCCAGATGCAGCTCGCAATACAATTAAGTTTCTTTCGTATTTTTTCCCGGCCATCCGGTGTCTGAGCGGAGCCGAAGACCCGGGTTGATATACTATATATATAACGCATAATTTTTATTTTGTCAACTACTCTT
>JAAENB010000098.1 GCA_024224995.1 bacterium | reverse complement strand
GTTTTGGTCATTTTGGTCATTTTTTTCATTTTTTGGCCAAAAACCATATTTTGACCCCCAAAACCTCAATATCCCCGAAGAAAAGTTGGCCAAACTGTCAAAATCCTTAACAACTCACAGAACCTTGTGCCTAGCTATGTTATATTGGTTTTATTGTGGTGAGCAGTGGAATGGCAACAAGTTTTTCCACTAAAACCAATATGAAATCCACTCAAAAACTGTCAAAATCCTTAACAACTCACAGAACTTGTGCCTAGCTATGTGTTTAGTTTATGTGTTTATAAGTTGTTGAGCAGTGGAATGGCAACAAGTTTTTCCACTAAAACCAATATAAAATCCACTTAAAAACTGTCAAAATCCTTAACAACTCACAGAACTTTTGCCTAGCTATGTTTGGTTTTTGGTTTACGTTGTAGCAGTGGAATGGCCAAAAGTTGATCAAAGGCATGCCAAAGAGCTCCGATCATAGGGCTTTTCCAGGGATTTTGGGGTTCTAATGACCTGTAAAAAGGACCCAAAAAGGATCAAAAATGACCCCAAAACCACTATATATTATATATACACTTGGAGATTGCACTGCACTTTTTCCAAACATAAAAAAGAACGCTCAAATCTACAAGGATTGCCGGGGATATTGGGGTAAAAAAAACGCACATTTGGAGCAGTTTTTTCAACTTTTGATCATTTTTTCGATGGGTTTACCCTCAAACCGCTGTTGTCAACGATTTAGACCCTCAAAACCATGGTTTTGAGCAAAAATTGACCAAAAATGGTCAAAAAATGCTTAAAAAGTAGCCAAAATCGCAAAAACCTGGGTACCCCCCTTGCAAAACGCAAAAAATCGATTTTCCAATATGAAATCTCCACTTAAATTGGCAAAAACTTCCGAAAGTTTTGGTCATTTTGGTCATTTTTTTCATTTTTTGGCCAAAAACCATATTTTGACCCCCAAAACCTCAATATCCCCGAAGAAAAGTTGGCCAAACTGTCAAAATCCTTAACAACTCACAGAACCTTGTGCCTAGCTATGTT
>JAAENB010000097.1 GCA_024224995.1 bacterium | reverse complement strand
CGTTTGATAGAATTCACCTGTGAAGCCATCTGGTTCGGGACTTTTGTTTGTTGGAAGATTTTTAAGTACAGTTTCAATTTCAGTGCTTGTGATTGCTCTGTTCATATTTTCTATTCTTCCTGATTCAGTCTTGGCAGGTTGTGCCTTTCTAAGAATTTGTCCATTTCTTCCAAGTTGTCCATTTTATTGGCATAGAGCTGCTTGTAGTAATCTCTCATGATCTTTTGTATTTCTGCAGTGTCAATTGTTACTTCTCCTTTTTCATTTCTAATTCTATTGATTTGTGTCTTCTCCCTTTTTTTCTTGATTAGTCTGGCTAGTGGGTTATCTATTTTGTTTATCTTCTCAGAGAACCAGCGTTTTGTTTCATTGATCTTCGCTATCGTTTCCTTCATTTCTTTTTCATTTATTTCTGTTCTGTTTTTTATGATTTCTTTCCTTCTGCTAACTTTGGGGTTTTTTTGTTCTTCTTTCTCTAATTGCTTTAGGTGCAAGGTTAGGCTGTTTCTCTGAGATGTTTCTTGTTTCTTGAGGTAGGATTTTATTGCTATAAACTTCCCTCTTAGAACTGCT
>JAAENB010000096.1 GCA_024224995.1 bacterium | reverse complement strand
TAGTAGACCAGCGCCATACCCTCCACAAAAGTATCTTCATACTCTTCAACAGCAGGCTTCGCATACAAAACGCCCCACAAAAGAGCCGTGAGAACGACCGAAAGCAGCAGCAGGCGTCGGAACCCCGTTAATTTGGCCCAGTGAGATGCCTTCCTGGGATGTTTGAGATAATTACGATCCTTATCTATTTTCATTTGTATAGTCCTCCATATATTTGTAGTCTAATATATATAATATATATTATATACGGCACATTGTCAAGTCTTTTGAGTATGCTGTTTTTGGCTGAATTATTTTGTTGACAGTTAATTAATAATAAGAAGAAGTTACGCAGGAGATTCAACAACATGGATTTAATTTCAGCCCTTAAAACCTTAGTTCCCGAAATGAAAGAATGGCGGCACCATTTCCACGCCCACCCGGAAATAGCCTATGAAGAACACGGTACAGCCGATTATATCGCGGAGCTCCTGAGCTCATTTGGTCTCACGGTTCACCGGGGCCTGGCAAAGACCGGTGTTGCAGGCACACTCTCAAAAGGAAAAAACACTATAAAAGCAATAGCATTGAGAGCCGACATTGACGGTCTTTCCGTTACCGAAGAAACTACTGTTGAATACCGCTCTAAAAACAAGGGCAAAATGCACGCCTGCGGTCACGACGGCCATATGGCCATGCTTCTTGGAGCGGCAAAATATCTTGCCTCAAACGAAAGCTTTGAAGGGACCGTTCATTTCATTTTCCAGCCTGCTGAAGAAAATGAGGGAGGCGCCAAAACCATGATCGATGACGGGCTCTTTTCCCGCTTCCCTGTGGAAGGGATCTACGGCATGCACAATTTTCCCAATCTTCCTGAAGGGCATTTTGCCCTGTGTCCCGGCCCAATGATGGCTTCTTATGATGTGTTTGATATCATTATTAAAGGGACCGGCACCCACGCGGCAACCCCTCACCTGGGAACCGACACTATTCTGGCGGCAGCAAGGATGATAACCATGTTCCAGGAAATTATTTCCCGGAATATAAACCCCGCAGAACCGGGAGTGCTCAGTGTAACGCAAATCCACGGCGGAACTACCTATAATATACTGCCCCAATCGGTATCGTTACAGGGAACGGTCCGGGCTTTTAGTGAGGAGACCAGGGACTTAATCCGGGACCGGATCGGTGAAATCGCCCGGGGAATAACGGCCGCTTCCAATATGGAACTGGAGTTCAGCTATGAAAAACGCTATCCCGTACTGGTTAACTCCCCTGAAGAAACAGAAAACGCTCTTAACGCGGCCCGGCGCGCTGCCGGAGCGGATAAGGTTTCCCCGACTATTACTCCCTTCATGGGCGCGGAAGACTTTGCCTTTATGCTCCACAAGGTGCCCGGCGCCTATATCGCCTTAGGCGCGGGCTCTGCCGGAAAGAACGAAACCCTTCACAACCCCGGCTATAATTTCAACGACAACATCCTGTCAACAGGCGCCGCTTACTGGGTCGCCCTTGCGGAGCTGCTCCTCCCCCATAGATCAGAAACTAAATAATATTGCGAGCTGCATCCGGCAGGGGAAGGTAATCGGTGGCCCAGAGGGCCGGGTGATCGGTGATCGGTTAAGAACAACACCGGCAGGACCGGATAAAATCTTCGGAAACAAGCCCGTAGAGGCGTTGCACTGCAACGTCTCAAAAACCAGCCCCGGAACAATGTCTTCGAAAACCAACCCGTAAAGGCGTTGCACGCAACGTCTCTCCCTCGCAGAAACAAAACCCCGGGCAATATCTTCGAAAACCAACCCGTAAAGGCGTTGCACGCAACGTCTCTCCTCGCAGAAACAAAACCCCGGGCAATGTCTTCGAAAACCAACCCGTAAAGGCGTTGCACGCAACGTCTCTCCTCGCAGGAACAAAACCCCGGGCAATATCTTCGAAAACCAACCCGTAAAGACGTTGCACGCAACGTCTCTCCTCGCAGAAACAAAACCCTTCGGCAAAAAACCTCGAACCCCTGTGCTGAGCGGAGCCGAAGCATCGAACTTTCTTATCCCCACAATTTTGACTAATTAAAAAATTCTTCTTGAAATAAAGTAAAAAAATTAGGATAATTCGATTGATTACCTATATACTCAAAAGGTGTGTAGTGGTTCCGCGAATCAACAAGGAGGCTGATTTTATGACCCTGCCAAATAAAACTATTACGATAATTGTCTGCGCTGCAATAATTACCTTTTTAACCACCTGTGGAAATAAAAAAACCGTAAAACCGGTGGAAGAGGCATCGGGAACCAACGACCTGCCACAATACCCGGGGGAACTACTGGACCGGTCCCGCATAGAAAATCAGGATGTGGACCCAACCAACCTGGTTACAAAACTCATTTACCCTACCCTGGGAAACCCCTTACGAATAGACCTGCCGGCACAGCTAAAAAAAATTAAAGAGGGAGAAAAAAAACAATTTCCCGAATTAGAAGTAGTGCTCTACACAGCTGAAGAAGATACCCCGGAGCAATGGATATACCGGCTTGTCCCTCGAAAGGAATTGACCTTCCTGGACGAAGAAAATCCCTATGTTATTCCGCTTTCCCGGAAGGCGAAGGAAGACGAAGACCTTTTTCCCAAAAATGAATATAAAAAATTACGAAAAGACTCGGAAGAATCCATTCGCGAACGGATTGCCTCTTTTAACATCAAAACAAAAGAACTCGCAATAAAAAAAGGAATCTCCATTCCCTTAATCAAAAAAGCAAAAACCCTCAAGGAAATAAAAAAATTTTCCAAAGGAACAATTTATACCCAGCAATTACAGGTACGGCAGGAAATGCCGGAAAGCCTCTTTGCCCTGGTCATCCTGGATAAAAACAACAACCTTATTGATGTTCAATACAACGCTGTTTATTCAATTAAGAATCCCTCCCCCGATTTCAATTTCATCGTAGCAGGAGATATTCAATGGGGGGAGCTCCATTCCGTTGCCAAAGGAACGCTTATGTTCGTAAGGAGAATGAACCGGATAAAAGAAAAGGAATCAATAAAAAGATCTCCTCAAACAGATATTGAATTTATTCTCCTGGTGGGAGATGTTGTTGATTGTCAATACGGCAGTGCCGGTAGTATATTAAAGAAACTCTTTGGAGGAGCGGCAGACTATCCGCACAATTACCTGCAGGCCTGGATGGCCCTGGTTGGGCTCCATGTTCCTATTTACACAATCCCGGGAAACCATGACGGGTATCGTTTTGTCGATTCCGTGGGGGATCCCGACAGTGACGGGCTCCTGCTGTATGAAAGCACCTTTGGTCCGCTTTATTATTCATTCAAGCGGGGCCCCTTTAAATTCTTCATGCTCAACAGTTATGATCTCCCGGCCCATTACCGCACCGCAAGCCACACCGGGTCATCATCCCTGCTGGAAAGCTTTGCCGATAAACTGAATGTTATGAACTGGGGAGGCGGCATGCGTAAACCCCAAAAAGAATGGCTCCGCAAGCAATTAAAAAAGGCAAAAAAGGCAGCGCTTACCCCGGTAGTAGGAATTCATCATGATCCAAGAGGAAGTTATCCATCAATTGATCCCGATAAATACAAGTTGTCCTGGAAATTTAAAAACTGGGACTATTCAAGAAAATTTCCCGTAACCGCGCGCTCATACCAGCGGAGAATAGCCCTCAATCCCAGGACACCAGGATTTGAACATACCACGGAAATTCACGCCGGGTTCTACACGCCCGTACGCGAAGCAGACTCGGAGATACGAAGTGCCGACTGGTTTGCCCGAAAACTGGACCCTACGCCTCCTCCCTCAACAGGGTATCCCGGCTGGTCGAAGTACCAGCAGGAATGGCACTCAAACTATATCTATACGGGTTCCTTAAAAAGTTCCGGGTCGTTTAAAAAAGACCGGGCCAGCAAGATAGTACATCCCCTGGGGGTGCTTGTTCCATTAGTACAATACGAGGTCCATGCCATTTTCAAGGGACACGACAACCGTTTTTGTAAAACAGTAATTGAACCGGGAGACAACATTCTTCAGGATACCCGGCAGCAGCTGGAACGGTATGGCAGAAACAGCCGTAAGACTCTGGACAAATTAAACGTAACAAAAGAGATGACGGTGTACCATACAGCGGATGTTTCCGACGCAGAATCGGACGGGCACGGGTATCTTTTGGTAACGGCCAAAAACGGGAAGCTAAAAGCAACGGAGGCTTTTCTTGACAGTTATGAGTAAGGACAAGCGATGAGTTCCCAATCAAAAAAAACCCGGAGCACGAGAAAAAAAAGATTTAATACACTTTTTTTACAGGCATTAGGAGTATTCCTGGTGATCCTCATTATATTGGAATGTGGATTCGGATATTTTTTTGTGGAAAAGATCGCGGCGCTCATTGAAGATAACCGGAAAAAAGAGTTTACCCTTTCATGGAAAAAATTCCTGGCACAGAGAAAGCTGGTCTATGAAAGCAAAATAACCGGCTATGCCTGGTGGACAGAAATGGCCCGGGCAGTGGAAAAAAATGACATCGCAGCACTGCTCGATTTTGTGGGGACCGACACGACTCTCCGTAAGGAATATGATATTTATGAAGTTGTCGATAAAAATTTCGTCCTTCTTTTTTCCATAATCGAAGGAAATGCCTCGCTCAACAATCTCGGGGAAGAAAACAACCTCCTGGGTATGGAAGATATCGAAAAAAGAAAAAAGTTCTTCTTGCTTACTTCGAAAAAATACACGGAATTCTACCCCAAGTACCGAAGAATGCTTAAGCAGAAGACCAAGACCGATATTGACAAAATAATCATCTGGCACGACCTGACCCGGTACCGGGGAGAAGTACGGCTCCTTTCGGTATCCCCGGTATGCGAGAATGGGGGCTATCCCTATACAAAAGGATTCTATCTTTTTGGGTACAAGGTTGAAAATATTTTAAAGCTCGCCCAACAGATCATTCCGGCAGAGATCACGATCTCTCAGAAAAAACCACCGGGCAGCTATCTGAGCATCAAAGAGGAGGGATTTTCTCTTCTTGAAAATTATTATATCAACCTTGAGCCCCATATAATCATAGCCGACATCGCGAGAAGCGCTCTATTTGTTTTTATTATTTTGCAAACAATATTAAGTGTAGCGCTCTTTTCAATTATCTCACCGGCATTTACCAGGAAATACACCAGGAACCTGCGGGAGGTTATACAGCAGCGAACAGAACAGCTGCATCAAGACCTGGAAATAGCAAGGAAAGTCCAGGAATGTATTATTAGAACAATCCCGCCAACACCGGACCTGGAGGTTGATTCACAATATATGGCAATGAAAAGTGTTGGGGGAGATGTTTATGATATCCGCCGAATCGGTAAATCGGCGTATTCGTTTATGATCGCTGATGTTTCCGGTCACGGAGTAGCTGCCGCCCTCATTACCACAATGGCGAAAACAAGTTTTATAAACCATAGCTCCATTAGCAGGACTCCTCTTGAAGTCTGCACCAGGGTAAACGCGGATATTTTTTCACTTATTGGCGATATGGATCATTATTTAACCGCTTTTTACGGAATATTTGACATGGACACGCTTACGCTTTCTTATACCGATTGCGGGCACCTTCCCCCGTTTATTTACCGTGCCGGGAGCGGGACTATTGAAGAAATGCTGTCTGATTCCGGTTTTCCCATAGGGATCATCGGCACTCCGCATTTTGTAAATAAAAAAATAAAACTCCAGGTCGATGATATGCTTTTTCTTTATACCGACGGTATTACGGAGGCACGGGATAGTGACGATGGCTTCTATACTACGGAACGGCTCCATGCCTTTGTTAAACTGCATGGAACCCGGGCCCCAAAAGACCTGCTTGCGGGCCTGGTATCGGATCTTAATAAATTCTGCGATTCCCGGGAACAGAGTGATGACAGGGCAATTGTATTAATAAAAATACTTAAAGAACAAGACGACACGGAACCGGACAGTACAGAGGTTTCAATCTATACAATGGAGGATATTGAGCCGTTGACTCCTCAAGAGTAAACTCAAGCGAAAATGTTATGAAAGATAAGAATGAATTCAACCCACAAGATCTGCGAAAAAGCAAAGAAACCGTACAAGCGCTGCTTGCCGCCACCAGTGACTCAGCACTGATTGTTGACGCCGCGAGCAGAACAATTCTGGCCGCGAATAAATCATTTGCAAGCAGGATTAATATGAATCCGGGCGAGATTGTGGGATCCCAGCTATTTGAATTTTTCCCTTTTCAATCATCGGAGTTCCGGTTTCATTTCATGAAAGAACTCATGGAAAATTGTGCTCCCGTCCGCTTTGAAGATGAACGGGAAGGAAAGCTTTTCGACATTAGCCTTTTCCCGGTAATGGGAGAAGATAAAACCATTGACCGGGTTGTAATATTTCTTGGAGATATAACGGAACGGGCGGCGATTTTCGCCCTGGATATTGCCAGGAGAAAAAAAGCGGAACAGGCGCTCCTTGAAAGTGAAGAAAGCCTCAAAGCACTCTTGAACGCCACCCCTGACGCAGCAATGCTGATTAACACCGAGGGAACAATTGTCGCGGTAAATGAAAATGCCTTTATGCTGCCGGTTAAAGATCCCAGAGAATTAATAGGAAAAACCCCCGAAGATATTATGGGAACCAGTGTTTTTGATTATATCTCAAGCAGTATCGTGGAAATACGAAGGAACCAGATGTATGAATTAATTAAAACAGGAGACCTGCTGCGGCAAAGCGTTGAATGGAAAGAACGGGTCTTTGATTTCCTGATAATTCCTGTTTGCGATAAACACGGGAACGTAAGCCGCGTTGCCATATTTGTCCGTGACATTACCATGCAAAGAACAGCCAGTGACAAACTTGAAAGGAGTGAAAAACAGTACCGGAATCTGGTGGAAACAATGAACGACGGCCTGGTGGTTTTCGACCGCAACGCGCTCATCACGTATGCCAATCCACGGGTCTATGATATCCTGGGAACAACTCCGGAAGAAACAATCGGGAAACCAATTTCACTCTTTACGAATAAGCTGGACCAGGCAAAACTTGATGAATATATAGAGAAAACCAAACAAACAGGGGCTCAGCGTTTTGAACTTGAAGTTACCAGGAAAACCGGGGAAAGCCTCTTCCTGATTATTTCATCCCGTTCAATGTATGATGAAAATGATGAATTCATTGGGATCTTTGCTATTGCCACGGATATAACAGCGAGAAAAATGGCGGAAAAAGCCTTGCAATACCGGCTTGAATTCGAAGGGATCATAACCAGGATATCCACAAACTTCATCAATCTTCATTCGAATGAAATTGATACCGGCATTTATGAAGCCCTGAAAACGATTGGGGAGTTTAACGGTGATGACCGGAGCTATATTTTCCAGAGCTTCGAAGATGGAGACCGTATAATAAATACCCATGAATGGAATACTCCGGGAACATCGCCGCTTGATGAAAAATTCAAAGAGTTCTCAAGGGATGATGTTTCCTGGCTGCTCAACATACTCAATAATTTCGACATCCTTCATATTCCCGATTGCAGCGAACTTCCTCCCGAAGCAGAGACCGAAAAAAAACTGCTCCGGACCATGGGAATACAATCATTGATCGCTGTTCCCATGATATCCCGGGGAGAGTTGTCCGGTTTTGTTGTCTTTGATTCCGTAAGCAAAAAAAAGACCTGGCCGGACCAGGCTGTTTCATTATTAAAAATGATCAGTGTGATTTTTGTCAATACCATTGAACGGAAGCAGATGGAGGAAGAGCTCCTGAACCTGTTTATGTCCCGGCTTTCGGAACGGGAAGCGGAACTCCTTTTTTGCATGATCGAAGGAAACCACTCCTGGCCCGAAGACAAGCGCCTCATTGGGAAAAAAATGGACGTTGTTCCGGGAACCCTTGACCGGTTTATGGCCCGGATCAAAGAAAAGATCGGGATTGAGGATATCGACAAACTGCTGAAAGTATCCCGTTTGTATTTTAAGAAGTAGTATTCACGATTTTTAAAATAAATTTTTCACTGACAAAATTGTCTTAAACACTTTCGCGAAAGTGTTTAAGTTGGATTTGTCATAAACAAATCACTTCAAATGTACATAAACAATGGTTTTCAGCATAAAAAACTACAAATCTCCAGCAAAATGACGCTTTTTTCTCACCAAAACCCGCTATTCCTGCTCTAATAAACAACTATACCTATCATATCAAAGATTAATCAAACAAAATAAATAAAACTGTTTATGACAAAAGTATCTTAGACAAAAGCAGTCATTATGTTTATGACAACTGGTGTCAGTATATATTCCGGGGGCTGCTATTGACAAATTAAAAATAAATTTCTATATTAGAATTAACAAAACGAGAAACACTAAACAGCTTAAAAACGCAGAGCCGGTTCATTTCAAATTTAGCCGGTTTAAACTTCACGGAAGATTCAGGGGGTGCTTCTTCCGGGGAGTTAACAACCCGCACCGGGATGAACCGGTTCTGCCAAAAATAGAGGAGGACCTCTCTTAACGATAGAGGGAACAGTATGACAAAAACAAAAACTCAGGACGGACATTTGCTGGAAACAATTTGCAACATTTATAACCTGAATGAAGACCAGTTTCTAATATCGGTCTTTAATGAATCGTTCCAGTTTATTAGCATACTTGATCCTCATGGTAATATAATAAAAGTAAACCGGACAACCCTGGACTTTGGTCAAACCGATATTGAAAGAGTTGAAGGAAAACCCTTTTGGAATGCTCCCTGGTGCCATCTTACAAGGGATGAGCAAAAAACCATGCAGGCTGAGATCAAAAGAGCATCCAGGGGAGAAATTGTTTGTTTCAAGACTTTTTATACGAGTTCGCAAGGTGAAAGAATAGATGTTGATTGTTCTCTGAAACCCATAAAAGATAAAACCGGCAAGGTGATATTCCTGATCAAAGAAAGCCGGGATATCTCTGGATATACAAAAGAAAAAAAAGAACTTCATGAGCTCGCGACCCATGATCCCCTGACCCAGCTGCCAAACAGGCGATTATTAAATGACCGGTTGAATCATGCCATACAACGGGCTCAAAGAAGCAACCAGACCATAGCAGTACTATTCCTGGATATTGACGGGTTCAAGGCAATCAACGATACCCATGGTCATGATGTTGGAGACTCTTTGCTGAAATTCGCGGCAGCCAGGTTAAAAAGCTGCTCACGGGAAAGCGATACTATTTCAAGGATTGGCGGAGATGAATTCATTTTCATCCTTGAGAATATTCCTAAAAATGAAGATATTATTACGGTATCCCAGAGGATCTGTGAAACGATTGCAAAACCTTATTTTACGGGGCAGGTATCAATTACCGCCAGTATTGGAATCAGTATATTTCCTTTTGACGGTCAAACCGGAGAGGTCTTAATAAAAAAAGCCGACCGTGCCATGTATGACGCGAAGAATTCCGGAAAGAACAGGTTCCAATTTTATAAAGACGAACGGGAATATATACAACAGGAAAAAAAGACCAATCAAAAAGTTCTTATTAACAATGTTACCACAATGAAAATGGATTCAGTAAGTTTTTTCCAAAAGATCGTGGATGAACTGGAAAAACGTGATAATGATAATTCTAAAAAATAACACGATGCAATAATTTTACTTATTTCCTCCAGGTTTTCTTCATTCTTCCTCTCCGCAGCGATTTAAAAACGCGGCGGAGAGGATCACTTTTTTTACTTGCCAATCATCCTCTTCTTCTGTTATAATAAGCATGTACACCGGCCATGAAAAATTAAAAACATAGAAAGAATATGGAACACATTTTTGAATATCCCATAATTGAAAAAATTGATGAATCACGGTACGTAAAGACATTCAGATGCCATGATACTCACCAGCAATCAATTATTGTAAAAGTAATCAATTCGGAGTATCCGTCTATTTCGGAAGTTGCTCTTTTTTTACAGGGAATTGAACAGATCAAAGCAAGCTCTATTAACGGGATAGTGAAAATCCTGAAGATCAAAGAAAAAGAAGGGCAATTAGCATTAATCTTAGAGGATTTCGACGGCATTCCCCTGCACCAGGTACTGGAAAAGGAAAAAATACCCCTCCGTGAATTTTTATCTATCGCGATAAAACTGGCTTCCACCCTGGGTAAACTCCATAAAGAAAATATTGTTCATAAAGAGATTAATCCGGGTAATATTCTTGTACAAGACAATGTTCCCGGGCAAGAGAAAATTATCAAATTAACGGGCTTTGGTATTTCACAGCTTTTGACCAATGAGAGTGGTGATATTTACCACCCCGATGTTATTCGAAAAAAACTGGTCTATATCTCTCCCGAACAAACAGGGAAAATAAACAGAACCATCGACTACCGGAGTGACCTCTATTCCCTTGGAGTAATCCTGTATGAACTGCTCACGGGCAGGCTCCCTTTTTTTTCCGATGATCCCATGGAAATAATCCATTCACATATCGCCCGAAAACCCAAACCTCCTGTTTATATCGACGAGACTATTCCGGAGCCTGTCTCCGCCATTGTCATAAAGCTTCTTTCGAAAAACGCGGAAGAACGGTATCAGAACAGTTTTGGTTTGCACGCCGACCTGGCGCACTGTCTCAAAGAACTGGAACAAAGCGATACCATTGCCCCTTTTATTTTAGCAGAAAAAGATATATCAATCAAATTCAACATTCCCCGGAGTCTCTACGGCAGGGAAGAAGAAATCGCATTTTTGATGAAAACCTTTGAAGAGATGTACCAGGGAGCCAGGTCAATAGTGCTGGTTTACGGCCCTCCCGGTATAGGCAAATCGGCTCTCATTAATGAAATACACAGACCTATTGCCGCCAAACGCGGCTATTTTATCGCGGGTAAATATGAAGTATTCAGGCGAAATGTTCCCTATAACGCCTTGATCCAGGCTTTTCAGCAGTTAATCGGGCAAATACTTTCGGAAAGCAAAGAACGGATCATGGTATGGAAAGAAAAGATACTTGAAGCCCTGGGAGCAAACGGCAAGATAATTACGGATATACTTCCCGATGTTGAGCTGATTATCGGCAAGCAGCAGGCTATTGAAGAACTTGAACTGGAAGGCTGGAAAAACCGGTTTACCTATGTGATTGAAAAATTCTTCGCTGTCTTTGCCGACGAGGAGCATCCGCTCACGCTCTTTCTTGATGATCTTCAGTGGGCAGACCTGCCCAGCCTTGAACTGCTGCAGGACATCGCAGCCAAAGGAAATATCTCCTACCTCTTCTTTATTGGCTCATACCGGGACGAAGAACTCAAAGATAATTCATACCTGGTAGAAACACTTAAAAGAATTGAAAAAACCAGGATTGAGGTGAATCAATTACGCCTGGCCCCCCTGGTACTTGATGACGTGAACTGCTTTATTGCCGATTTTTTAAAGTGCGATAAAAATACCTCTCTGCCTCTCGCGCGGATAGTATATCAAAAAAGCGGGGGCAATCCATTTTTTATTAACCAGTTAGTTAAAACATTGTACGACGACAGAGTCCTGAAATTTGACCCGCTTCACGGATGGCAATGGGACATGGAACAGGTCCAAAACACAGAAATGACCGGGGATATCCTGAAGCTCATGGCTCAAAAAATTTCCGGACTCAAGGAAGAAACCCGCACCCTTTTAAAAATCTGTGCCTGCATTGGAAACCGCTTTCACCTGGAAAATCTTGCGATTATTACCGGGAAACCCATTATTGAAACACTTGCCGGTATTTATGATGCTGTTACCGAAGGACTTATTGGTCCCGGTAAGGATTGTTATTTTTTCTCCCATGACCGGATCAGGGAAGCGGCGTACTCTCTTATCCCTGAAGAAGAAAAGTCTCTATACCACCTGAAGATCGGCAGGCAAATACTGAAAGAAACTCCTTCTGAAAAACTGAATGATTCCATATTCTATATCGTCAACCAGCTCAACACCGGCGATCATCTCATGAGCGATAATACCGAGCGCTACACCCTGGTAAAGCTTAATATGCAAGCCGGAATTCAGGCAAAAGCGTCCGCTGCCTTTTTACCCGCTTTCAAATACCAGGAAAAAGCAGTTCAAATCCTCACAAAGCTGCATCGAACCGAAAAACTTCAATGGGAAAAAGAACATCACCTTTCTCTCACCCTTTACTCGGAAGCTGCTGAAGCCGCGTATCTCTGCTCCAGGTTCGATAAAATGGAATTTTTGGTTTCCACGATAATGGAACACTCCCGGAATATCCTGGATACGATCAAAGCTTCCACTACCCGCATTCTTGCTCATATTGCCCGGAACAATCCTCTGGAAGCAATTCAGGAAGGACTCCGTACCCTGAAACGCCTGAGGATAACATTGCCCGTTAATCCCAAAAAACACAATATTATACCGGCAATTATTAAAGTCCGGCTGGCTCATCGAAGTAAAAGCCGTGAGGCTCTTCTTTCCCTGCCTCCAATGAACGATCCCTACAAACTCGCCGCGATGAAAATACTGGGGATATTATTAACCGCGTCCTATATTGCTTTTCCCCGGCTTTACCCGCTTATTGGACTTAAACTTACTACGCTTTCCGCCCGGTACGGAAATTCTCAGGAGTCTATTCGTGCTTACTTTAGCTATGGTCTCATTTTATGCGGGGTATTTGAAAAAATTGATGCCGGGTATAACTACGGGAAATATGGTTTTAAACTTCTTGAAAAATTCAATGCTCAAAAACATCACTGTTTTGCTTCTTTAATTTTTAACACGTTTATCCTCCACTGGAAAGAACATATCAGGGAGACCCTGCCCCCCTTGCTCAAAGGATACCGGAGCGGTCTTGAATCGGGTGATGTAGAGTTTGCCGCCTATTCCCTCCATGTTTATTGTAAATATTCTTTCTATTGCGGAAAAAATCTAAAGGAACTTGAGAAGATTACGGCACAGAACAGCAGCCTTATTAAAGAGCTTAAGCAGGAAATTCCGCTTTATTTCAACCGCATTACTCATCAAGTAATGCTGAACCTTCTCGACAAGTCTTTTAATGCCACGTCCCTTACGGGTGAAGCGTTTGATGAAGAATCCATGCTCCCTATTCTGGAAGAAAGTAACGATAGAACCGCTCTGCACAGCTATTATAATGCAAGGCGCTTTCTTGCCTATCTTTTCGAAGAGTTCGAACTGGCTCTTGAATGTTCCATTATGGCGGAAAAATACCTTGATGGGGTGATATCAACCGTTGATGTCTGGATCTTTTATTTTCATGACTCCCTGGTGCGTCTTGCCCTGTTCCGGGACCTGCCGGGTAAAGACCAGTCTGCCATGTTCAAAAAAATTAATAAAAACCTGAAAAAGCTTAGAAAATATGAACCCTCGGCTCCCGGAAATTTTACCCCCCGGATTATTCTTATTCAAGCCGAACTGGAACGTGTTCTGGGCCATACCTGGGAGGCTGCCCAGTTATATGATGAAGCCATATCACTCTTTCGAGCCTGTAAATATCCCATTGAAGAAGCCCTGTCCCATGAATTGGCTGCTAAATTTTATTATTCCCTTAAAAAAGAAAATATCGCGCGGGTCTATATGCAGCTTGCCCGCTATGATTACGAAAATTGGGGCGCCCAGGCGAAAATTGCATTCTTAAGAGAACGATATCCCGAATTATCCATCCGCATCGATAGTTCTTCCATTAAAAATGATACTCAGAACCTCGTCCCCCGGGCAGAGCCCGATTCTTCTCATAAGCCCCCTTCTAATTCCGGCTCCCCGGACCTTGCCACTGTTATTCGACTCTTTCAAACGCTTTCCGGAGAAACGGACATTGCGAAACTCCCGGAAAAGATAGTACAAATAGCAATAGAGCACGCGGGAGCGCAAAAAGGGATCTTGATCCTGAAAGAAGAAGACGACAGTAGTAGCAGCAGCCTGTATATTAAAGCAGAAGGCTTTCCGGACCGGGTGACCACCTTCAGCAACCCTATCCCTGTTGACGAAAGTTCCGCCCTGTCGCCCGGGATTATACAGTATGTCAATAAAACCAGGCAGGATATTGTTCTGGATAGAGCCTGCAAAGAAGGAATCTTTATTAACGATCCCTATATTATGGAAAACAAACCAAAATCAATTCTTTGTATGGCCATAAAATACGGAGATAAAATACCCGGGTTCATCTACCTTGAGAATAATCACTCTGAAAAGGTCTTTTCTAAGGAACGGATCGAATTAATGTCCATTATCCTTTCACAGGCTGCCATTTCTATTGAAAATGCCCGGCTCCTTGATTATTTAAATAGTTCTCGTTAAAAAGTGCTTGTCTTTTTATTATTTTTTTGGTATACTTGATTGAGAGAACTGTATATTAAAATAAAAAAAGGAAGCTCAAAGAACTAAACGCAAGTATAGTGCAGTCATCCGGACAGCACGCTTTTAATGAAATCACAAGGTTAAAGAATAATTATGAAATCAGCAATTAAAGTACTATTCCTCATTGTGCTGGCTACGAATATAGCTTTCGCGCAAGATTCGGCTGCAGCGAAAAAAGAAGCTGTTGAGAAATTGGAGGTAACCGCGAAAGATGAAGCTGTTGCCAAAAAAGCCCCTGATGCTAAAAAGGCTGCTGCTGAAGTAGAAAAGAAGGCTCCTGACCTTAATGACGAATCAGAAGAAAAGTATGTTACTGATGAGAAATTCTTTGAAGAAGATGAACCAGAGGAAGAAGAAACCGAAGAAGAAATCAATGCCAAAATTAACGATTTTTACAGTTTTGTCACAAAAGGCAGTGTTTATCAAATAAAAAAGATGATCAAAGCCGGGATGGATGTAAACACCCGGTCTTTAGCTCCCCTTGCTCTTACCAGGAAAATTTCCCGGAAAAAAAGCATAACAACGACCTATGCCGCGAATTCCACCCCTCTGCATATTGCTGCGGGTGAAGGAAACTTCAGGCTTGTGGCGCTCCTGATTGACAAAGGCGCCCGGCTTAATACCAAAGATGATGATAAATACACCCCGTTTCACCGGGCTGTACTCTACGCCAAATACCGCTATGGTAGAAATTTTAAAGTTATGAAGTATCTCATGTCTAAAGGCGCTGCCATGAATACGGTCAATAAAGATGGTGTTTCCCCCATGTTTGAAGCGGCTCTGCACCATCATATTTCAATATTAAAGTACTGCAAGCGCAACGGCGCCAAACTAAACCTATTCGACCTGGCCAACCGGGCCGTTCTTGGTGAAAAGAACACCGGCAGACAGGGTGCGAAAAACGCGGTTATTAAGTTCTTTCTCCGGGAAAGAATGAATGCCAATGCTACGGATACTGAAGGCCGTACCCTTCTAATGAAAGCGATTCAATTTAAGTACTATACCATTGCCAAAACGCTTATATCTCACCGGGCAAATGTTAATGCCATTGACAACAATGGTTATTATATACTTATCGGGCTCATTAAAGACAAAAACTACGGGATGATAAACTACCTGCTGCGCAGGAGGGCCATGCCTTCTATTGTTAACACCTGCGGCGGTTCCCCGCTTCATTATACCCTGCTCTATCATCCAAATAACAGGAGACTTCTGCTCACCTTCTTGAGAAGGCAGTCTACCGATATCAATGCCAAAACCAATACTATCTGTGTTGATCCCTTTGACAAAAACAATACTATTGAAAAAAATATCACTCCCCTGAATATGGCCAATAGCGGTGGTGATGAAAAAATCATAAAACTGGTTTCTCGATACGACAGAACCGAATACTTTGAAAAACAGGAAGTTATCCGGAAACGGCAGGATGAAAGACGGAAAAAATATGAAGCCCGGATGCTGGTTATCAAAAACAAACGTGAAGCTGCCCGGAAAAAACGTGATGCCAAACGTATGGCTATCTTGAAGAAGAGAGAAGCTGCCCGGGCAGAACGGGACGCGAAACGCCAGGCTATCTTAGATAAGAAAAAAGCCGAACGCCTGGCAAAAAAAGAAGCACTGGATAAGATAAAAAATGAGGCTGCCATGAAAAAAGCAGCTGAAGCCGATAGATTAGCTGACGATAGATATCCGGATGATGATGAAGCCGAGGTCGATGCTGAAACCGCTGCTGAAAATGCCGCTGATGATACGGAATCGGGCAGTGATACCTGGGGTGATGACGACGATAAAGATGATGAATCTGCCGGCGGTGATGATGATGACGATTGGTAGGAAACAGGCACAAGGTGAAGGGTACAAGGAGCAAGGGGAACAGGCCCCTACTCTGAGCCCGGTTTTTTTGCCATGTCATTAATCTTCTGTTTGGCTATGACACAATCAATTAGTCCGATAACCAGGTTACGATGATATTCATCCATGGAATCGACTGCTTCAAACTGTTTTAACAAAGTCCGGTTTTTTATTGCCGCCGAAGGAATTTTATCCTCCTCATCGAACAAAAAATAATCAGCGGAAACCTCAAAAAATTCAGCAAGCTTTTTGATAATCTCAGCAGAAGGAAGCTGTTTATTTGTTTCATACCTGGCAATATTGGTTTTGCTGATATCCAGCAGCTTACTCAGCTCTTCCTGAGATATATCTTTTAATTTTCTTAGTGTTTTTAATTTACGACCAATCTCCATACAGCATCCCTTAGATTAAAAATAATCCATAAAATTAAAAAATTAATTGACAAAAAGTACAGCCAAAGACAAGAATAGTACAACATGAGACACCAAAATTAATACTTTAGACTTATATAAGACAATCCTTAACTTGAGAGAACAGCTCTTCTTAAGAATTGTCAACCAAATTAATAAATTCTCACGGAGGCAAACTATGGCCCAGGCACAGAAGTATTATCACCCCAATAAACCGGGTTCCAAATACAAGAACGGTAAAACCGTTGACCTGGACGAGGACGAACGAGAAACCCTTGAAATTATTCTCAAAGAGATCCTTGTAAATCTCCCCCATGACCCTGATGCTCCCGATGCCCCTGAAGAGGTTTACCGCTCCGATATGCAGAACCCGGGGCATTTTAAGCTGCATCTCTATGGGTATGAAATGAGGGCCATAAGGAGGGTGCTGGGGAAAGTTCGTTGATGATGAAGTTTTGGAAACCCCGTGAAACCCCGGGATAGAATCTTCGGAAACCGGCCCTGTTTAAAAAGAGTTTCTTGAGAGTGCGGACCCCGGCCCTTCGGCTCCGCTCAGGGACCGGATGGCCGGGAAAAATACGGAAGAAACTCTGATGATACCGGGGTCTGTTTTGCGAAGATGCTCCGGGCAAGGGTTGGGTTCTGAGAGACGTTGCAGTGCAACGCCTTTACTGGCTGGTTTCTGGTCAGGGTTATGGAGATTCTGAGGAGGGGGTGCGACCCTGCGAGGGTTCGGTACGCGTACGGGCACGGCGCGCCGTGCCCGTACACGATGTTTATTTGGGGTTGCCCCTCTGTGACGTTTTTGTGTAGGGGAGAGGCAGGCCTCCAATGCCATTAAGTTAAGCGTCTCCTCAATCGTTTTTTAGCCGGATATCGCCGGAATTCCTCTACAGGGGAAAAAATCAAAAAAAATCGCGAAAATTAAAAAAAAATTTAGTATTTCGGCTCTCCCATTCGTCCTATTAATGAGGGGTTTTTTTCTACTCCAAATTTTAACTTCAGGAGAATCGTTATGCACCTGGTTTACACCACTTTTAATATAACGCTGGAAAATTTCGCGCTGCTG
>JAAENB010000095.1 GCA_024224995.1 bacterium | reverse complement strand
GGTGCCCTGCTCGATAATATCGGCTCCCACCAGGATTTTCAGTTTCTCCTCAAGTTTTGAATCGCTCATGCCGAGGTTCAGTTTTTCCAGCAGTTCTGTCCGGGTGACTTCCCTTTCCCGGTGTTTGGACAGGTAAAGCACAATCTTTTTCGCATTTTTATCATTTGCCTCTTTCATGGCATAGTTCGCATACTCCATCCATGTGCCTTTTATCCAGCCTCCCTTGTGAAGGGTTTCAAATTCCAGGGTTTCAAGCAGACCTTTTTCTGTTGTGAAATCCTTTCCCGGGTATTTGGAACGGAACAGGGAACTGATGTAAAACGGGTTTCCCTCTGTCAGTCCGGTCATCAGGGGAACGGTTTCCTCTGCTACGGGTATATTTTCGAGATGGGAATATTTCAGAATCATTTCCACGGCTTCGTATTCGGGAAGGCTTTCAAGGTAATGAAACTGAAACCTTCCGGGAAGCATGCTGAGGAGATCACGCGCCAGCCAGCCCACCCAGCTTCCGGCCACCAGCATGGGGGCATTTTTGTATTCCGCAGTGCCAAGGTAACTTCCGGCAAGGTTATGCGCCTTTCTTGTCTTTTTCTTGTCCCAGTATATAAAACGGTTGATAAACTGGAATTCGTCAATGATCTGTATCACCCTTCCGTCCGTGTGCTCGGCAGTCAGACGCGGGAGTTCCCGCGCTATCTCCCATAAGCTGTCCGCGTTTTTGCGTCTGTCTGCCAGTTCAGCATCTTCGATAAATTGATTCAGATACTCCAGGTTCTCCTTCTGCGCTGTTTTCATCGCGAGTGAGTAATTTATTTTTGAATATCTGAAATATTCCGGTTTTCTTGTTCTGAAGGCGATGTACTGGTAAATGAAGGTGAACAGGAGCTCCGTGGAAAACTCAAGGAGCCACTGGTCTGATTCTCTTATTTGAGAGTAAAAGGGAACCACTGTGTCATTTTTCTGAAATGTCAGGTTGTACAGCCTCT
>JAAENB010000094.1 GCA_024224995.1 bacterium | reverse complement strand
TCTGTGGAGTGTCAACTTCTTTTGACTGCACCTGTGCGTCGGTCATGTTTACAACTTTTTCAGAAACCCGGTCCGCTTCCTGCTCATAGATGTCATTGGGGCTGCCAACAGTCATTTTGGCCTGCACATTGCCCATTAGCAAATTCCCGAATTCCCGATTTCCTAAAACTTTTTGAAGGTCGATATCGGCTGCGGATGAGCCATGAGAAGGCTTCCTGCTATCCTTCTTCTGAACCTGGTGTTTAAATGAATTCTTGTAATATCGATTTGTCATGTCCCCACCTCCCGAATTACACTAACCTTAGAGCTTATAACTATACACTTATTTTGAACAGGTGTCAAATATATAAAACGGAAAGAAAGCAGCAAAAGGAAAGAAAGCAAACCACGGTACCGCAAGAGCTCCGCGAGTACATAATCCTCTACGCCACGGCACACCCCGACACCTTCCTGGTGGAGTGCCTCACCAACCAGGATCTGCGCGATATAGAGGCGGAAAAGGATTTATACACGGAAGAGGAATACGAGGAAGATATAAACTATAAAAAAACAGACGTAACGGCGAGGATAGAAAAGAAGACCCAGCTCATAAAGGTGCGGAAGCTGGACCGCACCATCTGCGACGGGTTAAAAGAATTATACGAGCATAAATGCCAGGTCTGCGGAGCCAATCATGGCGCGCGATATGATACACGAATAGCGGAAGCGCATCACATAGAGTCGTTTACGAAAACCTTAAACAACAACCCGGAAAACATAATGATCCTCTGTCCAAATCATCACCGGGTAATGCACAAAACAAACCCGCGATTTGACAGGAAAAACCTGTTAATGATATACCCTAATGGCCTGAAGGAAAAAGTGGAGGAAAGGAAAAAACATTTAACAATAAAATGAAATATCAGGAATTATTTAATTTCTCCTTCATAGCAGCAGCCCAGGCATTTTTCTCCTTACTTTGAAGACCCGGCTTAACATATTTTTTAAAGAGACCTTTGACCCGGTTAATAGTAACAGAGTCAGATGTAATTTTTTTAAAGTACCGTAACGCATCCATATTTTTGAATCCTATAAAAAGTATATACTAAGAAGTTAATGAATGTAGATAATTAATACAAGTATTTTATGCCAACTTTAAAAAAAATACCCCCCTACTCCCCCAAACAAACCCACTCCCGCCCGGCCACGACAATGTAGTCAACCACGTCGATCCCGCAAACATCCCCCACCTCCCTCAGCCTCCGGCGGAGCTCATAATCCTCCCACCCGGCCTCACACTTCCCTGCCGAATAACACCTCGCCACAACAACCCCACTGGCGTTCGCCAGCAAAGCCCCTTTAAAAACCTCTTTCGGCTCCACCCGCCCCACAACCTGCTGGCCCAGAGCCACAGTATAAACCCCAACCGCGTCCCCAGCGGGATCAAGAAAAACCGCCGCCAGGCGCTCATCCACACAGTAACCAAGAAACTCAACCAGGAACGAGCACAGCGAAGCCGGGCTCGAAAGATTCACCAG
>JAAENB010000093.1 GCA_024224995.1 bacterium | reverse complement strand
GTAAAAAGCATCCTGTATCCCGTTCCCATGATGAACATCAATGTCTATATACGCGACCCGGCAGCCCTTTTTAAGACATTCCGTAATGGCTAATGCTATATCATTCACATAACAGAACCCTTCGGCATGGTCTTTGCCTCCATGATGAAAACCGCCAACAGGATTGAACGCAAACCGGGCTTCATTATTAAGGAGCATCTGTGTTCCCTGCCAGGTCGCGCCTGCGGCCTGGAGCGCGAATTCATAAATTCCTTTGATTACGGGATTGTCGGAAGTGCCGAGTCCGGCTTCCAGCATGGCCGGTTCAAATTTTCCGGTGCTGCATTGCCGCAGCAGGTTGATATATTCTTTCCCGTGAAAGGTATAGAGAAGCTCTTCCGCCAGTGGTTCCGGTTCAATAATTTTTTGATTTGATTCAAAAATAAGATTATAGCGGTTCAGCAGCTCCATAAGCTGCCTGGCCCGTTCCGGTTTAAAGGGATGGCTTTTGCCGTATTCGAACATGGCCAGTTTGTCGGAGTAGAGTAATATGTTTGCTCCCTGGTTATTCATAGAACATATTCCATATCATTATAAAAATTTTTCAAGCTAAAAATATTTAAAAATACTCTCATCATATCCCTTTAACATATAATAGGTAGCCCTGTCGAAAAAGAGGGTTACCCTGTTATGCAGCTCAACAGCCTCAATATAATCGGTTTTTTCATCGGTTAGCTGCTCCATAACAAGGAGCCAGAGATACCTTTTTTGCAGCACCATGGCTTTTTGTACCTGTGGAAAGGGAATACCCCGGGAATAATGGTCTTTTCCCAGGGCAATATAGCGTTCTTTAATTTTCTTTTTAGGGTATCCCCGGTTAAGCCATACGGAAAGATCCCGGAATATCATATCGCTTGATTGATATACCAGGTAGCGGTCCGCACTCCGGTACGCGGCAGTATCATTGTTTTTAAACAGGTCGTTCATAAAGTACTCAGTAATCTCCAGGTGATTTTTTTCAATCATCTCCGTGAATTGCTTACTAAGCCTGCCGGTTTTTTTTGTCCGGTAGATTCCCTGACTGTACATGGCTATCTCGTACTGTGCTTAATTGAAATATATTTATTCGCCAACCGTGTTAACAGGTCCAGGCGCTCAGTATTATCCGTTGTCATGAGCGCTTCCAGCGTATCTATTTTTCGTGCTGCTTCAAAGGTGTCGATAGCTGCCAGCAATAAGGGAATATTTTTTTCCGTTGCCCTGGTAATAATATTGGGCGGCGGAAGAATATTATTGGTAAGTAAAACCCCTACCGTGTCACTTTCAAGTGCCGCCAGTATCATATCACTCCTGTCACCGCTGGTAATAAGAAATTTATTCTCTTTGTTAAATAAAGGATTTCTCAGGGACTCACTGGTAGACATGGCACCCACAAAGATATTTTTAACGATCTTGTTAAGCCCTTTCTCTCCGGCAATAACCCTGGCCATTAGCTGCTCTGCTATGTACCCGGTTGAATAATAGGAGAGCTGTTCTTTATAGGGAATTATTCCCAGGACATCAATGCCCATATCCTTTATTGCTTCAAGATGAACATTCTCAAATTCATCAACATCCCGGACCTTGTTTAGTATAATGCCGCCGAAATCAATTTCACCGGCTGAAATAAAGTTTTTCATATAGGAGTTGAGAAAAGTGAGTTCATCTATGATGGTGTCATCGTCGCCGCTTACTACAAGGATCAGTTTCCCCCCGGTAAAGCGGGAGAGTGAAATTGGATCGAGATTGAGTGAGGCTCCATAGAATAAATCTTTTCCTCCTTCGATTAACAGCAGATCTTTATCGCGGCTCACTTCATTGATCATCTTTTCCAGTTTTGTTTCAAGGCTGTTCTCGTTATAGGTGTAGCGCAGCCGGGAATGATCGAAGCCGATGGTTATATTTTCGGGCTCTTCATTGAGGCCGAATAAGTCAACAACCAGGCTGGAATCATAGTCCCAGTTCCGTTTCCTCCGGTATATGAGGCGGTCTCCAAAGGGTTTGAGATATCCGAATTTTTTTCCTGTTTTGTCAAAGGCTGCCATGAGTCCAACAATAATGCTGGTTTTTCCGGCTCCTTCCGTTGTTGACGCGATGATTATTCTTTTCATTTTATTTTCCTCCCCTGGTTTTTTTGGAATTATGCAGCAGTATTCTCACATCCAATGCTTTTATCCCTTTTTCCTGCTCATAAACAGAAATCGGATTTATTTCGATATCGCTAATGCGGGGACATTTGTTTAATATGGTCCCTACTTTAATTATCGTGTTGATTATTCCTTCTATGTCTTTTTTTCCCTCTCCCCGGGCTCCCAGGAGAAGCGGGAAGGAACGGATCTCTTTGATCATTGCCGTAACTTCTTTCCGGTTTAAGGGGTACGATCTGAAGCTTACGTCTTTAAGTATCTCAACATAAATGCCGCCAAGGCCGCACATTACAATTGGTCCAAAGGCGTTGTCACGTATGGCTCCAACAACAAATTCCAGGCCCGGGGCTGCCATCTCGGCAAGTTCTACTCCTTCAATAACGGCGTCGGGATTGTAATTTTTGCAATTGTGCATAATCGCGACATAGGCGTCCATTACCTCTTCTTTATTCTGAAGATCGAGGGCGAGACCTCCTGCGTCACTCTTATGAATAATATCCCGCGACACAACTTTCATTACAAGAGGATATCCCATTTTTTCCGCGCGGTCTACGGCTTCGTCTATTTTTTTCGCAATAGCGCTTTTGGGAACCGGGATCTCTGCTGCTGCCATTACCTCCCTGGCTTCATGTGCCAGCAGAAATGTTCTATCATCATCCTGTACGGTGTTTATTATTTTATTAATTTTTTCCGTATCAATAGGGGCTTCATCAACTGTGTTGATATACTCATCCCGGAAGCGGTAATACCGGTAGGCCGCGCCCAGGCTGGATACCGCGGGATAGACATCACTGTATACGGGAATATTTTCCTGCCGTAATTGTTCCATGGCATTTTCAACGGATTCTCCTCCTACAATCGCATAGCTTATGGGCTTGCCTGTTTCCCGGTGTTTTTCATAGGTTTTGCGTATCATGGGAACCAGGTTCTCCGAGTCAAATGTAGCGGTTTCGCAGTAGAGGGCTATGGTGGCATCCATTTGGCTGCTGAATGCCGGTGCGGTTAAGGCCAGGTCGTAATCTTCCGCCATGGCCCCCCCGGTTATGTCTACGGGATTTTTTGTTGACCCAAAATCGGGAGTGGCTGGTTCAAAAACTTTTTTTAGGACAGTCTGGTCGTCGAAGAGTTCCACCCCGTATTTTTCACAGGCGTCCGTGGCAAGTACGCCAATACCGCCGCCGTTGGTTACAATAACACTCCGGTTATTCCGGGGCCGCGGAGAGACCGCGAGGAATTTACACCAGTTAAATCCTTCTTCCAGACTTTCCGCTCTCAGTACACCGCACTGGCGCATAACAGAATCGAAGATTTTGTCCGATCCTGCCAGGGAACCGGTATGTGATGCCGCGGCCATGGCGCCCCGTTTGGAGCGTCCCGATTTTATTACTACAACAGGTTTGATCCCCGTGGCTTTTTTTAATATGGGTATAAGCCGTTCACCGTCCTTTATGCCTTCAATATACATGAGAATCACCCTGGTCTCTTCCTGTTCAACCAGGTATTCCAGGAGATCGGCTTCGTCAATATCGCACTTATTCCCTGTTGAAACTATGGCCGAAAGCCCCATGTTGTCTACTATTGTTTTTCCGATCATGGCAATGCCCAGGGCGCCGCTCTGGGTTAAAATAGCCACGGTGCCGGGGCGAATTTCGGTGGCCGAAAAAGTTGAGTTCATTGATACTTTTGAAGAGAACATACCGAAAATATTCGGCCCCAGTATTCTCATTCCCGATTCTTTTCCAATGCGGACAATTTCATGTTCATCGGCCGCGTTTCCCACTTCGGAAAATCCCGAGGTGATTATTTGTACATTTTTCACTCCTCGCTCGGCACAGCTCCGAACGGTTTCGATACAAAATTTTGCCGGAATAACAATTGACGCAGCATCAATATCGCCGGGAATATCCGCAAGGGATCTATAAACCTCCAGGCCCAGGAGTGTTCCTCCCTGTGGGTTTACGGGATAGATGGTTCCCGTATATCCGCCGGATAAGAGATTCCGTACTATTGTATGCCCTATTTTTTTTGGATTGGAAGAGGCCCCAATAACGGCAAAGCTCTTTGGTTCAAAAAGACTCTGTATGGGGCTTTTGTTTTGTTGTATGACCCTGGTAACTCTTTTATCGTTCATCGTTTTCTCCCGATACTTTTCCCCCGGCTTAAGCGACTGTTTGGACAGGCTCAAGGGGTTTTGCCATACTGTCCTTCAGGGAAGGAACAGACTCAAATCTCATAATAAGCTCATAAACACCGCCATCGATATGTTTCTCCATATCGAATCCCTGCTTATTGAATAAGTGAAGCATGGGCTTATTCTCTACCAGGACTTCGGCGGTAAAACCTTGAAGTCCCTGCCTCTTTGCCAGAACCGTTAAGTACGATAATAGCTCACTGCCGATTCCCATATTGTGGCTTTTATCGCTAACGGCAAAGGCGATTTCCGCCATCTGGTTATCGTCTTTTATCAGTTGTCCCATTCCTACGGCAGTTTCTTTTTCGCCGTTCTTAACACAGGCCAGTATTACCAGTTCCCTGGAATAATCAATTACCACAAAATCCTGCCGTAGTTCATGAGGCATATCTCTCCGCGCGGACATAAACCGGCGTCTAAAACTGGTGTCGGAAAGAGAATAGAACAGGTCTTTAATAAGAGTCTCATCATTGATCCGAACCGGACGAAGGATGAGCTCCAGACCATTTTTCGTTGTACGCAATGTTTCGAACAGTTTCGGGTACTCTCCTTTTTTGCCCGGAATATAGGCCTGGTCCCGGTATATGATATTCAGCTCTTTTGCTTTTTCTATGAGCTGAGGCCTGAATTTCGGATGGGCAATTGAGATGAGATCCATAGCTCTTTCCCTTATGTTTTTTCCGTGTATATGCGCGATCCCATATTCCGTTACCACGTAGTTGACATCGCCCCTGTTCAGGGTAACACCGGCGCCGGTTTCAAGGAAAGGGATTATGCGTGAAACGGTTTCCCCTTCGGGAGTTGTGGCGGTTGATTGAAGGACAAGGATGGTTTTTCCGCCCGGAGCCCAGACCGATCCCCGCATAAAATCGGCGCTTCCGCCGATTCCGCTGAAAAAGGTGTCATTTATTGATTCGGCAGTAGCCTGGCCCGTAAGATCTATTTGCAGGGCAGCGTTAATCGCTGTCATGTTGTGCTGCCGGGCAATAACAACAGGATTGTTGGTATAGCTTATATCTCTGAAGTCAATAGATGGATTATCATCAATAAATTTATAAGTCTCTTCTACACCCATACAAAAGGCCGCAACGCTTTTACCGCGGTCAATTGATTTCATGGAATTGTCTATCACTCCTCTTTCTATTAATTCAACCATTGACTGGCAAAAGAGTTCCGTATGTATGCCCAGGTGTTTTTTATCTTTCAGGCTGTTTAATATCGCGTTGGGCATGCTTCCATAGCCAATCTGGATAGTATCACCGTCATTCACAATACGGGCAACATAACGGCCAAGCTCGTGGGCTATTTCACCGGGAACCTTTGGTGAGTATTCCAGCAGTTTTTCTTCATAGGGAATAATATAGTCGATAGTACTGATGTGAATAAAGGTATCTCCGTGAACCCGGGGCATGCGGGGATTTACCTGCGCTATGATTAATGTTGCTTCTTCTATCGCGGATTTTGTTATATCAACACTTATTCCCAGGCTTACGTACCCGTTCTTGTCGGGCAGTGAGGTTTGTATGAGCGCCACATCTATGGGGATCATATGTTTTTTAAATAGTTCGGGAACCCTGGAAAGAAAGATGGGAGTATAATCGGCCAGTCCCGTGTTAACCGATTTCCTGGTATTGTTTCCCACAAAAAAGGAATTGTGCCTGAAGTTGTCATTGAATTTCTGGTCGGTATACGGCGCTACTCCCAGGCTCCATACATGCATTATTTCTGCGTCCGCTACCGCTTTTGGATGCGAGCTTACGTAATTGGTGAGAGCTCTCACAAGATATTCCGGTTCCCCGCACCCGGTACTGATGAAGATCCGGTCTCCCCGTTTGACCCTGGAAAAGATTGTATTTTCAGTGGCAAATTTTTCCGGGTACTTCTCTTTCCATTCCTGTTTCATCGCTAAACCCTCCCCGGACAGTTTTGTGAAAAATAAGGCAGGTAAAGGAGTTTGTTGGTCTAATGCATCTCCTTTACCTGCCGGAGACCATCCGTCTAAGTAATAAGGTTGCTTTACGATATTAATATGCGTATTTTTTGTCTCATCAGCAATAGGTGGGGGTCTAATTATGGGATAGGCATATTGATAAAAATAGCATAGGGGATTCCCCTATTTTTTTATTTTTAAGGATTGGCTATTATAATAATACGGGCCTGGCGGATTTTATTGCTTTACTCGTGAGCCGCATGTGGGTTTTAGCGATTATATTTTTTATCGCCATGTTTATTAATGGCTGGCTTGGAATTATTGCCGGAACCAGCCTCATGGCGGTCTCCCTGCTTGCCGGAAGCACCAGTCTTCTTTCCTCGTTCTTGTTTGCCGGGGCTTCTTCTCTGGGCAATGCGTGACTATTTACCCGATCTCTGGGGCGGGATCTTTTTAAAGTTTAATAATATTAAAGAGCTTGAGATCTACGGGGATCCGGCACAGATTGTTTCTATTGGTTCGCTGATATCAAAACTGAGCCAGGGAGAAAAGACCTTCCGGATGAAGAACCGGGATGTTTTAGATGAATTAAAGAAGAAGAGGGATGTCCCGCCTGAATAATAGCCATAATCTATTTCCATTTTTTTTAATAAATTATTCTTGAAAAAAAGAATATTTTGAGTAATCTTAAAGCCATAATTTGGAGCCAATTGATGGGAAAGAAAAAGATACTAATCGTAGAAGATGACGCGATTATTGCGCTTAACAATAAAAAAGCAATTGAACGAAAAGATTACGAAGTCGTTGGGGAGGCTGCTTCCGGAGAAGAGGCTGTCCGGCTCGCCCTCGAACTTAAGCCCGATCTTATTCTTATGGACATTGTCCTTGAAGGAACTATTGACGGGATTACCGCCTATGAAAATATCAGGGAATCTTTTGATATACCGGTTGTTTATTGTACGTCTCATTCCGATGAAATGACCCTGGACCGGGCAAAAGCAACGGGCCCTCAGGGCTTTATCCTGAAGCCCATAAAACAGGCAGAGTTGTATTCAACAATTGAGATAGCCCTGTATAAACATGAAATGGAGGCAAAACTAAAAGAATCCCGGGAAGAAATAACCCGGAAGAACAAAGAACTGAGCGCGGCAAATGAAGAGCTCAGCGCTGCTTTTGAAGAGTTGGGATCGGCAAATGAGGAGCTCTCGGCCTTTAATGAAGAGCTGGAGATTCAGAACGAAGAGCTTCTAGCCGCGCAGAACGAAATAATGGAAAACGATGGGAAAATACGGCGTCTTAACGCGAATCTTACCGCTCTTATTGAAAATACCGACGAATATATTCTCATTAGTGACCAGGAAGGGAAACCGGTTATGTTTAATTCGGCCTATGCCGGGGTAATGAAAGAAGCGCTTGGAATTGAGATGAAACCGGGGATTATTCCTCACAAACTGCTGCCCGATGAAGAGGTTCGCGCGTGGTGGGACAGCCTGCATCAAAGGGTCTTGAGCGGTGAAAAATTTTCTGTTGAATATGCTCATGATTTCGGCGGCGATATTCGTCACCTGGAGGTGGCCTATCACCCTATTGTTGAAGCGGGAAAGGTGCTCGGCTTTTCCGAATATACCAGGGATATTACCGAACGTAAAAAAGCGCAAGAAGAACTGGTCAAAAGCCAGAAAGCCCTGGCAGAGGCTGAAAAACTGGCAAAGATCGGAAACTGGGAATGGATTATGGAAACCGACTCTTTAACCTGGTCGGACCAGATGTTTGAGATCATGGGGATTCCTCCGGGACGTCCCATTCCTTCTAAAGAGGACCAGGCGAATATTTATCATCCCGACGACCGGGAGGAGGTTTATAAGCGGATAACTGCCGTGTATGAAACTTCAATACCTGCGTCCTTTGAAGTCCGCTTGCCGGATGAAGAGGGAAAGGTGAAACATATACACGCTGTTGTTCTTCCAAGTATCAATGCAGCGGGAAAAACTATTGGCCTCTTCGGTACGTACCAGGACATTACCAAGCGTAAGCTGGCAGAAAAACAACTTCAAGCTTCCCTTCGCGAGAAAGAGACCCTGTTGAAAGAAGTGCATCACCGGGTGAAGAATAATTTTCAGCTTGTCTCGAGCCTTCTGGGTTTACAGGAAGCAAGTATAAAGAATGAGGAATCGAAGAGTATACTTCAGGAAACGATTAACCGGATCAAGGCCATGTCCATGATCCATGAAAAGTTGTACCAATCCAATGATCTCGCGGGGATTGAGTTTGGTGAATATATTGAAACAATCTCGAATGATCTCTGTGAAGCGTACCGGAGCAATCCGGGTAAATTTGAAATGGATATACAGGCAGAAAAGGTACAGCTCGGGATTAACCAGGCAATCCCCTGTGGGCTTATTATTAATGAAGTTGTTTCGAACGCGGTGAAGCACGCGTTTCCTCCGAGTTGGAAGGAGAAAGGGACTGTTACGGTTCTACTGCAGGTGAAAGAGAATATAATTGAGTTAACGGTTCGTGACAACGGAAGGGGAATTCCGGAACATATTGATCTTGAAACAGTTGATTCCCTGGGGCTGCGGCTGCTGCCCGCTCTTGTTCGGCAGCTTATGGGTGAATACGAATTTGGACGCGATAATGGAACGGTTTTTACCGTGCGATTCCGCAAGGAAGAGTGAGTACAAATCCCGGCAAAACCTTTACCGCTTTTTTAATGGATCTTCTGCTTGAATCTATTCGAAAGAAATAGGTTCACCGGATTTTAGTTCATTATACCGGCGATGAAATTCTTCATTGCCCTGTTGCCCTTTTCCGTCAACCGAAAGCTCTGCCTGAATTTTATCAACAAGATACATATCCATTTGGCCCATATTCTTTGCGGTTACTTTTCCCCGGTGACTGCATTCAAAGAAATCTTTGATCAATTCGTACGTACTCTGAGAGACGTTAACTTTTCCGGGTAAACTTGATTCTTCCATCCGGGCTGCTATATTGACGGAGTCTCCCCAGATATCATACGTAAATTTCCAATCACCAACTACGCCTGCCAGCACCGGGCCGGTGTGAATGCCAATGCGGATTTGCCAGTATTTTCGCCCTTGCTCTTCCCGGAGTTTTTTTGTTTCCTTGATAATATTTTGCAGTTCTATGGCTGCCATGACGCAATCCAGCGCGTGTGTCCTGTTTGCATCGGGCAGGCCGCCTGCGCACATATAGGCATCGCCAATGGTTTTAATTTTTTCCAATCCTGATTTTTTTACGATAGAATCGAATTTTGAGAACATGGAATGGAGTTCTCCAACAAGCTCATCTCCGGGTAACTGTTTTGCTATATAAGAAAACCCTTTGATGTCGGCAAAAAGTATTGATACTGATTCGTATTTTTGAGGGTCTGTTTTCCCCCTGGATTTCAATTCAGGGATAACCTGCTCCGGGAGGATATTTTTCAGCAAAGAGTCACTTTTTGCCTTTTCTTCAAGAATTTGTTGATGCTGTTCCGTAATGATCCTTTCGTTTTCTTTTCTTCTGGTAATATCTCTTATTATGGCACTATAATATTTTTTTCCGCCGCTGGACCATAAGCCCAGGGTCAGCTCCACGGGGAATTCGGTACCGTCTTTTCTTAATCCTTCAACTTCTACGGTTTGTCCCACGATTTTGGGTTTCCCCCCATTGCTAACCCGGTTTACCCCGTTTATGTGCTGTTCCCGGTAGCGCTCCGGGATTATAATGGTAACAGGTTTACCGATCACTTCTTCCTCATTGTACCCAAAAAGCGCTTTTGCGCCCTTATTCCAGGATTGAATATTTCTGGACTCATCGGAGGTAATTATCGCGTCTAATTCGGATTGACAGATTGTATTATATCGTTGTTTTAGCTCTTCATAAGGGACAAATTCTTCCATAATTCTCACACTCTTTTTGTATTTGGTCAAAACAGGTACATTTCATAATGGTATGTGAATGAGTCAATCTTTTTATCAAAATTAATCATTGACAGACTGCCAAAAGAATACTGTATATAAAAAATGAAATTTTTAACAGAAATAAACATAGAACCTCTTGCCGATCTAATCGAACACAAGCACAGGATTATTACAATGGGCTCCTGTTTCGCTGAGAACCTGTCCGAATATTTTATCGCCGATAAATTTTCCGTAATGGGCAATCCCTTTGGAGTTCTCTATAATCCCATTTCGATATTCAACGTTTTAAAATGTATTGCCGAAAACAAGGTCTTTTCGCGGGATGACCTGGTTCAGCACATGGATGAGTGGCACAGCTTTTATTTTCATAGTGATTTCTCTCACCACGATCCTGATGTATGCCTTAAGCGTATTAACGCTGTTTTAAAAGAAACCGGTGATTTTATTAAAAAAGCAGACTGGATGATTCTTACGTATGGCTCGGCTTTTACCTATCAATATAAAAAAAACGGTTTTACCGTATCTAACTGCCATAAGATCCCGGCTAAAGAGTTTGAAAAAAATCTTTTACCGCCAGACCGGGTAGAAGAGACCATTGTTGATACTATTGATACGCTGCGCGACCTTAACCCCGGGTTGAGATTTATTTTTACCGTTAGCCCCGTGCGGCACTGGAGTGACGGAGCTGTGGAGAACCAGCTCAGTAAATCTACTTTACTTGTTGCCCTTCATTCTGTTCTTAAAAAATACAATTCCGCTTTCTATTTTCCTTCGTATGAAATTATGATGGATGAGCTGCGGGATTACCGTTTTTATAAACAGGATCTGCTTCATCCGAATAAAACCGCGGTTGAGTACATCCGGGATAAATTTTGTGTGGCTGCCATGAGCGGTCAGTGCCGGAGCGCGCTTGAAGACATGAGAAGGCTTGCCTCTGCAATGGCGCACCGTCCACGGAATAGACAGTCTCCCGGCCATCGGAAGTTTCTGGGGCAGCAGCTGGAGCTGCTTAAGCGCTATAAAGAGAAGTATCCTTATGTTGATTTTTCGAATGAAATTGAATTTTTTTCCCGTGGAGGGAATTCTTAAAACCGGTGCGTGCTAAAGAAAGTTTAAAGTTTTTTGCCCGGGGCTTGTTTAAAGCCCCGGTTTTTACGATCCCATTTCATGGAGAAGTTTGAGGTTCAAAGTTCGAAGTTTGAAGTTTTCTGAAAAGATCATTGATCATCTTTGGATCGAAATGAGAATATTTTGAGTTCTCCTGAATATGAAAGGTAATTTTTACGGGCCTGCCGTATTTTTCAATAATCACCGGTTCCCGGTCATATTCCTGGTAAGGACATCCATTTGTGTTGTTAAATCGTTTATTGTTTTATTTGACTTTGAAATGGAATGCGAAATGCCCACGATTTTTTGCGCGGCAAAGGAGATATTGGTAATGGTCTCACTCGACTCGTCGGTCCCGGTTTTTTGCTCCCGCGTGGAATTCTCAATGGAAGAACTGGCTTCGTGAATATTGGTATTCATCTCCCTGACGGATTTAATTTTCATGCCGATATTTTCCATCCGCTCTCCGGCTTCCTGAACCTTGTCTTTAATACGAAGAATCGCTTCGTTCAGTTTTTCCGTCATAGTAGAAGAGTCATCAATAAGCTGGGTGCTTTCATCCATCTGGCTCTGGTTTTCCGAGATAATTTTATTGATCTCTTTTGCGTTGATTGTAGTGGCTTCTGCAAGCTTGGATATTTCATCTGCCACAACAGCGAATCCCTTGCCTGCCTCACCGGCCCTGGCAGCTTCAATCGCGGCATTAAGAGAGAGGAGGTTTACCTGGTCGGCAATGTCATTAATAACCTGGACAAAGTTTGACATTTCCGTACTCTTGTTTCTGAGGATCTCTGATTTTTCTTTGGTAAGCTGAATCTGTTTTGAGTTATTTTCGGAGTATTGGGACACTTCATTAAGGGTGTCTATAATCCCGGCTGAATTTTCAAGGACCGAATCATTCATTTCTTTTAGTTCCTTAATGGAATCAACGGTACTATCAATATCACTAAAAAGAGATTCAGCCACGCCGCTGATGGTGTTTGAGTTTGAAGCCAGTTCTTCAACAAATGCCGATATCTCTTCAAGGGACGCGGCCTGGTCCTGGGATATTTCGTTCATATCGGTCGATATTTTTTCCTGCTCCAGTGCGTGGGTCTTCATTATTTCAACGGAACCGGCAACAGCCTTTGCCACGTCTTTTAACTCCTGGAGATTTTGGGCAGCTTCATTTTGTTTGTCAATAGCAAGTCTCAGAAGCTGCCTGGTGGCACCGGAACCGAAGGACGCGCCTATACCGATCCAGACATAGATAAGGTAGCGAACCAGGACGTCGCTTTTGGCGCTGGTGGGTATGAGTTCCGGCCTCGCAATAAAGAGCAGGCTCTGAGAAACTACAACCAGGATAAAAGTATAAATCGTTATTCTCCTGTCGAAATAGAAAATGCTCAGGGTCAGGGCGATATAGTGGATAGCGAACAGTTCTTTTGAGCCGTATATAATATATTGAAAAAAACAGAGGCCTAAAAATATCCCGGTGATAAATACAAATCCCGAGAGCCTGGTATTTGTCATTTTTTGAGCGATAAAATAGAAAGTAAATGTTAACACTAAAATAACAATCAGTTCTATTGCGATGCTTGAGTAGGTGAGATATTGGGACGATTTTCCGGTATACTTGATTACCAGCGTTGCGACATTTGCCAGTATAAGAATGCTCAAAAATGCCTTGAGGAGCCGTTTATTATTGTTGATAATAACCTCAGCGAAAATTTTTGATTTTTCCATGTTTTCGCCTGAGTTGGTTTTATTCTCGGAATTCATCATTATTGACTCCTGATTTTAATAATACACAAGTGTAAACAATATCATATTTTAAGGTGTCTGTCCATAAAAAATCGTGGAACAGAAACCGGTCTATTTTCCCTTGACATACGCAAATAAAGTGCTAAAATATTTGGAAAAATACTGGGGGATCTATCATGAAAATCGCAGTAATCTCCGATACACACTTTGGCGACAAAGCCTGCCAATTGTTTAATAAAAAAGGGAAGGGGGTGAAGTATGATGCTTTTAAAAAAGCCCTGGATCAAGTGACACCCCTGGATTACCTGGTGCTTGCCGGGGATATAATTGATTTTGCCATATCGAGTTACCAGGAGGCTTTTGAGATCGCGCAGGAGTTTTTTAAGCAGCTTAAAAGAGACAATATCGCGAAAGAAATGATTTACCTGGCCGGGAATCATGATTTTGATATCTGGCATGCTGTGGAATATGAAGTTAACGTAATTCAGCGGCTCAGGAGCGGGGGAAAAATCCCCAATCTTTTTAAAATGTCACAACCGGGAATACTCGATGACAGGCCGAAAACAGAGAACAAGCTCTTTCTGCCCGGGGTTACCCGCAAAGAAGGAGCAGTGAAATACTCAGGGCTGTTCCTGGACAACATTACCCAGGAACTTGGTGAGACCCATTTTAATTTTGTTTATCCGAATCTCTATCTTGTAACAGACCAGGGAGAGACCGTTATGATAACACACGGACAATACCTGGAACCGGTATGGTCGGGATTTGGTGAAATCGTGGAGAAATTGGAAAAGAAAGATCTGAAAATTAAAGATCTTAAAGATATGGTTTCAATAAATTTTCCTCTTTCGCAGTTGACTTCATCGGGCATAGGCCAGGCAGGGAAGCTCACAAAAGTGGCGGCAAAAGTGGAACACGAGGTAAAGGCGCAGGATACGAGACGAATAAAAAGATACCTGGATATACTGGACCTGGAAGCGGCGAAATATATTGATAATAAATTAAAAGGAATAAAAGAAGCTGCGGCCTTATTGCTGGAAAGAAAAGTTTTTGCGAGTATTAAAGAAGTGCTCCTTAAAAGCCTGGGCAATGTTGCCGATTCCAGGTTTTCCAAAGAGTTTATGGAAAAAGAAGATGTCCGGGCCAGGTTTATACGCTTTTTTGACGCACTCTGTAGTGAAATTGACGGTATTAATAAAAGCGCTTATAAGATCGATAAAAAAAAGATAAAATCCATTCCCTATCCCGCAAGAGTAATATTTGGTCATACGCACCAGCCCATACCCTGGGAAGGAATGGCCGCGCCCGATATAAAACCTTCCCAGCTCAAAGGCAATTTTCTTGAATTGTATAATACCGGGGGATGGCTGATTAATAAAAAAAAGTTTGTTGGAGCTGAGGTGTTTATTTACGAAACAGGGAAAGGATTTAGATCGGAGAATATTAGATGATATATAATAGATTTTAGAATAATAAGATAGAGGAGAAAGAGATGAATAAAAAGATGAATAAAAAGATATTGTTGCTTCCCGGTATTGTCCTGTTTTTCGCGCTTGTTGGAGGCGCCTGCAGCAAGGAAAACCTGAATAAAAAAAATTCTATGATAGTTGGTACCTGGAACCTGGTTGAGCATATTAAATACGGTGCCAAAAAGGATTATTTCGCGACCCTGCAATATAAGGCAGACGGCACCGGTATTCTTACGCAATACGAGAGCGCTTCAAAAGAAAAAGAAAAATATACAAGCGTGGCGAAATGGAAACTGGATGATGGCGGAACAGTCCTGGTGTGGTTTGATGATAAAGATATTCCCGACGAGAACTGGACCATTCTGCATCTTTCGAAGAGAGGCCTCAGTCTTAAACGAACGAACCGTTCCGGTACGATTTCCAGGAGACTTCGAAGGATCAAATAGCGTGGGGGGTTATTCGTTCTCCTGAACCCAGAGGGTGGCTTTCTGAAGCAGTTCAATTGAATTGGCAAGCCCCAGTTTTTCTTTAATATGAGCCCGGTGATTTTCCACGGTTTTAATGCTTACGTGAAGCTGCCCCGCGATATCCCTGGTGCTGGAACCCCGGCCAATAAGGGTGAAGATCTCAAGTTCGCGATCCGTAAGAATGGTGCCCGGAGATTCTTCCAGAGGGCTGTGCCCTTCAACCATTTTGCTGAGCATTCGTGAAGACATCTCATCACTGAGATAGATCTTCCCCTCAAGGACCTGGTTTATGGCCATGATCACGGTTTCCGGAGCTTCCTGCTTCATTAAGTAGCCTTTGGCTCCGGCTCGCAGAACCCGCTCGGCATAGACTTTTTCGTCGTGCATGGAAAGGACCAGAACCCGGGCTTCGGGTAAAAAGAGCTTTATATCTTTTACCAGGTCTATGCCGCTGCTGTCTTTCAGGGTGATATCGACAACAATAAAATCGGGTTTTTGTTTTTTTATTTTATCAAGCGCGTCAAGGTAATTCTCCGCTTCTCCGCATACCGATAAGTTCTCTTCATTGTCGATAATCTGGGCCAATCCCTTTCGGAATATGGGGTGGTCCTCAACCAGGAATACGCTTATTTCTTGCCGCATTGAGTCTTTCTTTTTTGTCATGACTTGTTCCTGTTATACCCTGTCCATCACGCACCGTACTGTTGTGCCGCCGGGTTCATTAACGAATACATCAATTGTGGAGCCGATAATGTGGGCCCGGTATTGCATAATGTCAAGACCCATACCCTGTTCCCGGTCCGGAAATTTTGGGATGCCTATACCGTCGTCCCGTATTTCGGCAACCAGGCTGTTGTTTTCTTTTTTAAGGGTGATAAAAATATTTTTAGACTTTCCATGCTTAACCGAATTGTTCACCGCTTCATGGATAATATAATAAAGATGGGTTGCCGTGATATTATTGTCAATCAAAATTGACTCTTCATAGTGAAGTTTGCAGGGAGTGCCGAACATGGTTTTTGTTTTGGCGGCCATTTCTTCAAGCGCGTAAAAGAGCCCGTCTCCCTGGATATCCACGGGCTTGAGTCCTTTAAGCATTTTTCGTATATGATCGATCCCGTCGGAGATGAGGTCATAGATCTCATCGAGATCGGAAACGTCGGGTAATGTTTTATTGTACACTTTTTCCCGGATCAGCTTGAGCATAAATTGTATACCCAGCAGGTGAGGACTCAGCTTGTCGTGAAGATCATTGCCGATCAATTGGCGTTCCTGTTCGCTGATCTTGATTATTTTACTTTCCAGCTTCTTTTTTTCCGTAAGATCCTTAAAGGAGGCGATGCTGATCCTGGTTCCCGGCACCATGTCGATTGTTATGAAAATGTTTTTTATTTTTCCGTAGCGGTCAATAAAATCAAACTCATAATTTCTCGGAGCCATTGTTGGGGAGATCCTCCGGCGCCGGTGGTATTCTTTCATAATATCAAGATCGTTTTCCGACACGAACTCGAAAAGACTTTTGGTGTTTTCTATTTCTTTTTTTTTATAGCAGGATAGTTTTTCAAATTCTCTGTTCGCGTAAGAGATGATGGTGTTTTCTTCTATTAGTATAGTGGCATTGCCCGTAGTTTCCAGGGTGGCGTTAAAAACATCCATGGACTGGCTGATTCTTTTTTTCAGGTTTGTTATTTCTCCGGAGTTTTGAATGGAACTCAAATAGTGTGATATCGTAGTGCAGAGGTTTTGGAACAGTATGGACTCGGTATCTATACTGAGTCCGTTTTTATTTATGGTAACGGAGATACAGCCTTTGACCCTGTCATTGTAATCTAATCTGCCCGTAAGTGTTGTTTTTTCTTCTTCTACTTCTTCTGTTTTGAATAAAGGATCATTGTTTATAATAATATCTTCCAGGGTGATAAAATTATTTTTGAGATATTTTTTTATCCGGATGAGGCAGGCATCGGGGTTTAGCTCTGTAAGTACCTCGGAAAGCCCGGTTTCGCTAAACCCGGTAATGGAGCCTGTTTCGTTGAGTAACGCGATCCAGCAGCTTGTATACGCAGGCTCCCCGGTTACAAGAGAACATACCTGGCCGATATCCGGCTCGTCCCTGCAGCTATCAGCAAGAATTTTGGAGAGCTCATTGAGTGATTGGAGCCGTGAGCTTATGTGTGCCTCTTGTTTGTCCATTAAACAACCTGTATTCCCGCCCTGTCTGCCGATTGTACCATGCCAATGATCCCGGCATCGCTAATACCATTATTCTTTAGTTCCTGTAATAACTGCCCGGCATCCTGCTCCGCAAGGGCCATTACCAGGCCGCCCGATGTCTGGGGATCGTATACTATGTCTGCCAGGTATTGCGGTACGGAATCTTTTATTACGCAAAAATCACCAATGAAATCCCGGTTCCGGTAAAGACCTGCCGGAATGAGTCCTGTTTCCGCGTTGTCCCGTGCGCCGGGCAGCAGGGGCAGTTTGCTTGCCGTAATAATTATTTCCAGGGAGTCGCCGGTGATCATCTCTTTCAGGTGTCCGGCCAGGCCAAAGCCCGTAACATCGGTGCAGGCATGAATATCGTACTTATTCATGATGGCCGCGGCGTCACGGTTCAGTGTGGTCATGGATTTCATAAAGGGATCAAGTATGGAACTCTCGGCCATATTCGCTTTTACCGCGGTGCCGATTATTCCCGTGCCAAGAGGTTTTGTAAGGATAAGCGCGTCTCCGTGGCGGCAGCCGTTGTTTTTGATTATTTTTTGAGGATGGATCTTTCCCGTTACTGAAAGTCCGTATTTAATTTCCGGGTCGTCTACACTGTGCCCGCCTAAAAGCTGAACACCCGCTTTATTAAGGATATTGAGCCCGCCGTTTAAGATCTCGCTTAAAACATCAAGGGTGAATTTTTTTAGGGGAAAAGCCACAATATTCATGGCAGTAATGGGCTCGCCTCCCATTGCGTACACATCGGAGAGGGCGTTCACTGCCGCTATTTGCCCAAAGGCAAAGGGATCGTCTACTATGGGCGTGAAGAAATCCAGGGTCTGCACCAGGGCAAGATCGTCGCTTACCCGGTAAACCCCGGCATCATCATTCCGGTCGAAGCCCACCAGGACATTGGTGTTATAGCTTACGGGGACTTTTTTCATTACCGCTTCAAGGTCCGCCGGACCCAGTTTGGAAGCTCATCCCGAGCCCGATACCGACTCCGTTAACCGTACCCGGTTTAATGGCTCTATTTTGCAATTTTCGTTTTTCATAGTATGGGCAGTATACGGCCGTTGCGGTTTTTTTTCAAGCGATAAATTATTCATATGGAGGTGAAAACAGCGTTGCGTGTAGGGGCGTTTCCGAATATTTGTCTTTGGCATTGATATCAACACCTTTTTCTTTCAGGAGTTTTATAATAGCAATCCTGTCATTCACACTGTACAAAAAAAGCTGCGGCACTTACCCAATCTGCCGGAAGCTCGGCACCTTCAACGGAAATATCCAGGTCGAATAGTGTATTCACTACTGAGCCAAATCCCGCTAATATAATAGCACCGCCGATGAGCATTATAATTGCGAATAGAATTCTCATCGTATATACCCCTGTTAGTAAATTTTCATATTTTTATTAAGCTACAAATACCAGCATACATGTCCCGCCGATAATAAAAGATATAATGGCAATGACCATGTTTGTTCTTGCCGCTCTTGGGCATGATTTCGTGTTGAAATAGATCCCATTGATGATCCCTGAAACGGTAAATGAGAGGGGTATTGATTCGAGGATCAACATCGCACTAGCTCCAATGTCTGATTTCCCGGACGGCATCATTTCAGAGCCTATCATAACAACTGTTATGTATATGCCAAAGGCAACAACCATGTTTTGTATGATTCCTCTTATTATCTTATCAGTCATATTTTATCCTGCAAATCTTCCTATTGATAAAACCATCAGCATACATGACCCTCCAATGACAAAAGTTACTATGGCAATGACCAGGTTTGCTTTTGCCGCTTTTGGACAGGATCTTCTGTTAAAATAGATGCCGTTGATAATTCCTGAAACGGTAAATGAAAGCGGTATTGTTTCGAGTATCCAGAACGGCAGCATTCCCGGTATACTAAATATTTCAAATAGTATATAAGCGCTTATTAACCCTGATATATAGAGTGCCCCGGCAAGAACCAGATTTTGTATAATCCCTCTGGATATTTTATCGTTCATATTACCTCTAATAGTATGACTATAACTATAACTAAACTGTTATTATTTTCATAGCATTTTATTTGTAAATAAACAAAAAAATTGACAACAAAATGCAAATATGATAATCTCCGTTGTAAATATATAGAGCCGGTAAACGGGGAGATACATGAAACAATATATCGTAATTATAATGAGTTTATTTATTTTTAGCTGCCTCAGCTCCGGGTCGCGGACTTACAGAGTTAATAAGGGAACTCAAAGAGGCGGCTCTACTTCCACATCCGGTTCCACTTCCGTATCGGTACAATCTGAGAACGTTAAATTAAAACTGGTAACCACAAGCATTCCCCAGGGCGCCGGTATTGATATCCATGAATGGCTGGCGGTTACTGTTTCCTATTCCGTTAAGAATTACTCTCCTCAAAAGAAATACCGCTTATACCTGGTTGGCAGGAATACCCATGGTAGTGATACCCTGTTTTTAGCTTCAAAATGGCTGGAAAACGCCAACGGCAGCCATGAGCTGCGGGTTCAGTTCAGGACAAATCACATGTCCGGATTTGGTAAAAAAGGAAGGACCATGCAGATATTCGTTAAACTGGATGTGACTGTTGGGAATAAATTTTCCGGTAAAACTGCGGCCAAACTGGCGCTCCGCTATAAGAGAGGAAGAGCTCACCCCGTAAAGAAGGTCATGGAAAAGCCTTCTCGTAATATAACGGTTAATCTTAATGGGACGCAGGTTACGCTGCGTAAAGGAAAACAGGTCATCTGGCACGCGAACGGTAAACTGAAACATGGTTTCCTGCATAAACCGGCTGCTTTTAAACAGGACGGGATTACTATTACTGCCGGGGTTGGCATGGCCAATATTACCAAAGAGGGAAAATTAAAAAGCACCTTGAACCTGCATACAAATACCATGCTAAAAGCCAATGGCCGGAAGCTGCTTTTTCTACAGGGCAACTCTGTAGTCTTATATCATGACGGTTCGGTCTCTGTTGGAAATATCGCGCAAAACTATACCTTTGACGCGGGAGATCATGAATATAACCTTAAGCGAGGAGCCCTGGTTGGTTTTTTTATGGATACCAAAATCCGTATTGTAAAAACCGCTGCTCCTCAGAAAGTTCCGGTTGGCGACGATGAATATACTCTTCCTCCGGGGTCCGGGATCTTTTTCCGGCCAAACGGCCTGGTCGATAACCTTGTGGGCTCGCGAAACCTTACGTTTAAAGCAGGCTCTAAAAATATTGTGTGCGCTCCGGGCACTGCCATTACCTTTACTCCGGACGGTGTTCTTACAGGGTGCCGCCTGGCTATTGATACTCCCTTTACCGTTAAAAGCGGGAGCTTTGTGGCTCCTGCCAAATCGGAGATCCTGTTTTATGGTGACGGAACTCCCGAATCATTTAAGATGAAATCGAACGCCTCTTTTGTCGTAGGCGGTAAAAACGTTTTATTAATGGGTAATAAGGATGGCACCCATTTTTACAAAGACGGCAGCGTGTGGATGGCCTACCCGGCAGTGAATTTTTCCTACCCCGTTTCGGGCGGTTCCATTTACGTAGAAAAAGGAGAGCAAATTGCCTTTAGCGAAGAGGGGAAGCTCATCTGGGGGACTGCGGTGCGTAATTTTTCCATTGATACCAAAATTGGGAATATTACCCTCATTGCCGGGCGAACTACCCACTTTCATAAAAGCGGTCTGGCTAAAATGGGCTATCTTGCCAAAGACGCGCCGGTTTCGGTTAACGGGAAAAAATATGTTTTCCAGGGCGGTAAATTTATTGGATTCCATGATACCGGTATGCCGTCCCGGGCCAGCCTGGCGCAAGCCATGATGGTGCGGATTAACTGGCGCGGTAGAATGCGGAATGTTAATATGCGCAGGGGGGGGACGCTGTGGTTTGATAAGAGGGGGATGCCCAAGCGGTAGGTGCTTTTTTAAACAGAGGCCTGTTTCCGGAGCCTGCACCTTGAAAGCGACGTGACGTCACGTCGCTTTCAGAAAGAATCTTCGGCTGATTCTCCCCGGAATCTACACAGAAACCGATCCATTTCTATAAACAGTTTCTTCCGTATATTTTCCCGTCTTTTTTTGAAGATGGATGGGAGCATGAGGTGTACTTGAGTCTGCCTTTATCGTTTTGACTATTTTTCAGTATAGTGGAGTTTGTATAAAAAATTACCCCTCATTGGCAATTTTTAAAATATCAGCTACAAGCTTTTCAGTAATATAAAACCCACACTTTTTCAATTCCTCTAAAACCGGTTTAATCTCAGGTATATAGTTCTTTTCTTTTGCTTTGAGTAATATCCCGACTGTACCGGTAATAGTAAAGTTATTAAGCATCGCGATTTTTCGAGCCAGGGCATCATCGAGTACAAGTAAAGGATTGGCATTGTCTATGCCTAGGGCGATTACTTCCGCCTCTCCTTTTCCTAAGTCCGGTATAATTTGAATAAACGAAGGAATAGCTATATTTTCTACCCGTATCCATTCATAATTTTCAATAAGGGGCACATCATCTCCTTTTTTCCCGCCTTCATACAGCTCAGAAACAACAGCTCCTGGTATGGTTATTTCACTATAGAGTTTTTCGAGAAGATGCAATAGGCCTGTTCTATGAAGATAGAAAAGAGGTGATGTGTTGATAATTACAACATCAGGCATTTTTTAAATCCTGCTCTAATTCTTCAGGAGAAAGATCAAAGACAGGAACGTTATACTCCGAAAGCTTCTGGAGAAAACTAACTTTTGGGATCCCGGCAAGCTGGGCAGCACGCCCTGATGAAAGCTTCCCCATTTCATATAATTTTGCTGCAGCAAGCATCAAAATATCTTTCGATAACTCGCTTTTGGTTTCTTTTAAAGAGATCAAAATTTCATCGGGAATTTCAAGTATTATTTGGCTCATTTGTTAAAACCTCATAAATTGATATAATCAAATATACTCATCAAGTGTTGATGTGTCAATACAAATAGGACTGATTTTTTTAAAAATATCCGCTCCCCCCCATCACCCTTTCGACTTCAAATGAATATTCACCACCTTCATCAACTTATCCAGATCTTCCAGATTCATCTTCTCTTTAATCCGGGCCATAAACTTGTCAAGGGTACCGGGCAGTACATCCATCGCTCTGGCGATGTAGCGTTTGTCCCGGGGCCAGGTATGCCCGTCTGCCAGGTGCTGGAGCAGGCTAACTTCCCGGTCCGAAAGCCGGGACATTAAGATATCGATCAATTCGTTTTCAATCTGCTTTCGTTCAATGAGGTTGGCGAAAATGAGGCTGATCATTTCGTATAAGGGGATAATTTCTTCGGGCCACTGCTTCTTTTTGCTTACTGTTCCAAACCCGATAAATCCCAGGAGCGAGACCCGGGACATCATTGGTATAACGATAAAAGACTGCACCTCTTCGTTAATGAGCATCTTTTTTTCAAGAGAGGCTTCGGGCGGCAGCATCTGCACATCCGGCACATTGATAATTTCAAACCGGGCTATTTTTTCTCTAAACCAGGATAGGTTATTCATGTGGAGTTCAATTTTTTTTTCTTCGGCAGGAGTGATCCCGGAAGATCTCCACCGGTGGGTATTGATCATAACATCACGGTCACTTCCATATTGAAAAACAAACCCCATATCATCTTCACCAAACTTCCCAATCTCTTCCAGGGCCTTTACAATACCAATGTCTATTTCATTAGAATGAAGGTTGATAAATGTAGCTGAAATGGCACCGATTAAACGCTCAAATTCAACCCGGTACTGCAGCGCTTCCTCAGTCCTTTTCCTTGAGGTGATATCCCTGGCAAAGATAGCTACCCGGTTGAGCTTACCGGTTTTATTTGTCACCGGGTACATCTTATAATCGAAGATCCTGTCCTCAGATTCGTATTCAAAGCGGACAGCTTCTCCTGTTTCAATCATCTTTTGCGTGATCTTTTTTCTTTCCGCCACATCTTCCTGGGGAAGATAATCATAAAGAAGAATCGATTTTTGAGTGAGATTCTCGGTCCGTTCTCCAATGAGATTGTTAAACGTCCGAACCAGCCAGCTTAAGGCCATATCATTAACCGCTAAAATCGCGCCGTCAATGTCGAGCAGTAATACCGAATCACTGGAGGCGTTTAAGAGCGCCCGTGCGGTCTCTTCGCTTTCAATAAGAGCTTTTTCTGCTATCCGCTGTTCTGTTATGTCCCGGTACACAACCATATAGACTTCAGTTTGCCCTTCAGGGTTCTGTATGGCCGAAAGACTGATCTCTACCAATATGGACGAGCCGTCTTTACTGAGCAGTGTGGTCTCATAGCCGTTTATTATCCCCACTTTGTCGACTTCTTCTTTTAGTTCTAAAATGGATTTCCGTTCTTCCGGTGCCAGGTAATCGAGAAATTTTTTCCCGATCATTTCTTCTTTGTTCCGAATGCCTTTGTCTATTGAGAGGACCAAAGGATTCAGGTCGATAATTATTCCATCAGGTCCGAATACTATAATGGCGTCAGGAGAGAGCTCTACCAGTGTCTGGTAAAACCGCTCTCTTTTTGCCGCCTTTTTACGCTCTGTTATGTCTCTGGCAAAAATCGCTATTTGTTCCACTTCCTTTTCAAAGCCAAAGACCGGGAAGAGATTGATATCATTTATCAAGCCCATGCGTTCGTCTTGAAAATGGACGGGGATTCCTGTTTCTACGACTTTATCGGCCCATGCTTTTCTGGAATCTGCCAGTGGTTTTTCAAAATAATCCCATACGTTTGTATTAATGTACTCATCCACGGTCTTGCCTAATCTTCCGGCTGCGGCTTCATTCGCTTCCAGGATCAGGTGATTTTTAGCGTCTATAAGGAGCGCCATGTCGTGGGTGGCATTTAGCAGGGTGCTTACAGTTTCCTTGTTTTTTAGAAGCGTTTCTTCCGCCTGTTTTCGGGCTGAAATATCCCGCGCGATCCCTATTGCTCCTATTGGGGTTTTATCGGTCTCGTCATGGACCAGTGACAGGCTTACGTTTGCCCAGATGTATTTTCCGTGAATGCTTTTTATTTTAAGTTCCAGCTCCGGGAGCTGTATTTTTTGCTCTTTTACCGGCTTTTCCAGTTCTTGTGATAATACGCTCATGGCCTGTTCATAGGAATCGGGGGCCAGGATATTTTCCATCACCAATCCTGTTGCTTCTTCCGGAGTTATACCTGTTAAATTAATTATCGATTTGCTCGCGTAGGTCAATTTCATCGTTTTTAAATCGAATGACCATATTAAATCCGTTGTATGCTCAGATAAAAATTGGCATATTTGCTCACTGTCCGTTAATATCCTGTTTTTTTTAGCTGCCATAGCTCAAGAGTAAATATTTTTTTTTAAAAAGTCAATCAATAAATATGGTTTTCAGTTGACAGTTTTCAGTTGACAGTTGACAGTAAAGACTCCCGCTAAGCCGGGGAAAAGTATGGAAGAAACTGTTTATAGACCGGAGTTCATTTCTGGCGGCCCCCCAACCCCCAAAGGGGGCGCAAGAATTCTTGAAGAGGGATTAAACCCTTCAAGATGGAAATCCTTTTCCAGCATCTTCTTCCCCCTCCGGGGGTTAGGGGGGGATGGTGCCCCCACAGGGGGATAGGGGGCAAGCAGCAATATGGCCCTGTTTAGAATCTAGTTCCTAAAAGAGAGGGTTTATGAAAGTAACTAAAGATATGGACTATTGGGTTGAAAAACTGCACCTTCAGGAGCATCCCGAAGGCGGATTCTTTAAAGAAACATACCGGGCCCATGAGCAGGCAGACGCTGCCGCATTACCGGATCGTTTTTCCGGCTCCCGTTCCTTTTCTACTGCCATATATTTTCTCATCCCCGGGGTTTCTTTTTCAGCTTTCCACCGGATCAAATCAGATGAGATCTGGCATTTTCATACCGGTTCCACCCTTACCATCCATTTTATTTCCCCGGACGGCTCCTATTCCAAACTCCTGCTGGGAGATAACCCTGATGAAGGAGAATTTTTCCAGGCCGTAGTCCCTGCCGGTTACTGGTTCGCTGCCACTGTCAATAACCAGGATTCTTTCTCTCTTGTGGGCTGCACCGTCTCCCCCGGCTTCGACTTCACCGATTTCGAACTCGGCAACCGTGACAATCTTACGGAACTGTTCCCGCAACACAAGGGAATCATCGCTCAACTCACGCGGTAGGAGTAAGGTGATCGGCAGGTTCAGACTCCGGGCAAAAAACTTTAAACTTTGAACTTTGAACTTCAAACTTTTTTTACTTTATGTCCTCTGGAATGAGATTCAGCATAAATGTAACCATCTCACGGTCGGCTTTTTTCAGGAATTCTTCCCTGTTCTCTGTGGATGCCAGCTTTAACAGGAAGTGGAGATATTCACGGACCTCCTCGCCTTCTTCGCTCTCATTTACTTCTACCGGCAGGCTCTCTATTGTCGCCTGTATTACTTCTATCGCTTCTTTATGTCCCTGGTACGCGTATAGCGTTAACACTTCCAGGGGATTTTTTTCCGCGTCCCCTGCTCCCGGAATGTTTCCCGCTTCTTTGTCCGGTTGATCTTTTAGTATCATTTGCATTAAGATCAACATATTTGGGTCCGAATTTTTTATGAACTCGTTTTGATCTTTCGCCTGGGACAGCTTTTCCAGGTATTCCAGGTACGCGATGATCTCGTTCTCCTCTTCGCCCAGCGCCTGCTCCGGCAAGCTCTTGATCACTTCCCGGATAGCTTCAGTGGCCTCTTCCCCTCCCTCTACTGCCAGTAAGGTTATTGCCTGAAATAAATCGTCTTCATATTTCGCCAGCTCTTCCACTGCTATACCGACCCGCTCCAGGCTTTCCGTAAAATCGGTTTCGTTTATGAAAGTCTTTACTCTTAATATATCTCTTGCCGCCTGCTTTGTCTCAGGCGCTCCCTCCTGCTTGTACAGGATATACGCCTGGGTAAAACATATAAGCGCCTCTGTATAACGCTTCAGCTCCATGTTTAATAAACCGATCTGCCCTTTGGTCCCTGCCACATCAACCGCGTGCCCCAGCTCCTCATCTATTGTCAAAGACCTGTTATAATACGATATTGCCTGCTCATACTCACCTTTGCCCTGGTATACTGTCCCCAGCTGGTGCAGGTTGTCACTGATGCCGCCCTTGTCTCCACGCTCTTCATCGATTTTTAAAGACTTGTTATAGTATTCGAGCGCCTGGTCGTGCTCGCCTTTTTGCTGGTGCTCCTGCCCCTTCTTATGCAGGCTCTTGCTCTCGACCTTTCTTTCTTCTGTCATGATTTAAGACCTTTTCCCGGATTGATTTTTATGCTGATAACTATTTTAAATGGCCCTAAAAAATCAACCAAAAAAGCATTATCTTCACAGGTCTGGTAAGGAGAATTTCAGCCTGATAAAAAACCTGCATGGCTGCAGCACTGTATCCCGGGTTTATTGGTGTTTTTGGAGCCTTTAAGCTTCTTCTTCAGGGGAGAGTTCTGCCGGATTGATCCCGGCCCGGCTCAGGCTTTCGTTGTAGTCTTTTTCCTCGAGTAAACGCTTCATATAGAGTATTTTCTTTTCAGCAACTTTTACATAGGGGGTTCCTATTTGTTTAAGGAGGATATATGAGTGTATAAAACAATCCAGAGCGCTGCTAAAATCGTTAACTTTCAGGTTTAGCAGACCCATCATGATTTTTGATGAGGCTATACCTGTTTTATCGCCCTGTTCTTCTTTGAATTTCAAAGAATGCTGATAGCAGGAGTATGCCTGTTTATAGTCGTCTGTTTCATGATAAATCATACCTATTTGATGAAAGCTGTTTCCCATCCCGTCTTTATCTTCCAGTTCTTCGGATATTTCCAGAGATTTCCGGAAATGAGCAATTGCCTGTTCAAAGTCTTTTTTCTCATACCGGAAAAGTCCCGATTTAAAAAGAATTGAGCTTATGTTCCGCAGCATCTCACGGTCGGCTTTTTTCAGGAATTCGTTCCTGTTTTTAGTAGAGACCAGTTCCCGGAGGAATTGGAGTATGGCGCAAAATTCTTTTGTTTCATTGCTTTGCCGGGCCTTTTTCGGAATATTGGCTATTACGTTTTCTATTCTTTTTATTACGTCTTTATTTCCCACATACGCGTCAAAGGTTAAAACTCCTAAAGTGTCTTTATCTGCCTGGACCGGAGCTTCTTCTTCCGGGGATGACTCCTCAGTAAGGAACATTTCCATGTTTTCTACTAACCTGGTATCCGCTTTTTCCAGGAATGTTTCTTTGTTTCCTGCCCTCGTAAGATCAAGGAGGAATTGGTAGTAGGCAAAAATATCTTTACCTTTTGAGCTTGTTTTAACCTCTTCAGGCATACTTTTTATTAGCATTGTTACTATTTCTATGACTTCATCCGAGGATTGAAGCGCCTGAATTGTTAATGTTTTTATATCGGTTTCTTCCGGTTCCCGGGTTAGCTCGTTGAGTTTAATCCCGGCCTTTTTTAAGCTTTTGTTAAAGTCTTTTTTATCAATATAATTTTTTAGATTCAGGATCTCGTTGACGACTATCCGTATATCCGGGCTGCCCAGTTTTTTAAACAGGGTATAGCTCTGTATAAAACATTCCAGGGCCCGGGTATATTTTTCTAAGACTACGTTTAGCAGGCCTGCCCGCCCGTGTAACGTGGCTACCTGGATATCATCACCCAGCTCCAGAGCCCCTTCCAGGCATTTCCGGAAATATAACAGTGCCTCTTCATATTCTTCTCTTTTAAAATGAAGGTTCCCTATTTGCTGATAGCAATAGCAGGTGTTTTGTTTCACTCCCAGCTCTTTACTGAGTTGCAAAGACTGTTTATAAAAAGCCATTGCCCGGTCGTAATCTTCTTTTTCCTGATAGATCATTCCTATTTCACTGCTCGTGCGGGCCAGGCCCTGTTTATCGCCCAGTTCTCTGAATATTTCCATGCAGTCTTTGTAGCAGGAAATTGCCCGGTCATAGTCTCCTGTTACCCGGTATATGATTGCCATTCTATAAAGACTTATACCGATATCATAGGTGGACTGCAATTCATTGAATGTTTCCAGGGATTTATTATAGCAGCTTAGCGCCTGTTCGTATTCTCCTCTTTTAAAATAGATCGTCCCTATTTCTCCTTGCGATACGGCTATGCCATTTATATCATTCTGCTTTTCGAATATTTCCAGGGATCGCGAATAACAGATCTCGGCCTCTTCATAGTTTTTCTGCTCGTACTCTATTACTCCCGTGGAATGAAGCAGGTGAGCCTGGTTGCTTTCATTGAGTTTTTCTATTGGGAATTCTTCGAGGATATTCCGGGCTATGAATATTTCGCCCTGGTTTATTAAATTAAATTGCAGCTCATTGGCTATTTCAAAGGCTTGATTATACTTTCCGGCCTGCTGCAGCCGGTAAATAACCATGAGCTGAACACTAATATCGGTATGATCGTCTTTACCGCTGCTATATAGGTTCTTTATTTTTTTAGTTATTTTCTTTATCATTTCTTTAAGTATAGTACTTAATTTTTAAAAATCAAGGAAAAAAAAGAGGAGTTGGGGGAGAATCAGCCGAAGATTCTTTCTGAAAGCGACGTGACGTCACGTCGCTTTCAAGGTGCAGTTTCCGGGTAAGATCCCCTCGCAGGGGGTCGCACCCCGGAAACCAGCCCTACACACAACCTATTCCAGGGCCATTTTCAAAAATTCTACCATTTCCGGGTCTGCTGTTCTCAGGAACCCGTCTTTGTCTTCTGCTTCTGCCAGCTCTTTGAGGAATTGGCTGCGCGCGAGAAATTCTTTCCCTTCCGGGCTTTCTTTCGTTTCTTTGCTCATTCCGCTGACGAGTTCCGTTATCAGTTCCGCGGCTTGCTCTCCTTCTTCCAATGCCAGGGCTGCGATTAGTTCTAAGGGATTGGTTTCTTCGCCCAGGATCTTTTTTACGACTTTTAACATTTTCGGATCCGTGTTTTCGAGGAACGCGTCTTTGTCTTCTGCTGCTGCCAGTTCAAGGAGGAATTGGAGGTAAGAAAAAGCTGTTTGCCCGTCTTTGGTTTCTTTCGTCTCCTTGCTCATTCCGTTGATGAGTCCTGTTATCATTTCTGTTGCTTGCTCTCCGTCTTCCATTGCCATAATTGTGAGCATTTGCGTGGGGTTGAAATCATCATCATCTTCTTCTTCCCGGATCAGCTCTTCCGGGTCTATTCCGGCCCGGTTCAGGCTTTCGTTGAACTCCTTTCTATCCATATGATCTTTTGCTATTAAGATTCCCTTTCTGACTGTTTCAATTTCCCGGGCTTCCAGTTCTTTATAGAGACAGAATGCCGCCAGGGAATACTCCAGGGATTCGGCATACTTCTCCAATTCAAGTTTGATCGAACTTATCTGCCCTTTTGAGTTAGCGATCCCGTATTTATCATCCAGCTCTTCTTCTATTTTCAGAGATCTTTGATATAATGCCAGGGCCTGTTCATATTCTCCTTTTACCTGGTGTAACATCCCTATTTGATGGAGGCTTGAACTGATGCCGCTTTGATCTTCCAGCTCTTCATCTATTTCCAGAGATCTTTGATAATAGCTTAGAGCCTGCTCATAGTCTCCTTTATTCTGGTGTACCATTCCTATATTATGGCAGCTTGTACTGATGCCGTTTTTATCTTCCAGCTCTTCATCTATTTCCAGAGATCTTTGATACAATGTCAGAGCCTGTTCATAGTCTCCTTTTCTCTGGTATACCATTCCCATTTGATGGAGATTTCCGCTTAAGAGGTGTTTATTTCCCAGCTCTTTTAATTCTCTATGAGATTCATTGTAGTATCTCAACGCCTGTTCATATTCTCCTCTTTCTTCGTATATTATTCCTATTCGGTCATTTAAGTGGGAGAGTGCTTCTTTATCTCCCTGCTTTTCCAGTTCTTCCAGAAGTTGTTCTTTTTCTTCCAGGAGCCGGTCATCATCATATTCTTCAAACATGGTTTCTCCTTTTTTATCTTAGTGTCATTCGCACGAGTCCTGCCATTGCAGGGTCTGCCTTTTCCAGGAACTCGTTTTTATCTTCTGCTGCTGCCAGTTCCTGGAGGAATTGGCAGTGGGCCAGGAATGCCTGGCCGTCTTTGCTTTTTTTTTCCTGTTTGCTCATTTTGTTGGTGAGTTCCTTTATCAGTTCTATGGCTTGCTCACTGTTTTCCATTGCCATGATTGAGAGCATTTTCATGGGATCGGTTTCTTCTTCCGGTGCCCCGGGGTCTTCTTCGCTCAGGAACGTTTGTACGAGTTCTACCTTTTTGGGGTCCGCGTTTGCAAGGAATGTGTTTTTGTCTTTTGCTGCTGCCAGTTCAAGGAGGAATTGGCAGTGGGCGATGAAGGCCCGGCCCTGGGCGCTTAGTTTATCCTCACGGCTTATTCCGTTGACGATTCCTTTTATTGTTTGTGCGGCTTGCGGGCCGTCGTGGAGGGCCAGGATTGTGAGCATTTTTAAGGGATTCGTTTCTTCTTGAGTTGTTTCTTTTTTTGGGAGGGAGTATTCTTCCTTTCTAAATCCTTCCATGAGTTGTTCTTTAATTCTCAGAAGCTGGTCATCATCGTATTCTTCAAACATTTCGTCTTTATTATATTCTTCAAACATGGCTTCTCCTTTGATTTTGCTTAACTATAGAACTTGACTCTGAAAAATCAACCAAAAAAACAGGGGTCGGGGAAAGGCCTCATCTCATGCCGGAGAGGGGGCGGGATTCTGGTGATATTCCTCCCGGGGGACCGGTCCGGTTTAGGTTTCAGTCGGTTCTTCCGTGTGTTCTTCCACATATTCTTTCATATATTTCAACATGGTTTCTACCATGTTTGGGTCTGCTTTTTCCACGAATTCTTTTTTGTTTTCGGCTGTGGCCAATTCCAGGAGGAATTGGAAGTAGGTAAGGATAAATTTCACTTTTTCGGTCTCCTGGGCTTCTTCCGAGATGCCGTTGACGATTTTTCTTATTGCTTCTGCGGCCTTTGCCCCATCCTGTAAGGCCAGGATTGTGAACATTTTTAGGAAATCGGTTTCTTCTTCCTGGGGCAGTTTTTCCGGGTCTATTCCGGCCTGGTTCAGGATTTCTTTGAAGTCTTTTTCATTGATATGGTTTTTTGCTTCTAAGATTCCATTTCTTACTATTTCAATTTCTGGGGTTCCCAGTTTTTCGCAGAGGAGGTATGCCTCTGTCAGGTCGTCCAGTGCTTCGGTATACTTTTCTAATTCAAGTTTTAGGAAACCGATCTGTCCTTTTGAATTGGCGATACCATATTTATTTCCTAGCTCTTTTGATATTTTCAGAGATTTTTGATAAAATGTAATGGCCTGTTCATAGTCTCCTTTTTTCTGGTATATTATTCCAATTTGATGAAGGGTGATACTGATTCCGTTTTTGTCTCCCAGTTCTTCTTTGATTGAAAGAGATTTTTGATAAAATGTAATGGCCTGTTCATAGTCTTTTTTTTGCTGGTGGATCATTCCGATTTGATGGAGGGTGTTACTTATTCTGCTTTTATTTCCCAGCTCTTCATTTATTTTGAGGGATTTTTGAAAAAATGTAATGGCCTGTTCATAGTCTCCTTTTTTCTGGTATATTATTCCAATTTGAAGGAGGCTATCACTGATTCTGCTTTTATTTCCCAGCTCTTCATTTATTTTGAGGGATTTTTGATAAAATGTAATGGCTTGTTCGTAGTCTCCTTTGTACTGGTGTAGTAATCCAATTTGGTGGAGGCTTCCGCTGATACTGCTTTTGTTTCCCAGCTCTTCATTTATTTTGAGGGATTTTTGAAAAAATGTAATAGCCCGTTCATGGTTTCCTTTTTGCTGATCAATTGTTCCAATGTTATGGAGGTTTATGCTGATACTACTTTTATCTCCCAGATTTTCATAAATTTTCATAGAATCATTATAATAACTAAGAGCTTTGTCCCAATTCCCCTGCTTTTGTTCAATAATACCAATAGAATGAAACAGGCCCGCCCTGTTCTTTTCCTCAAGCTCATCTTCCAAAAACTCCTCAAGTATATCTCGTGCTTCATAAATATAACCACGGTCTTCTAAGAATGCTTGTACAACATCAGCAATCTCAAAGGCCCTATCAAACTCCCCTGCCTCCCGGAACTGGGAAATAGCCTCAATATGATCATTTATAGAAGGATGACCTTCTTCATCCTCTTTATCAAACAAGTACTTCCCAGCCTTCCCTCTCCATTCCTTCAACTCATCCTTCTTAAACAACTCCCCCACAACATACCCCGCAGTAAGCCGATGCACATAAAACATACGAGGAACATACTCCACCAATGAAAACCTCTCCAACTTCTTCCTGCTCTCCCTGCTAACGATGATCCCAAAAACCTCAAGCCCTTCCTTCTCAACAGGCTCCCTATAAATGGATATCGCCTTTAAGAGTTTCACTTCATCCTCTCCCAGGTAAGAAACCAATCTGCCAATAAACCAGGGAGTGAAATCATGCTCCTGACTATTGCTATCAGCGATAACTATTTTTTTGGCTTCTTTGATGAGCTCGTCCAGGTTAGTAAGATCAAACTCTTTATCACCAAACTCTTCAAAGGCAATAACCTCCAGCAGAGCCAGAGCCCTGGGATTCGCCCCAATATCTCTACGAAGTATCCCAATCTCTTTTCCGCTCAATCTGGAAAGGGTCTTAAAATTTAAAAAGAGTTTTCTGTTTTCCATGGGCGAGAGCTCACCCAAATCAAGAGCAGTTCTCACAAAAGGAATTTCCACCCTGGTGGTGATAAACAGAACCGGCGCGTGATTCGAAAGGAGCTTATTACAATCACCAATAAACTGCCGCAGCTCCTCCCCGGTATTCCCCGAAGATTCTTCCTGGTTATCCTCAAAGTTATCGAAAATAATGGCAATCTTTTCCCCGTCCCCATTCCGCAGAAGATAATTATTCAGCAGCCACAAAAACTTATCCCCTGAACCGGAACTGTTCTCCCGCATAACATCAGCACCGGAAATCCCTGCCTCACGAGCCCTATCAAACAAACGCTCCATAACATCTTTAACGCTGATACTCCCCACCAGCGGAATAACCGCATAACCTCTTGCCATAAGGTTAGCGCACACCCTGGTAGTAAACGCCGATTTCCCAATACCGCCGGGCCCTTTCACCACAACAACCCCATCCTTCTCCCGCAGCACCTTCCGCAGCACACCCCGCAGCTCCATCCTCCGGCCGATAAACCCCCGTTCCATATACCTGGCCCTGAGAAAATCGGCAGAATTAGGCCTGCTGCTATGCCCGATAATGGAGTCATTAAAATCCTTAATAGAAAGATTCTCCGAAAGCTCGTCCTCCCGGCAAAAGAGCACAGGAATAGAGTCCTCATTTCGAGGCACCCACATATCGCCCTGATCCTGAATACGCAGAGCCTCACCCTGAGCAATAGCCTTGCGGCCCATTTCAAAAGCAGCCTTCGCGGAATCTCCCTCCATGAGAGAATCAATAAAACCCTTATTAAAATCAATGGCAGCAAAATTACTAATCTCCTTCTTCATACCGATAACACAGGGAACCTCACAATTCTCAAAAATCGTCCGCGCTGGGGACGCCAGGTCAACCTGGATATCAGCATTACCGGAAAAGCAGGCAGATAAAATCACAATTAAAGGTTTGTTCTTAAGGCTCTTCAATTTCAGCGCCAGCTCCATACCGGAAACAGCAGCCCCGTCGCCCAGCTCATCTTCAAGGCGAAGCCCGCCCGATACACTTCCATGAGCGGAAAGAATAAGAATATCATGCTGATATTCGTTTAGCCAGAGTTCAATCTCAGTAAGCGTGGACCGCATAGGGTCGGGCATGTCTATGGCAAGTTTATTATGAGTAAAATTCTGGAATGAATCCAGAAGAACTTCCTGCTCACGTTCGTAAAGGATAGAGTCCTCCGGGGAAGCCGTAATAGAAAGGATCTTTACCTGCCTGGAGTCTTCTCCGGAGTCGGGAGACCCGGAACCGGTCCCGGGCGAAAGAATCCCAAACAAGGAGTTAATTTCTTGTTTGAAGTTTGGAGATAAAACCAGCAATGCATTATACAATTCCTCAGAAGGATTGGGAATGTCTCTTTCAAGTTTCTTAATTAAACTTGATATTCTTTCATCAAAATTACCGGCAAAAATAGCATCTATTTCCAGTTCCCGGCAAAGGCCGTCGAAATTGCTTTCATTGTTAAACCGTTTCATCATGAAATTTTTTATATCAACCGTAATCCTGTCTAACATACACACGCTCCGGGAATAATTTACCGCTAAATTATAGAAGGGGACTCTGAAAAATCAACAAAAAAAACCTCTCAAAACAGGCCGTTTTTGTGAGTGCTCCCTTTGATGAATTTTCATTATAAAGGATAATTTCTAAAAAACTACTCAATATACATGCGTTTGTATAATACACCCATCTCTTGAAATTTTAAAAGATTATTCAGACATTTTCTTTTATTTTTATATTTAATTTACCCTTTTCCTTTAATAAATCACACATAATAATTAATAAAAATCAAATTGGAAAGGAAGACAGGAAAATGAATAAAACATTAAAATTATCAACAATTTTAATTATAATATTAGCTTTGTTTTTAGCAGGATGTAACAAAGGCTGTGGTTTGGGTAGTGGTGGAGGCGGTAATGGTGGAGATAATGATATTGATACAACTCCTCCAACAGTTCTCACCATAAGCTCCGTAAGCGGATCAACTATAAGCCTGACCGATAACATTGTAATAACTTTTAGCGAGTCAATGGCTGCGGGTACGATTTTATTAAACGGGGATTTGTCTTTGGAAGCAGGTTTTACATGGTCAACAACTACGTATGAGAATGACACCCTGACATTGAGCCCTTTTACGGATTGGAGTGTTGGAGATGATCTTACTCTTGATATTGACTGCGAAGATTTTGCAGGAAATGAAATGGACCAGCTTAATTTAGTATATACAATAGAAAGTGTTTGGGCAGGGACACAACAGCTGGGAGGGGAAAGAGATGAATATGTTCGTGGGATGGCAGCAGACAATTTTGGAAATATTTATGTTGTCGGGTATACGTATTATGACCTTGACGGGAATACAAACGCCGGAAAAAACGACTTCTTCCTGATAAAGTATAACTCATCAGGTGAAAAACAATGGACACGGCTAATTGGGACGGTTGAATCAGATACAGCTCATGGAGTAGCAACAGACAACTCAGGCAATATTTATGTTACCGGGTATACTTTTGGCGACTTTGATGGGAATACAAACGCCGGAGAACGTGACTTCTTTGTGGTAAAATTTAACTCATCAGGAGAAACGCAATGGACCCGGCAAATGGGAACCGATATGGGGGATAACCCTCAAGGAATTTCGATAGACAGCTCTGGTAATATTTATGTTGCCGGGTATACGTATGGTGACCTTGATGGAAATACAAACGCCGGACAATCCGACGTCTTCCTGGTAAAGTATAACTCATTAGGTGAAAAACAATGGACCCGGCAAATGGGAACCGACAGGAGTGATAGCCCTAAAGGAGTTTCGACAGACAGCTATGGTAATATTTATGTTGTCGGGAGCACCGGTGGTGATCTGGATGGAAATACAAACGCCGGATGTACAGACTTCTTCCTGGTAAAGTATAACTCATCAGGAGAAAAGCAATGGACCCGGCAATTAGGTACGGTTCTAAATGAATTTGCTAACGGTGTATCAATAAACAGCTCTGGAAATATTTATGTTGCCGGGCGGACAGGTCGTGCTCTTGATGGAAATACATGGGCCGGGAAAGACGACATGTTCCTGGCAAAGTATAACTCATCAGGCGAAAAGCAATGGACCCGGCAATTGGGAACCGAATTACATGATCAAGCTCATGGAGTCGCAACAGACAACTCAGGCAATATTTATATTACCGGGAATACAGAAGGCGGTCTTGACGGGGAAATAAACTCAGGAGGAACAGACATCGTTGTGGTAAAGTATAACTCATCAGGAGAAAAGCAATGGACCCGGCAAATGGGATCCGATTCTGATGATTGCTCTAAAGGAGTAGCAACAGACAGTTCAGGTAATATTTATATTACCGGGAATACAGAAGGTGGTCTTGATGGGAATACAAATATAGGAAGTTTTCAAAATTATGATATTTTTCTGGTAAAATATAACTCAATAGGTGAAAAGCAATAAATATTACGGTTTTTACCGGGAATTTCACTTGCTGTTTTCTCATAGCGTTGGGTTTCAACCCAACGCTATGAGAATCCTCACCAGGCAGGTCACTGAGCGAAGCGGAGCCGAAGCAGCAGGTCACTGAGCGGAGCCGAAGTGCCGGACCTTCTGCAGCAAAGTCCTCAACGCGCGCATCTCATACCCGTAAAGACTCACCTTGAACTGCTCCCGCAGTTCCGGGATGTTTGAGCGGTAGAGTTCCTCACCTGACGACGCGTCCAGGGGAAGATTTAGAATTATTTCTTTGAGTACTCTTTCCAGGGTTTCCTGTTCGTCTGAATCCATGGTCACTGAGGGGAGCTGAAGTGTTTGTTCTTTCATGATTTTGTTCTCCTTAAGAAATTAATTTTTGATTGACAATTCTTAAGAAGAGCTTTTTACTTAAAGGGCTTATTTTTTAAGTAGGGCTCTCCGTAAGGATTGTTCTGGAAAGGCCTCATCTCTTGCCGGAGATGGGGCTTTTCTTTTGAAAAAATTGTTGTATTTGAAAAAACTGTTTCTCAATACAACTAAACACAATGTATGTTCTTTTAAGTATAGTGCAAGTCTTTTTTTGACTTTTTTATATAAATAGTTTGCTTTATTTTGGTTTTATCGTAAAGTTGTTTGCGAAATTATAAATATGAACCGGGTGGAAAATATGAATTTAAGCGAGAAAATAAGGTCTTTAAGGAAAGAAAAAGGGCTCTCCCAGGAAAAACTTGGCGAAATGATTGGCACCCATCTTACCCAGGTTAACAGGTTTGAAAAAGGGCACGCGCAGCCTTCTATTGATATTGTTAAAAAAATAATGGAAATATTCGATGTCTCCGCTGATTATCTGCTCGATGATGAGGCCGACTCTCCCGAGGTTCATGTTGAAGATAAGAGCCTTGCCGCTAAGATCCGCCTTATTGATAACCTGGAAGAGAAGGATAAAGAGGCGTTGATCCAGGTTATTGACGCGATGCTGACGAAGCAGAAGATGAAGGAGCTGCTGGAGATGCAGGGGGGGGAGGGGAGGTAATCGGTGGGCCGGATGATCGGTGATCGGTTAAGAATGCCCCCCAGAGGGGGCGCGAGAGTTTTTGAAATGAGTCAATTTTAGCCCGGGGTTTACCCCATAGGGCAGCAGAGCAGAACCCCGGGCAACATCTTCCGGTAAACAGGCTCTGTTTATAAATAAGTTTCCCATGCTGGTCAGATGGGTATTTCTCATAGCGTGGGGCTTCAGCCCCACGTTATGAAGAAGGAGCCCGTTTTGCGCAGGTTTGGGAGAAGAATTTGTTGAGGGTTCTTTCTGAAAGCGATGTTACGTAACATCGCTTTCAAGGTGCAGGTTCCTGGCAGCATCCCTCCCGGGAACCGGCTCCGGTTTAGGTTTCAGCGTATTCAATCACCGATCACCTTTTCACAGTTTTTCCATGTATTCCGGCACATATTTCGACATGGTTTCTATCATTTTTGGGTCGGCTTTATCCAGGAAATCATATGGGTCGTTGGTTGCGGCCAGTTCCGCCAGGAATTGGAGAAAAACCAGGATTGGATTTGTTCGTTCTACTTCATTTGAATTTAGTAAGGCATTGATGGACTTCATAAAATTTTTTTTGCCTTCTCCCCCTTCCCGGAGAGCTATCTTTATGAACTCTTCAAAAGGAAAGGCTTTTCCCTTTGGCTCTGCTTTAGGTATTTTTTCCGGGTCTATGTAAGCCTGGCGCAGTTTTTTGTAAAAATATTCTTCATCAAGAAAAGGTTTTATTTTTTGTATTTTTCTTTTTGTATCTTCTATCTCCGGGGATTTCAGTTTCTTACGTATGACATATACTTGTATATAATTATCCAGGGCTGTTGAATACTTTTTTAATTCCAGGTTTATACGGCCTATCATTCCTATTTCAGAAGCCATGAGGCTTTCTATTTTCCTATCCGTATGCGCATCCTTGTTATATGTTTCCACACACCTTTGCAAACAGGTAATGGCCTGTTCGTAGTCTTTATTTTTCTCATGAATTATTCCCATTTGATGGAGGGCTAAAGCAATGCGCGTTCGGTTATCCATCTCTTCATATATTTTTAAAGATTTTTGAAAATATGTCATAGCTTGTTCATAGTCTTTTTTTATCTCATAGAGCTTTGCGATTTTGTAAAGGTTCTCGCTAATTTCGCTTTTATCTCCCAATTCTTTGAATACTTCCAGAGCTTTTTCGTGGTATTTCAGACGCAGATCGTAATCACTTTGCAAATGGCAGATATTTCTAATAGAATTAAGGCTTTTACTGATGCCGTTTTTATCTCCCAGCTCTCTGAATATATCCAGAGCTTCTTCGTGGTATATCAGAGCCGGATCATATTTTTTTCTATCTTCGAATAGTGTTCCAATTCGAACTTTTAACCCGGCGGTTTTTTCTTTATCTTCCTCTTTTTCCAGGAGTTCATCCAGGAGGTTTTTCAGGAGTTTTTCCTGGGGCCAGCCTTCATAGTATTTATTGGACAAGGTTACTCCTTTTTTGGGGAAAATTGGGGGGTAATTATAGAACATGGCTCCTCCTTCTTCGGGGAAAATTCCGGCATAATTTAATGATTAATTATAGAAACAAGCTCTAAAAAATCAACCGGAAAATTCTCCCAAAACAATGAAAACGCGCAGGGTTGGTCGCGTACGGGAACCGGTTCCGGTTTAGGTTTCAGCAGGTTCTTCCGTGGGTTCTGACATATATTGCAGCATGATTTTTACCATGTCCGGGTCGGCTTTTTTCAGGAATTCTTGCCTGTTTTCGGCAGTTGCCAATTCCAGGAGGAATTGGAGGTAGGCAAAGATTAGTTTGCCTTCTTCTGTCTCCCGGGCTTCTTCCGGGAAGGCGTTGATGATCTCTTGTATTCTTTCTTTTGTGCCTTCACTTCCCTCGTAGGCGTTGAGTGTTAATAATTCCAGGGGGTCTGTTTTTTCTCCCAGGAGCGTTTGCACGATTGCCGACATTTCCGGGTCCGCGTTTTGGAAGAACGCGTTTTTATCTTCTGCTGCTGCCAGTTCCAGGAGGAATTGGAGATAGGCCAGACCAGACTCTCCTTCTTCGGTTTCCCAGGCTTCTTCCGGGATGCTGTTCTTGAACTCGGTTATTGCTTTTATGGCTTGCTCCCCGCCCTCCATTGCAAGGGTTGTGAGCGTTTTCATGGGATTGGTTTCTTTTTTTGGGAGTTCTTCATCTAATTCTTCTGGCATGGTTCCTCTCTTTTATTATAGTTTTTCCGTGTGTTCTGACATATATTTTAACATGGTTTCTACCATGTTTGGGTCTGCTTCTTCAGGGGAAGGTAATCGGTCGCCCTGAGGGCGGGGTGATCGGTGATCGGTTAAGAAAAAAAAACAGACCTGTCTTTATAGAAGAAAACCATGCAGAAAAAAAGCCTTTCTTTTCTCATTGCGTGGGGTTTCCAACCCTTGGTATGAGACCGGGGGTCTCTGGGTTTGACCCATTTGCGGCAAAACACACCGCTGCCCCGCCGGTAAAAAACCATGTTTCCCATTTTACCGGAAAAAGCATCAACCAGGGGATTGGGATAAACACGAGCCATAAGGCGGAACCTCCTGATGGAATAAGTATTAATAACAAATCATCCGGCAGTGTTCAAAGGGGAGAATGTTCAGCTATAAAACTGTCCGGATTTTTATCTATTGATGATTCTCGCGTCTACCAGGTCTTTTCTTTTGAGCTCAGTTATTTCGAGAATATCTTTAACCGGGTACCCTTTTTGATACATCTTCCGGGCATCTGCTAATTTTGCATCTTTATAACCTTGTTCAACTCTTTTTTCGATTCTTGCTTCAACTTGCTTTTTAACTTTTGCTTCAACTTGCTTTTTAACTTTTGCTTCAACTTGCTTTTTAACTTTTGCTTCAACTCTCTTTACAACTCTTGCTTCAATTATTTCTTCCACTGTCTGGGTAAAAGTTTGCATCATTCCCTCCTTTCCGTGGTCCAGGCTCTTTAATAGAACACCATGTTGTTCTATCGTCAAGTCGGCAAAATAGGCTATTACATCAATATGCTTGCGAAACAGTCTCATATCAGTCTCAAGGTAACCATATCGCCTCATAAAGTCAACCCCAAAAAGCACCTTCCGCTCCATATTCTTACGGTCCCACTTCATTGCTGAGCGCAAAACCGCCACGAATTTATTCAGAGTCTTTTTATGTTTCTCTGCTTCATCAGCTTTTAAGCGGACAAGGCGGTATGAAAAAGTCAGGTATACCTCATCCAGGCATTTTATTTCTATTGATTGCTGTGGATGTTTTCTCCAGTTTCCTGCTGAATCCGTAAATAAGACTATAGGAATTTTTTCATAACCGGGATACTGTTTATCCAGATCTATGAGATACTTTGCCAGGCGGTGAATATCAAATTGATACTTATCAGACCAGTGCTCCACGAGTGACAGCACAACTTTTTCGCCCCCCTGGAATTCAAAAAGTATAGCGATATCATTGATCATCTTTGGATCAAAATGAGAATATTTTGAATTTTCCTGCATATGAAACGTGATTTTTACGGGCTGCCCATATTTTTTAATGATCTCGGGCTTAAAATATTCTAATGCGTCTACCGGATAATCCCGGATCAGTTCCTTTATCATCTGATCCTGAGATAGTTTGATTTTCTTATTTTTTGAATCATTCATTTTTTGCTCCCTGGTATACAGCCCAATGAGGCTGCTTTTTTTGTTAGGGATTGAGATAAAAGAAGTCCCTACTATTAATACGAATGGGAAGGCAAAATCGAAAATTTTTTTGGCTGTTTTTTGCTATTTTTTTAAAAAAAATCGAATTTTTTTTAAAAAAGGCGAAAAACCCCGAATTTCGGACCTTGAACGCCTTTTTCACCCCACAAAAAAGACTTGATTTCACAGCACCACCCCCAATCCTAAACCCAACGAAAACCACACCATGGAGCACATAAATGTACATTGTAGGCACATCCGGCCACATCGACCACGGAAAAACATCGCTCATAGCAGCGCTCACGGGCACTAATTGCGACCGGCTGCCCGAGGAAAAAGAGCGTGAAATGACCATAGATATCGGGTTTGCCAGCATAGAGTACCCGAAATTCGGGACCGTGAGTATAATAGATGTGCCCGGGCATGAGCGCTTTATCCGGAATATGGTAGTGGGAGCCTGGGGAGTGGACCTGGCACTATTGGTGGTGGCAGTGGATGACGGATGGATGCCCCAGACAGAGGATCATTTTCGCGTGCTGGAGCTTCTGGGAGTGGAGCGTATAGTTGTGGTAATGAACAAAGTGGACCTGGCCGACGAAGAGATGGTGGAATTCGTGGAAGAGGAAGTGCGCGAGAAGATAGGGGAAACCAGGTTTGCCGAGAGCGATATAGTGAAGGTCTCGTCAAAGACGGGGCAGGGCATAGAAGAACTGCGTGAGGCGATAGTGGTAAATTTGCGGAAGCTGGCAAAGATCGCCGACGCGAAAAAGCCCTATTTGTTTATAGACAGGGTCTTCGCGTCAAAGGGGTATGGGACCGTAATCACGGGAACCCTGAAGAACGGGGCGTTTAACGAAGATGATACGGTGGAGATTCTGCCCGTGAAAAAAGAGGCGCGCATAAAGCGGATAGAGAGCCACTTTAGTACAAAGCAGGAAGGGAACCCATCGCAGAGGACAGCGTTGAATTTGTCGGGCGTGTCAGTGGACGATATAAAGCGCGGAAGCCTGGTATGCGGGAAGAATTTTTTTACCGAAACCGGGGACATGATCGCCCGCATAAAGCTGCTGCCCGGGCAAAAGGGAGTGAAGAATAATCATGAGATAGAGGTGCTCATTGGCACAACAGCCATAAAAGGGAAGATAATATTTATCGGCGGAGACCGGGAAGAGGGGAGCGAGTTCGCGGCCAGGATGAAATTTGAAAAGCCCTGGTATTTTTATCCGGGCGAGCCCTTTGTAATAACCAGCCCAGGCGGCTACCGCATACTGGGCGGCGGCACAGTGCTCCTGCCCGATTATAACGCGAAGACCATGAAGACGCGGGTAAAAGAAGCGCTGGCAAACATCACCGCTAATACCCGGGAAGAGATACTTGAGTTTATCTTTGCCGTACACCAGTGGAAAAATAAAAAGGAAGTGCAATCCGCCTTTCCCGAAAGTCCCAAAAAGACCGATAAAGTACTGGAGTCGCTCCGGGAAAAAAAGAAGATAGAAATAATGTCTGATATCATACTAACCAGGGACTATTTAGAAAAATCAATATCCTCAATAGCAGCGGAAATAGAAAAAAGCGTAGGTCTTAACCTGAAAGAGATATCCGACCACGCAGGGGTTAATATGGAAGTGAGCAGGATACTCATGCCTGCCGTATTAAAAGCCCATACCATCATAGAAAAAGAGGGCCGCTATTTTTCCGGGGATTCCATCACTGAAGACGCCTTACCCGAAAGCAAGAAAAAGATTTTGTCCGATATTCGGGCACAGCAGGCAAACGGCCTGGAGCTGGAAAAGCTAAAAGATGACCAAAAAAAGAAGGATATCCGGGATTTAATAAAACTCGATTTTCTAATAAGCCTGGACGGGAATATTATTTACCACAAAGAAATATACGAAGATTTCAGGGACAAAATAATCAAACTTTTTGATAATAATGATAAAATAACCGTTCCCGAAGCCAAAGACGCCGTAGGCCTTTCAAGAAAATATATCCTGCCCCTGCTAAACAGGATCGAGAACGAAGGGCTCATAAAGCGGCTGGGGGATTTTAGAATTAAGGTTTAGGGGAAAGTTGGCGGTTGGCGGTTGACAGAAAAAGATTTGTAGAGGCGTTGTATGCAGCGTCTTTAAAACCGCCCCGGCGGCAAAAAACCTCGAACCTCGAACCTTCGTAACACCTGTTATTTTTTAAATTAATGCTTGTCTTAAATTCCTTATCCGGTATTATATAAAAGGAAATAACTGCACAAAAAGAGAGGCTGTGCCGGATGACCAGGATTCTTTTAGTAGAAAACGATCAAGACGGGCAAATAGAGCAGGCCCTGGACGATACGGACGGCATTGAATTACAGACAGTAACGACGCTGCAAGAAGCGCGCGATATCCTCAAATTTACCGAATATGAATTAATTATCACGGAAATGGACCTGCCGGGCGGAAAGGGAACAGAGCTGACAGGCACGGAAAGCAGGCGCCTGCCGGTATTGATAATAAATAAAGAGAAAAATAAAGAATTAAAGAAGCAGGTAATAGAAGAAGGGGCGCTGGATTATGTGGAAAAAACGGAAGCATCGTTAATAGCGCTGCCAATAATAATAGAGCGGGTACTGGGAAAATGGGAGCTCATAACAAAGCAGAAAGAGGAAGAATATAACCGGAAGTGGATGGAAGATACTTTAACCAGGGTAAATAACAAGTTTTTAAACCTGGTATTGAATATTCCCGGAGTGGTCTTTCAACGGGCTTATGATGAGGATTGGACAATGTTTTTCATGAGCGATGAAATAGAAACACTAACCGGGTATCCCTCATCGGATTTTGTAAAGGATTATAAGCGCACATATCTTGATATAATACATCCGGAAGACAGGGCAGCGGTAGAGGCCCTGGTAGAACAGGGAATAACAAAGGACCGGCATTACCAGGCAGAATACCGGGTCGTAGATTCGGGAGGAGCGGTTCACTGGGTAAGTGACCGGGGACAGAGTGTCAATGACTCAAATGGGGGTATTCTCTGGATAGACGGGTCGGTGCTGGATATTACGAAGCAGAAACAGGCCGAGACGGAGCAGAAGCGCTTAAACGATGAGCTAACGAAAACCAATACGGAGCTGAAAAACCAGGGCCAAAAACTGAGATCAACAGCGGAAGAGTTGTTGCTGCAGCACGAGAAAATTCTTAAAATAAATAACAAACTGGACGCGAACAGCAGGTCGAAATCGGAGATGCTGGCAAACATGTCTCACGAACTGCGAAGTCCATTGAACAGTTTGCTTATCCTGGCACAGGATCTGTCAAAGAACAGTGAAGGAAATCTGCATCAAGACCAGGTGGAATCATCAAAAATAATATACAAATGCGGCAATGACCTGCTACAGCTGATTAATGATATCCTGGACCTGTCGAAAATAGAAGCCGGAAAAATGAGACCCTTCGTAAGCGAATTTCCGGTAAAATATATCGCGGATGCGATATATTATGTATTCAAGCATGTAGCGGAAAATAAGAAAATATTACTGAATATAGATATAAGTAAAGATGTACCTGAGACAATACAAACCGATATGCAGAAGCTGGAGCAGATTATTCGGAATTTTATGTCAAATGCCATAAAATTTACCCGGGAAGGAAGCATCACCATGCTTATTTCCCGGCCTGGTCCGGATACCCGGTTTATCAATAATAAACCGGACCACTCAAGCACAGTAGCCTTTTCCGTGATCGACACGGGAGTGGGAATTCCGGAAGAGAAGCAGGAGGCAGTCTTTATAGCCTTTGAGCAGGCCGACGAGAGCACATCACAAAATTTTGGCGGCACAGGGCTTGGCCTGTCAATAAGCCGGCTCCTGGCCGATCTGTTGGGAGGAGAGATCCAATTAGAGAGTGAGGAAGGAGAGGGATCGGCTTTTACGCTTTATATTCCGGAGAAACTGCCGGAGCGGGAAGAAGAAAAAAGAGAACAGGAGCCCCGGATCTCAAAAATAGAAGCGGAAATAAAGACCAGGGCAACAAAAGACTTGCAATTCAATGGCGAGAAGATCCTCATTGTTGATGATGATATGCGGAATCTTTTTACAATAGCCAAACAGGTCAAAGATGAGGGCATGGCAGCGCTAAAGACCGGGAACGGGGCAAAGGCCCGGGCAGTGCTGGAAAAAGAACCCGGAATAGATTTGATATTATTGGATATGAAAAAACCGCTTACGGACGAGACTGATGTAATGCGCTATATACGGGAAGATGACAAATTGAAGAGAGTGCCCATTATCGCAATGGGAACAAAGAGCAAAACCCAGGAGCGGGAAGCATTTCTCGCTCAGGGAGCAGATGATTATTTACAAAAGCCCGTAAATATAGATACGTTGTTGTTGAGTATGCATAGGTTGTTGTATGGGGATAAAGAAGTTTGAAGTTTGAAGTTCGATGCTTCGGCTCCGCTCAGCACAGGGGTTCGAGGTTTTTTGGCCGGGGAATATTTCTATCGGCCCCCCAACCCCTGCGAGGGGGCTAGGGGGCTAGGGGGCAAGCAGCAACCGGCCCTGTGTAAGATTTAGTTTCTTAAGAGCACCTGACCCGGGTCTTCGGCTCCGCTCAGACACCGGATGGCCGGGAAAAATACGGAAGAAACTGTGATGATAACGGGGTCCGTTTCCGAAGATACTCCGGACAAGGGTTTGGTTCCTGAGAGACGTTGCAGTGCAACGCCTTTACTGGCTGGTTTCAGGCCAGGGCCATGGAGATTCCGGGAAAGGGTGCGACCCTGCGAGGGGATTCGGTACGTGTAGGGGCACGGCGTGCCGTGCCCTCACGGTGTTTATTTGGGATTCCCCCTCTGTGGTGTTGACCCGGGACAACATCCCCTCGCAGGGGTCGCACCCCCCGAAAACCAGCCCTATTGAAAAAGAGTTTCTTGAGAGCACCTGACCCTAAGAAGAAGGGAAAAATAGATCAGAAACTAAATAGTGCGTCATATATAGGTTACATTCCGAATGACGTTTTTCGGTATATTAAGACCTGATCGACCCTGTGTAGCGGGAAAAATATAGATCAGAGACTTAATAGTACTGCGGGCTGCTTCCGGACCCGCGCAGAGCGGGCTATATAGGTTACATTCCGAACTACGTTTTTCGGTATATTAAGACACGACCGACCCTGTATAGCGGGGTGCGACCCCTGCGAGGGGAAAAAATACGTCAGAAACTAAATAGTATTGCGATCTG
>JAAENB010000092.1 GCA_024224995.1 bacterium | reverse complement strand
CCAGTCCTGGTGCAGCATCCTGCTGGGATCGTTTGTAATAATGGGATATGGCATTGAATCCATGCCAAAGTTATCTACATTAAAATTGTACCCGTAGGAGGTCCCCAGGTCAACCAGCCCAGTAAGCAGTTTTCTTCCCTGTTCCTGCATGATTTTAGGCGCGTTGATCTTTTTCATTTCCTTGAGCGTGGCCAGCGCGGCGGCCATAGGCACGGCAGAGTACCAGTAGCTGCCGGTGTAAAAGATACTGGCGGCAGTATTTCTCAGCTCATCAGTACCAACAATGGCGGAAATGGGATAGCAGTTGGCCATGGCCTTGCAAAAAACAATAAGATCCGGTTTGTATCCGAAGTGTTCGTTGGAACCTTCCATGTTTACTCTGAAGCCGGTACGGACATCATCGGAAATATGGATGATCCCTTCTTTTTTGCAGATCTCGGAGATTTTTTTATAATATCCTTCAGCGGGAAATTCCTGGTTAACAAAATTAGGATGATGATAGGGAGTAGCCATAAAAGCGGCAATCTCACCTTTATTCTCTTCAACAACTTTTTCAAATGCCGCAGTATCATTCCAGGGAATATGAATGACATTGGCGTAAATATCTTCCTGGGTACCGGGATGGCCCGGAGTCTGGACCCAGGGATGAACACCGTGATAGCAGCCTTTTATCATAATAAACTTTTTTTTGCCCGTAGCTTCACGGGCGACCATGAGAGCGAAAGCAGTGAGGTCGCCGCCGTTTTTGGCGAATAAAGCCCAATCGGCAACAGGGATAGAATCAACCATATATTCGGCAAGTTCAACCACGATTTCTCCGGGAGCAGTCATGGCGTTTCCTTTTTTTTGCTGTTTGGCAGCAGCTTCGTCAACAACGGGATGATTATATCCCAGTGCCATGGGGCCGTAAGCGGCGCCATAGTCGATAAATTCGTTCCCGTCCACATCCGTGAAACAGGCGCCTTCGCCCTTTTCAGCGAAGAACGGGTAGGCGGAAGTGGGAACCAGGGCCACGGGGCTCATATGTCCGTAAAGACCGCAGGGAATAACTTTCGCGGAACGCTGGAACAGTTCCTGGGATTTGTTAAAGGTATATGGTTCGGGAATAGCGGAAGACGCTGCACGAGGCTTAACGTCGGCAGTACCGGCTGATGATTCTTGAGTTTGTTCATATGTATTAGCCATAATAATTTCTCCTTTAAAAAGATTTAATAAAAAGATTTAAAAAATATTAAAAAATAGATAAAATATACAAAAAATATTAATAATAAATAAAATTACCCAACAGGGAAGACCGGATATCACCCTGTCTTCTTTTCTTTTTTCTTTTTCCCGGACCTGTCCCATTCTCCTTGTCCCTTGCACCTGTTTTATATATACGCCTCAACTCTTCCAAGAAGAATGGAAACAGCTTCGGTAAAACGGACCTGACCTCTCAGGGAAACATCGCCCGATGCGATTGCCAGGAACGCGTCGACCTTACCGGTGAAAAATTCGTTGGCCTTCTCGATATTTTTAAAGGTAAGACAGGCAAGAGGAGCGGCATAGTCGCCTCTCCGGGCTTCAACCGTACCGGGAGTGCATACCAGGTGAGATACGGGGCCGCCTTCCAGGATCTCCATTTTAACAACACCGTCCATAAGGTGGGCGGCATTCATCTTGCCGATTTTGTCATATTGGGCAATAGCGGAAAGGGCGTTGGTTGCCACGGTCAGGGTCATCCGGGTGTTCATTTCCATATAGTGTTTATCTTTAAGAAGTTCGTCCGTAGGCTTGAGAAAGTATTCCAGTTTATCCGTAACTTTGGGGAATTCTTTCGTAAGAAATCCGAGTTTGGTAATACCTTTAAGCGGAATAGGGCTGCCGTTGCCGTCCATCATTTTATTGAGATGAGCAGGGGAGGTGAAGAACAGTTTAACTTTAGGGCTTTTGTACTTCCCTTTAATGACCCTGCATTCGCCGTTTTTAAATTCAACGCAGACTTTGGGGCCGCCTTTTACAATGAATTGTATGGAGATATTCCAATCTTTAACCAGTGCAGCGGTCTCGGGATCGAATTTAACCAGGTCTTCCATACTCTTGAGAACTGCATGTAAATTAAGATTTGCTTTAATAAGATCGTAACTCATATGTTCCTCCTTCTAAAATGCTTATAAATAAGTTCTGAGTGAATACTCACTCATTTTTCTAAGGGCATAATACGAGTGAGTATTCACTCAAATGTATACGAAGCATGATTTCTGTCAATAAAAAAATGGTTTTTTTAGACTGAATGGACGGTAATTTGTGAAAAAAGCACTATTTAGCTCTTTTTCAATATAAAACAAAAGAATTGACAACGGTCATTGATCTATTATACTTTTTATATATGAAACGTTCTGCATTATTGACTATCATTTTTTTTATCCTGCTCTGCGGGGGGGGGATTAACGCTGAAAATAATAAAAATTGTATAATCGAAAAAATAAGAATATTGCCCGATCAAAACAATGTTTTGTCTATTCGCGAAGCAGCTTCCCCGGAATACCATGGAAAATACATAGACCCGGAAAAAGCCTCTGAAATAATTACGAAGAATGGTTTTGTATTTTTCTGGGGTGAAATTACTGTTGCGAATCATTCCCCCGAAGGAATCGCATGGGTACTTGCCGACACTATCCTGGTTACGGGAAGACGGGTTGAATTATATACAACAGGCCCCGGTGGATTCAGCAGGGTGCCTTCTTTTGATGATATTGATAAATCATTTTATATTTCAATTAACTCAGAAGAAAGTAAAACATACTATTTTAAGTGTACCTCATACGGGTATGGTCTCGATTTTGTAATCACCTCCCTGAAAACCTTTTCGGCCGGAAATAGAGTCGCGTATATATACTATGGTATTCTCATCGGAATAATCGTGATCATGTCTTTTTATAATTTTTTTCTTTATTTAACATTTAGAGATACCAGTTATATTTATTATATTGTATTTATTACCTGCCTGGGATTTATCCTGGTCGTACTGTATCGAATTCTTTTTCCTCATTTGGATTATTATAATCAGTATCGATTTTTTTCTACCGGTAGATCAATAGCAATGATTGGTTTTGTTTTTTTTAGCAACAAGGTTTTAAATGCGAATGTATACACTCCCCTTTTAAGAAAGGTACTGTATGGTATTGGTATCCTGGTGGGAATAGCGGCGATAGTTTTAAATATTATAAAGATCGAAGATCCCGAGTCTCTGATCAATCCTATTTATCTCCTTGGGTGTATCGTCATGTTTATAATGGGGATCAAAACCTGGCTGAAAGGATATTCTCCGGCTAAATATTATATTATCGCCAGTTCGGCAATTTTTTTAACAGGAGTAATCTACCCAATCAGCTATTTTGACTGGACTCCATTCTCCGTAAGCGATCTGTCCGATTTCAAGGTAATAGATAACTCTATTTTATTTATGGTATTTTTATTCTCTCTTGCTCTTGCGGACCGGATTAATATAATCAAAAAGGATAATGAGAAGGCCCAGGCATTGGCAATAGAGAATCTTCATAGTGCCGATAAACTGAAAGATGAGTTTCTTGCCAATACTTCTCATGAACTGCGCACCCCTTTGAACGGGATTATTGGCCTGGCCGATTCAATTGTCTCAGAGAAGAATGAAGATCTTTCTCCTGAGGATAAAAAAAGCCTTTCTCTTATAATCGCAAGCAGTAAAAGACTTGCCGGCCTGGTAAATGATATACTTGATTTTTCAAAGCTCAGAAATGATGATATTCAGCTCAGGAAGCGTTCTATTGATATACGGTCATTAACAGACGTAATAATCGAACTATTAAAGCCGCTGAAGGGAGAGAAGGGACCCGAACTTGTTAACGCAATACTACCCGGGACTCTCCCGGTAATGGCCGATGAAAACAGGCTTGAACAGGTTCTTTTTAATCTTGTGGAGAACGCAATAAAGTTTACCGAATCGGGAACAGTGGAAATATCTGCCCTGCCTGTTGAAGAATCCCAATCGAACCTTACCATCGTTGTTCGCGATACGGGGATGGGGATTCCCCTGGAAAAACAGGAAATAATTTTTCGCTATTTTCAACAAGCCGATGGGACAATATCCCGGGCTTATGGAGGATCAGGTATCGGGCTAACCATAAGCAGGCAGCTGGTGGAACTGCATGGAGGAAAACTGTGGGTTGAATCGGAACCGGGGAAAGGATCGAAGTTCTTTTTTACTCTCCCTCTTGCGGGAACGTCTCTCCCGGAAGAGATAGTGTCACCCGGCAAAACCCTTATCTCAAGGATCAGGGAGAATGGAGAAAGTGAAGCTGCTCCTGCTGTGGCGAGAGCGGATGGACCCGACGGTAAAGTGGAGAGTAAGGGGAAAATTCTTGCTGTTGATGATGACCTGGTAAACCTCCAGGTGGTAGAGAACTATCTTTCTAATAATGATTATTCTCTCCGGATCGCCTCAAGCGGTGAAGAGGCTCTGGACCTGGTCCGGGAAGAGAGTTTTGACCTTATCCTGCTGGATATTATGATGCCGAAAATATCGGGATACCAGGTGTGCCGGGTTATACGGGAGCTCTTTTCGATATATGAATTGCCGGTGATTATGCTTACGGCACGGGACGGGATATCGGACCTGGTTGCAGGATTTAACGCCGGGGCAAATGATTACCTGACCAAACCTCTTAATAAAGAAGAACTCATCGTGAGAGTCGGAACCCTGGTAACCTTGAAACAGACCGTCATGGAGCACAAAGAGGCAAAGTATAAGCTGCTTCAAGAGCGGATGAATCCGCACTTTTTGTTCAATGCCCTGAATACTATTTATGCCTATATTCATGCCAAACCGGAAAAAGCGGCAGAAGCCTTGCAAAAATTATCGGATAATTACCGTTTTTTGATGGATAAGTCGTTCTTGTCGATAATTTCTTTTGAAGATGAGTGGCTGTTTGTGAAAAATTATCTCGATATGGAGTTACTTCGATTTGGGTATCGCATGAGCGTGGAGATGGAGAAGAAAGGGAACTTTGAGGATGTGGCAATCCCGCCCTTGAGCATTCAGCCGCTGGTGGAGAATTCCATGAAGCATGGTTTGCGGAATTTGAAAGGGAAAGGATTCATCGCGGTGTATGCAGAGCGGGTTGGTGAGAAGCTTACGATAGAGGTGGTTGATAATGGGATTGGGCTCTCTAATAAAGATATATACTCACGGTCGCTTGGGAATATTTTGAAGCGGTTAAAGCATTATTATACTGACGCACGACTCGAGGCCCGGAATCGTGATGAGGGCGGCGTGCGGGTTGTGGTAAGTTTTAGTATGGATAAGGACGCAGCTAACCCTTAGACCTGCGGCATCCTCCGGCAGACTGCTGAACTCTTACCCGTCCCTTTGAAGGCCGGGGATACGAATCGGGATCCCCTGTTTGGGAGGACCGGTAATAACTCCGGGGACCGGAAAGTTTTATTTCTCTATAGTCGGCCTCACCTACATGAGTGTAAAGCGGAGAGGTGTCTTTGTGTACTATTTTGTGATTCGTATCAAATACGGAAATGAAAAGTTTATCGCTTTTTGATATATGTTCATGAACCAGATTTTTTTCATCATTGATGATATGAAAATATCCCCGTTCATCGGTAGCGCAAAAGCCGAGCCGTTCTATGCGGCTCCCTTTATCATTATATAATTCAACCGTTAAACTGCCGATGCCTTTTTTGTCTTTGTCGAGGATCTGGCCGTGGATCATCCAGCTTTTTTCGCCGAATTTTGGCACCTCGATCTTGGCTTTTTCAATTTCAAAATCAAGGTCTCTAAAAAGCCCCTCATTGTATTCAATCATGGTTTTTATTTTTTCAACCCTGGGATGATGGGGACCGAGTTTGTTCGAAAGACGGTTATATTCTTTTTGCAGTCCCCTGCTTTTTACAATATAAAGAAGCTTAATGCTGGCAAGGGCCTCATCTTTGAGGCCGTCCATTGACTCAAGAGCGTTGTCTATTTCAATTGTTTTATCACTCAAGAAACTTTGTTCATTGGTTTTATGTGGTTTCATGCCGCTGTCCGTTTTTTTTATTTATTAGACTTTGTTTAAACGCTATGCGGGAATAGCATAACACTACCTGCTCAAGAAGCGTATAACCTGTGTTATATCAGGCATAGACTTTTAAGGCAGATCCCCCCCTGCTGCTATACATATGACATAATATTTGACATAATATTTGACATAATATTTGACATAATATTTGACATAATAAATATTAGCATTAATTCAAAGTGATGTCAATAATAACACGGTATTTTTTTTTTCAGAGAGTTACTGTTAAGATACGGATTAATTCTGCTTTTAGCGCTTCTGAGGTGTTTCAGCATGATGTTTGACTCTAAAAATAAGTTTTTTGGGTTGAATTAATACTATTTTTTGAAAAAAAATGAAACATAATAGACATTTATATCTCTAAGCTCTCTTGAGTCAGGAAGTAAAAGGAGTTTTTGCCATGAAGACCGAAACAAAGATTAAAACAGACAATGAGGGCAGCTGGAAGTTTCCGGATCAGGTTACCCTTATGCATGTGACAGACTATAACAGGATACTGGAAAACAGGGAAATTAATAATACCGTGTTGTTCGATCTGAGTGAGACCTGTGACATTCACGCCTCTTTTGTTGGATTTTTAATTAATGCCAAATCGATCATCAACAAAAGCGGGAACAGGCTTTTTATTTTTATATCCGCTGCTGTTGAGAAACTGCTGTCCATGCTGAACATCCTCGATTATTTTTCATATGAGATCGTAGCGCCCTGATCCAT
>JAAENB010000091.1 GCA_024224995.1 bacterium | reverse complement strand
GAAAAACGTAGTTCGGAATGTAAATTATGCCTACCGGGAGTGATGCCTCGGCAGGTTGTGAGGCTGTTTGAGCGGAGCGAGTTCCGAACGTTCTGCAGAGGTATTACTCCCGGTAGGCATAATTTACATTCCGGGTTGATATACCTTATATAGCCCGCTCTGCGGGGTCACCTGCTCTTAAATAAACTCCCGATAATTTTGGACCCGGGGCTTTTGTGAAAGCCCCGGGTTTTTTATTCCCTGTTTTTTGGGAATTTATAATTAAATACAGTATTTTCTTGACAGATTTTTTTCATAATACTTTGATCGTCGATAAATAGGAAAATTTAATAAAATTTGGGGAGTAAAGTCTTGATAAAATATACGAAAAAACAAATTGAAGAACAGGGAAAGTACTACAGTGATCCAAATAACCTGGTGGATTTATTTGAAGGCAGTGTTAAAAAATGGGGAGACCGTAATGCTATTGGTACAAAAAACCGGGAAACTAGAGAATTTGAATGGATTACGTACAAAGATCTAAGCGTAAGGATTGACAACCTGAGAGCGGCACTGAAGAAAAAGGGCCTCAAGAAAAATGATACTGTAGGGATTATCGTTGCCAATTCAGTGGAATGGTTTGTTGTTGAACAAGCTACTCATGGTCTGGGTGGACGTATTGTTGCCATGTATGAGAATGAACTTTTTAAAACATGGGAATATATAATTAAAGATAGTAAAATCAAATATCTTTTCGTACGTGATCAAATTATATTCGACAAGGTTAAGGGATTAAAGAAAAAAATTGAAACCCTGAAAGATATATTTAATATCTATGGCGAAGGAAAAACAAGTCTTAAAGAGCTTGAAATAGCCGGATCAAAAAGTCCTGTAGAATCATACAAGCCCCTATGGCATGAAATTGCCAATATAGTTTATACATCGGGAACAACAGGAGATCCCAAGGGTGTTGTATTACATCATGGCAACCTTACGGCCTGTACTCAAGCCGGTTTTGCGGTATATCCCGAACTTAATGAAGAGAGCGTTTCTCTGGCTATTCTTCCCTGGGCACACAGTTATGGCCTTAGTGCCGAGTTACACAACTTCCTTCAGTTCGGCGGCGCTATCGGTTTAATGGAATCCGTTGAAACATTGGGAGATGATCTGGCGCAAGTCAAACCGGATTTTTTAATCGCGGTTCCCCGTGTATTCAATAAAATATATGACGGTATTTTACATGCCATGAATGAAGCGGGAGGGGCAAAATTGCTCCTCTTTAACGCGGCCTGTAAAGCGGCAAAAAAATGCCGGGACAAAGAAAAGCAAAGCCTTAAATTGAAAATCCTTGATGGCCTTGTATTTTCTAAAATCAGGGCAAAATTCGGCGGTAATCTTGTGGGGGCAATGACCGCCAGTGCGCTCATGAATCCTGAAATAGCCATGTTTTTTAAAGATATTGGCCTTCCAACGTATGATTGTTATGGTTTAACAGAGACCGCGCCAGCCATAACCATGAATTCTCCCCTGAAGGGAAATGTTTACGGTTCTGTAGGACAGCCCATGAAGAACATGAACGTTGTCATTGATCAAAGCATGGTTTCTGATGACAGTGGTGAGGGGGAAATCCTTGCCTATGGTGCCCATGTAATGATGGGATATCTCAATAAGCCCAAAGAGACCAAAAAGATGATGACTGCTGACACATGGAATGGTTTTCCCGGTATTAGAACCGGAGACCAGGGCCGTATTGATGAAAATGGTTTTCTCTATGTTACCGGTCGTTTCAAAGATGAATATAAACTGTCTAATGGTAAATATGTTCACCCTGAATCTATCGAAACTGAAATTAAACTGCTTAAATATGTTGCCAATGCAATGATTTTTGGTGATGGTAAACGCTATAATGTTTGTGTAATTGTTCCTGATTTTGAAGTATTAAGAGCAGATGCAGCAACAGCACAATGGACAGCCGGCGGATCTAAAAAAATATTGGCTAAAAGGGAAATGACTGCATTCCTTGAAGAAGCTGTTACGGCTCACTTAAAGAAATCCTATGCCGGATATGAAATTCCTAAAAAGTATATCTTTACGGATGACGATTTCACTATTGAAAACGGTATGCTCACACAGACAATGAAAGTAAAAAGAAGAGAAGTTATGAATGTTTATGGAGAGAAGCTTTTAAAGCTTTATGATGATGATAAATAGTATCCTGTATACAGTATCCTGTATACAGTGATATAAGAAAAGGGGTATTCCGAAAAGAATGCCCCTTTTTTTTTCCGGGATTATTCCCGGTAACGGCGCGCCCCAGGTTTTTCGCCTCTACAGCAGCCGTTCTACCAATCGGCCGTCGCGCACGACCTGCACGATGCGCGAGGTGTCCGCGATGTTCGCGAGCGGATTGCCGTCCACGAGCAAGAGGTCCGCGCATTTCCCGGGTTCAATGGTACCGAAAGAGCCCGAGGGGTCCAGGAACCTGGCCGCACGCGATGTGGCACTGAGCAGGACCTCCGGGATCGGGATGCCGGACTCGACCATATAGCGCAGCTCGCGATGCAGCGAACTGCCGCCGATGAGGCCGCCGAGGGAGCCGTCCGTGCCGGCCAGGAACTTGACGCCTGCCCGGTGCATGAGACCCAGGTTGTGCTTCATGTTGTCGCACATTTTGTCACGGCCACTGTAGAAGCGGGTCATAACCGGGTTCTTCTTCATGTTTTCCGCGCCGGCGGGGCCGGTCATGGCCGCAACCAGGTCGGGGTGTTCCAGCTTGCGGTCGAATTCGTCCGGCTGAAATTCGCCCTTGGCGATAGGAACCCCATCAAAGACTACGGTGCCGGTTGTGACCGCCGGTATGCCGATCTCGCCCAGTTCGTGCGCCTCCTCCTCGCTCAGACGCGATTGATACGGACTGTGCATCAGCAGATCGATGCCGCAACGCGCCGCATCCATGGCGTCTCTCGCATTGGAGATGTGCACCACGACCTTGCGGTCGCGTTTGTGCGATTCCTCGACGATGATTTTCAGAAGCTCCTGGCTCGGCATGGGCGTGTCCGGCGGATATGCCGGCTGGAACTTGTCGAAGTAAACCTTGATCGCGTCCGTGCCCTCCTTGATGCGCTTATTGAGAAAATGCACCACCTCCTCACGTGTCTCCACTTCCGAAAGCCCTCGCCAGCGCAGGATCAAGTTCAACGGCCAGAAGATCAAATCGTCTACAATGCGGCGAAAGTAGCCGTTTTTGGCAGCCATGGGCCCCGCGCAGTAGAAGATACGTGGGCCCGGGATCTTGCCGGAGTCAACGGCCGCGCGGAGATTCTTCATCTGCCCACCCGCGCAGGCCCCGTCGAATATGCCGGTGACACCCATGTAGAGAAATTCCTGCAGGTTATGTTTGGGGTCGGGCAGGGCATCGAAGCCCATCGGTGCCGGGCTCACGGTGGCGTGCACGTGCGAGTCGATGAGTCCGGGCAGGAGCGTCCTGTTCGCGCCGTCGATTATCCGGGCACCGGCCGGCAGTTCGGTGCCGCTTGGGCGCACCTCGGCGATTTTACCGGATCGCACGATCACGTCATGGTTTTCCAGTGCCTCCGGCCCCACGGCTGAAAACACGCGCGCCCCCCGGAACGCAAGGACCTCGGGTTTCTCGTCCAAACGGACGAGTGGCTTGTACTTCAATTTTCTGGGCAGTCCCATATTTCCCCTCCTGGAATTTTTTTTTAGGAATCTTCGGTTAAAAAAGGTCTTGTAAAGAGACATACAATATCCGCACATAATCCATTTGAATTCATAGCGCGAAAATTTACCGACTGTTGGAACTCTACGCGGAGGGCCGGCGTTTTTCGCGGTCAGGCGCGTTCATTTGATCGGCACGTTCTATTGTCTTTCTCTTTTTCCAACTTTCCACCCCTTGTGTAATCATCCAGAGCAATACAACGAACACCAGGAAGAAGAATTGAAAGTTCAGGATTAACCTCAAATTTGTCTCGCCTGGCGGAGGGTCGATTACATCATTAAGGACATGATTTCCATCGTTTACCTGAAAGGGAAATCCATACGAAAATACTTTGTAATGAGTATTTTGATAGACAACAACCTGAAAATCATCCATTGTGATGTTTTCAGTCCATTGCCAGGCAACAGCAAGGCCGGCCAAAAACACCGCCGCGAACGATAGAAAACATAATTTTCTTCTTATTGAATCCATCTTGTATCGATGGAGAATGAAAAGGATACAAATAAAGACCGCCAAAAACAAAATACCAGGAATAAGATTTGCAGTTGTTTTATCCATAGGGCTTCTCTCCAGGAGGCATAACTTATCATTCATGCCTCTATATTGCTGTTTGCCGCTCTTTTGGTCAAGAACTTTAAAAAATTAGAAAGATAGAAAATAGTTAATATAATTTTTTTTTTCGGAACAATCTACATCTTCATTCCGTCTATATTACAGTTAAGTAAAATGCTCGGCCCAGGTTGCGGCCTGACTCGTGTAATAATAGGTGGAATATGAAATGATAACCACGGAAATAAAAAATATAATAAAAGACTTAAACGCCATCTATGCCATGAAGAAACCTCCCGGGATTGACGTGATGATGCCGTTGGTTGAAGAAACCGTAAGCGTGTTGTCCCGTGAAGACCGGAGGGTACGGCCGCCCGACAGTATGGGACTTCCCGGCGGGCTCTTATACCTGGATGATCATAAGAACACAATAATAGTGCCGGATATTCACGCGCGGCTGAATTTGCTCTTGAGCTTAGTGTGCCACAATATGGGCAACAGGGTATCCGTTCTTGAAAGACTCTACCAGGGCGATCTTCAAATTGTATGTGTTGGAGACGGCATGCACGCCGAGAGCAGGGCGTACAAACGCTGGTTAGCTGCCAGGGGTGAGTTTGAAAAGGGGTTTAAAAGACACGGTCACATGGATGAAGAGATGTATGAAAGTCTTGGAGCTATGGCGATAGTTTTTATTCTTAAGTGCTCCTTCCCGGATTCTTTCCATTATTTAAAGGGCAACCACGACAACATAGCCAATGAAAGCGGTAACGGCAATCACCCCTTTATTAAATTCGCGTATGAAGGCCCCATGGTAACTGAGTACCTGCAATCCTTTTACGGGATGGAGCTCATGGAATGTTACGCCGAATTTGAAAGAAATCTGCCCCTCCTGGCAGTGGGAAAAAACTTTATGATCTCCCATTCGGAGCCCGTAACATTTTTTAGCCAGGAGGCAGTTGTCAATTACCGGGAATACCCGGAGGTTGTTGAAGGCCTTACATGGACAGATGATGACGTCGCGGAGCAGGGGAGTGTGGAAACAATGCTCTATGAATATATAGAAAGTGAATATCATAATTCCTGCTATTATTTTGGAGGGCACAGGCCGGTTAAAGGGCTCTATAATACAAGATCTCATGGACGCTACATACAGATCCATAATCCTAACAAACTGGTTATCGCCAAGATTGATCCTGAAAAGCCCATACAATTAGATGAAGACATTATTGAAATAGATGATATTATTAAACGGACAGCAAAGGGGTAACAACATGCAATCAGTAAAGAAAAAGGTAGGCAAGTATATAATAACGAGCATGATCGCAAAGGGCGGTATGGGCAAAATTTATAAGGCCAGGCATCCAACCCTTAACAGGGACGTTATATTAAAGCATCTCACTCTTGTGGGGAACAAAACCATTAAAGAACGTTTCAAGCGGGAAGCTGAGCTAATGATTGATTTCAGGGAAGACCGCATTGTTCAGGTCTATGACCATTTCAGGGAAGGGGGGTCATATTATATTGTTATGGAATATATCGACGGCATCTCTCTTGGCGAATTGGTTGATGAGAAGCGGTATCTGCCCAATGAAATAGCAATGATGATTTTTTATGAAATTTGTAAAGCCCTGAAGTATGCCCATGATAATGGTGTTATTCACCGGGATATTAAGCCGGAGAATATACTTATTTCAAAGGACGGAGCAGTTAAACTCACGGACTTTGGAATCGCAACATCAAAGGACAGCCAGGACGAGTGTCTAACAAAAAATATGACATTGGGAACCCCGGCGTATATGTCGCCGGAACAGATCTCGGATTCAAGTACCGTAGATAGACGGGCTGATATATATTCAATGGGCGTCTTGTTATATAAAATGCTAACGGGCAAATGCCCGTACCCGGGAGATATGACTCCTGAGACCATCAACGCCATCCACAAGGGTAAATATAAAGCGCCAGGAAAAATAAATCCCGGTATTTCCAAATTTAACCAGGGTATTATAAAAAAGGCAATGAACCGTTTTATGAGAAAACGGTACAGGGACTTAAGTGAAGTAATCTGTTTATTGGAAAAGCAATTAAAAAAATACAAGGATAAAGAGAAAATAGAAGAGGCCCTTAAGACCTATATTGATAAGGACCAATCTGCTAAAAAGACAGAACGTTTTTCAAAACAAGACCTGGTATTCCCTCGAAGAAGCTATAAAAAGAGGATACTGGCGGCCTCGCTGGGGCTCATAATTCTTTTGGCCGGCCTGGCTTACTGGGCTTACGAAAAGGGCTATCATTATGAGCTGTTTAAAACAGGCGAAATGGGGGCCTTTACTATTGAATTAAAGGTGCCAAAAAAGAAGGGTGCGGACATAAACTATGCCAATGCCAGGCTGTTGTATAAACAGAAGAATTGGTATAAACCCCTTGAAGACGCAGCAATATCGTTTAACAAGACCAAACAACCCCGAGTCATATATTCATCCGGCAGGGTCTATGGGAAAACCGGTGAGTACCGGGTGCAGGTTAACGCGGACAATGTTGTTTACAACCGGGATTTTTTCCTGAAGTCACGTTCGGTCCAGCGGCACGATAAGAATAATTTTGAACCGGAAATTATTTCTATTGTTCATACTCCCTCTACTCTCCTGCCTGTTGCGGTACGCTATACAGTGCGGGACAGTAAATCCGGAGAGACCATAACCGGTAAGAGTGAAATGTTTATTAAATACGGCAGGATATGGATACCCTGGAAGGACTTCACGGCAAATGAAAATTTTTCCGGATCACTGTTGTCCGGAAGGAAATACCGCTTTTTGTTTAAAAGCCAGGGCTATATTACGAAGTTTCTCACCGTGCCTGTTGAACGCCACCAGTCAATAATCGATCTTAAGGCAGATCTTTTACCGGTGCCGGGAACACTCTATGTTAAATCAAATATGCCCGGGATTGAAATGCAGATTAATAATTCCTCTCATTATATAAATGGCGGAAAAAATAAAAAGATTAACATGCTGAAGCCCCTGGAAAAAAAATATCAGCAGTTTGTCCTTTCACCAGGGAGTTATTTTTTGACCACCTATCGTGAAGATGTTAAAAAGGTGGCAGAGGTGAGGATCAATTCGTATGGCAATAAAAGGGTGAGTGTTGTATATAACGAAAATGCCAATACAATTGATTATAAGATTTTTTAAAATTTTTAAACAAGGAGAATGATATGTCTATAAATAAAAGAAAAATATTTTTATGCTGCATTGGTCTTTTAGCGGGACTGGCAGCCTGGCCCGTCGCGGAGGCGGCCCTCTGGTGCCAGCGGTTTTTCCCCACATATTTAATTTTTAGTATTTTCCTGGGAATTATCTTTGGCGTTTGTATTGGGGGATTTTTTGGAACCACTGACGGGATTCTTATGTCCAATAAGTCCAATATATTAAGGGGAATGAGGGAGGGACTGCTCATTGGCGCTCTCGGGGGCATGGTTGGTTTTCTTATTGCCCAGGCCTCGTTGTTTCTTATTGGAGAATATTTTATTCATTCAGCGGCCGGCTTTAACACTATTGGGCTTCCAATATCACGCGCTCTTGGATGGGCCTGCCTTGGTGTTTTTATTGGCATGATCGACGGTATCCGTTCCCGTTCAACAGATAAAATACGGGTGGGAATAATCGGAGGAATATCCGGAGGACTTTTGGGCGGTCTTAGCCTTGAGTATCTTCGCCTGGTCTTTCCTGCCATTGTTCTGGCAAGGTTAATTGGTCTTCTTATATTTGGGCTTTCAATAGGGTTTCTCTATGGTTTTGTTGAATCCAGGTTATCCTTTGGAGTACTGACCCTTTTAAACGGAAAGTGGAAGGGGAAGAATTTTCTTATCGCGCAGCGGAATATGCGGGTTGGCTCATCGGAAAAGAATGATATTGTACTGGATGGATATAAGAATGTTGCCCCGGAACATGCCCGGGTATTTGTGAAAAACAATGAGGTCTTTATTAAACCAAAAGACAGTACAAATAAGGTCATGGCAAATGATATGAGAACCAAAGATCATAGTTTCAAGTTTGATGATGTTATCGCCATTGGTTCCGCGAAGATGCTGTATCATTATAAATAACGGCGCTTCGGCTCCGCTCAGCGGCCGGTTGGCTTTGGGCAGGGGCATGGGGACTAACGTACGAATTATCTAAAGAGGAGGATACGATGAAGACACAGAAAAGAATATTTAGAATAAAAAGTATACTCGTGAGTTTGATTATCGCCCTGTTTTTTCTTCCGTCAGCGATCTATGCTGATTGGGCGAGAATATCACAGGTTGATCCGTCTACTCTGATGTTTAACCAGAAGGTTAAGCTGTATGTGAGCATAACTGATGAGACGGGAGGAATCGTAAAAGACTTAAAAAAAGAGAACTTTACGGTATACGAATCTCCCGATGGTACCACATTTAATAAAATACCGCAAATTGATGGTTTTAAAACAATGGCAAATTATGAGTCCGGAATTAACTTTCTTCTTTTAATTGATAACTCCGGGAGTATGTATTATGGCATGACAGACCAGGGCGGAGTTCGAGACACCCGGATTGGACATGCCAAAAAAGCCATAACAGCTTTTTTGAACAGCGTGGATAATCCAAATGACCGGGTGGGTCTCGCGTCATATAATTCCTATTATACTTCCTACTCAAAGCCAATCGCCGATGTGTCTTTGATCAAAGAGCACCTGGAAGATATTGTAAAGCCCGTTGGCGCAGAGGGCTACACTGAAATGTACGCAAGCCTGTCCCAGGCTGTTGAAGAGTTTAAGTCTGTTAAGGGGCGTAAGGTAATAATCATACTTTCCGACGGAGCCAATAGATCGTATTTCAGGTATACCAAAAAATCCAACAGGGACTTTGGAGATAAGATTTATACCTATACTGAGCCAATAACATATTGCCAGAAAGAGGGAATATCCGTTTTTGCGATAAACTATGGCACAAGCCGCTACCGGAAAGACCGGCGGTTGAAGGACATTTCACGGGAAACGGGAGGCGCGATTTTTGACGCGAAAAACAGTACCGAGCTGCGGTCGGTCTATTCAACAATTGTAAACCAGGTATTGAATGAATACTATATTGTGTATAAAGCAACAATGGTTCCTGCTGATAAAAAATTTGTTAAGGTTGAATATAAATCAGGAGATGAGGAACGGTCCGCAACCCGTTTTTATTTCGCCAGCATGGTCTTTGGTGTTCCCTTTAAGGAACTGAGCCCATTATTACTGCTTCCATTGCTTTTGGCTTTTTTGCTCCTGTGGCTTTTATCGAAATTAAAATTTGAAAAGAGTCCCGGGGATGCTTCACTGGAACTTTTAAACGCGGGTTCCGCAAAGGCCGTTACCCGGTTGGTTTCCCTTAACAATAAGGGGAAAACCGTAATAGGGAGTTCGGGTAATGCTGATATGACCATTGTAGGGGGCCTCACCGGAGTAGAGGAGAACCATGCAACAGTTGCTTTTGACGACAAAAGTAAAAAATATACCCTCACCAGCGAAGAGGGCACAAAGGTGAACAACCGCCGGGTAAAGACAAAGATACTTAATTCCGGTGATGTGATCAATGTGGAAGGAACAACTATTGTCTTTGATGACGGCAAGGTTTAGTCCCGGTCCGACTTTTAAAAAAGGGAGGACTTGTTTTGCGGATGAGAGTTCGGAACAATTTGGATTGAGAGGACAGAGCCTCTCAATCCAAATGGCAATTTATTATTCTTTGTTACCGGAGATGGTAACATCACCTTCAACAGTAACCTGGTCGGCAAGCGCTAGTGCCAGAGCGTTGGGAAGTTCAACATTATCAATAATCTTAAACAGAACACCAACAGAAGCAAGAGAGTCAAGTTCCAGGCTCGTAAGTGAACTGTTATTTTCTATCCACAACCATCCGGGAATGGTGGTGAGGCTGCCAAGAGCGGCGAGATTGGTTAAAGAATCATTCCCGATTATATCAAGATGTCTTCCGATAGAAGTGATATTGCTCAAACCATCAATAGAAACCAGCGCGGGATTATTTTTAATGCTGATATTTCCGCCAACGGAAGTAATGGCACCCAGGTCATCTATATTAACAAGAGAAGCATTGTCACGAACTGTTAAAGACTGGCCAACTGAGCTTATGTTCCTGGCTCCATATACATTGATTAAAGAATCATTATCGGCAATTTCCAGGTGTCCGGGAGTTGAAGTAAGTTTGCTTAAACCATCCACATTTGTTAACACGGGATTCTTGCATATATTCAGGTAACTTCCAACAGAAGTGATGCTGCCAAGACCGTCAATATTTTCCAGAGAAGCATTGTCCCAGATCCAGAGCCATCCTCGAACGGAAGTAATATTAGCAAGACCGTTTATGTCTGTCAAAGAAGCGTTATTTTTAACTTTCAGATCTCCGCCAATGGAAGTAAGATTGGAGAGCGCGTCTACATTTATAAGAGAATCATTGTCATCGATATTTAACGATTCAACAGAAGCAAGATTGGAGAGGGCGTTTATATTTTCCAGTTGAGCGTTCCTGGCAATCATCAACTCTTCATCAACAGAAGTCAGGTTGCTCAGGCCATCTAAATTAGTAAGTGCGGCATTATCATAGATAAATAACTTTCCACCAACAGTGGTAAGACTCTGAAGAGGATCAAGGTTCGTAAATTCGGAATTTTTAATTCTTAAGTCCCCGGTTATACCGGTAAAACCCACAGCAGCTTCCATTTCTTCCATAGTGGTTATGGTATAATCACCATTGTAAACTCCTGTTTCATCACAGCCTATAAACGATAAACCTATGGTGAAAACCAGTAATAACATTGATAGATAAGATAGATTTTTTTTGAATGGTTTCATAGTGTTTCCCTTTTGTTTTTAATTTTAAATTGTGATGACCATTGAAATTGCACCCCCTTTTGTTGTCAATAAAAAAAGATGAACATCGGCAAAAAAAATGAACACACAATGTTTTATAGTGATTTGAGTCTTATTTGTAAATTTTTTGTATAATGCGTTTTTACCAAAGGGAGAAATAAGAAACTATGAGAAAAGTTCTGTTAGTATTAATGATTTTACTGTTAAAATTTCCTGTATATTCTTTCAGTGAATATAATATTTATATGTCCAATGACGGTGACGACAATAATCCGGGTACCTCCATATCGTCCCCGGTAAAGACTTTATCGAGAGCCCAGGAGCTGGTCGATTTTAGCCGCGGTGCTAATCACATAATACACATCCGTGGTGGGGTTTATAAAGGAGAAACTGTTTATTGGACTAATACATCGCCCGATTATTCATTGACAATCCAGCCCTATGAGGATGAGAAACCGGTATTTGACGGGGAAGGACATCCATGACAGGCAATTTATACGATATTTCTAATTGTGAGGACTGTCTGTAATCTCAGGAGATACACCTCAGAGCTCTTTTAAAGAGCTCTGAGGTGCCGATCAAGAAAAAATTTAAAAAATTTTGCCCTTTTTAACTCTAAAATCAGACTATACCAGTAGTGACTAAACTCTAAAGAACAACATCCTTAAGGAGGTGTTAAAAAAGTACTGGATAGTGATCATTTAGATGAATTAATCACCGTTTTTACGTCGCCTGCGCACACACGGATTTGGGACGGCAATGGAAACACAAGTGCCGCAAGGGAGGTGACGATGCTATATGACAGCATACGACTCACCATCTGAAAAAAAAAATATAAGAAAAGGGAGTATTTTTCATGAAACATTTATTTTATTTGTTCGTATTTTTAATCTACACCGGTCTTTTTGCATTTTCCGCATGCAGCAGTGACCCTGCTAATTTACAAGGTCAGGTGCTGTTCTCTTTTAACAAAACAGGGCCCATTAATGCGGACAAAGCATCACGTGCCCTTGCTCAGGAGGACCCTGACTTCTCTACTGCTGATTATGTACAAATTACATTAGAGACCCCCACGGGAAGCCCTGTCTCCGGATGGACTTCACGGAGTATTGATTTGAAGTCGTTTGGTTCATCTTACACAACAGATCCTCAATCAATTATAGCCGGTGCATACACTATGACTGAATTTATTATTTACGACGCTGCAGACTCAGCTATATATGCCACGCCATTGTCCGCTTCTACAAAGGCACACCTTGTGACCGGCGCTCTGCCTGTTGATGTAAATATTACGGCTCATACTGTTACTCCTGTTTCATCGGAAATTCTAAAAATTGGGGAGAGCACGCCTGAAGATTTTGGATATGTAAGTTTTAATCCTGTTTTAATCAATACAATTGAGTTTAGTGCTGCTGTCAACATTTTCAATACCAGTACCGAGCAATATGAATTAACAACGGCAACTATGAACATTAGCAACGCCGGTTATTCAAACACAATCGATTTGACGGCCTCGACAAATTTAATAGAGGTTCAAGATTTAGAAGGTGATTATACTATTACAATTACAAAGGATCATTTTTCAAGTTATACAAACGATTTTTCAGGTGAAGAACTTCGCAGTTATTTCGCAACAGCTTTATCTGTAACGCTCTCAGATCTTTACGCAGCGACAGAAGGCGATGATGTCATCCAGGGTTATGATGATGTAGATGATGTGATTAATGGTCTTGCCGGAAATGACAGGCTTTATGGGCACAATGGCAATGACATCCTGATTGGTGGACCCGGAAACGATACCCTGGAAGGTGGAAGTGGGAATGATATATACAGATTTTCACCTGGTTTTGGTGTAGACTCTGTAAGAGAATCCGGGTACACAGGGGATCAAGACGCCATAGAGTTTACCGATGGCATCTCACCGTCAGAT
>JAAENB010000090.1 GCA_024224995.1 bacterium | reverse complement strand
TTGTGGGGACTGGGGTCGTGTGGATGCTGTGTATGTGGGATGGGGTGTGGATGGTGATCATGGCTGACGTCATCATGACGTCATCATCTTGGGGATGGGGATTGTGGGGAGTGTGGTCCTGTGTGTGTGTCTCGGTCTGTGTGTGGTGGTCGTGGCTATCGTCCTGCTCTCTCGTGGGTGTGGGGGTTGAGTGGGTTGGTCATCGTCATCAGCCATCAGTGTTGTGCGGGGTGTGGGCAGTGTGTGGGTGTGGGTGAGGGTAGGTGGGTCATTGTGTTTGTTGTCATGGCTATGTTTGTTGTGGTCGTCGGGGTAGTGGTCGTCGTGTGTGTGTCCTTCAGTGATCGCATCCGTGTGTGTGGCTGTGTGTGCAGTGTGTGCAGTGCGTGTAGTGTGTGACTGTGTGAGTGAGTGTGTGAGTGGGCTGGGGGTCGTGGTAAACGTTAGGGTTAGTGGTAGACGTTAGGGTTAGGGGTAGAGCGTTAGGGTTAGTGGTAGCCGGGTTGGGATTAGGGTTAGGGTTAGGGTTAGGGTTAGGGTTAGGGTTAGGGTTAGGGTT
>JAAENB010000089.1 GCA_024224995.1 bacterium | reverse complement strand
TCCGCTGAGGGTTCGGCAATTACGCAGTTTCAAAGGGATAACATCTATGCCGTGTTTTTCAAGCAGCTTCATAAGGGGTTTCTGGGATTCATTTACAATCGCCAGATCCGGTTTGATCATGAAAAAGTTCATCCCGGACCAGACCGATGCCCGGGGATAGTCCCAGGAATATCCCGTATCAATCATTTCCGGGCACCAGATAATATCCCATTTTTTGAAAACATCCGGCATATTGTCTTTGTTGATCCGGCCCGGGTTGAGGAGTACGCGCCCGGGACCGAGCAATGTAATCGTCGTATCAATATGGGTGCCTTCATAAATGCCGACCAGCGGATGCACCCGGTATTCATCCCCCAGTGTTCGCTGTAGCCATTCGTACCCCATCATATTGCCGCTGCATGAAACCAGGTAAAGAATATCTCTGCCGGCACGCAGAACATTTGCCGCGTCAAACAGCGGTTCATAATTGTTGATTTTGACATCGGCTTTCGGATCATCGTTATATGTATCATCAAGCAGTCTGGGCTTGGGAGCGGATAGCCATTTTGCCCCGCTTTTGAAATACTCAATCAGAATATCTTTATACCCAAGGGTCTCAAAAAATCTTGATCGAAGCGGCATGGGGGTTTCGATAATGGTCTGCCCGATGGTAAGTATAATATCACGGGGACAATAGTTATATTCTCCGTCAGACTCCCAGTGAGGCGATGAAAACATTTTGGAATGATCCATGATGTGTGGGCGGCGAACAATTACCCCTTGGTTCTCCAGCACTTCAACCAGTTCTGCTATATCTTCCCTGGTTTCTTCAATAATTTTAGGCTCGTAAGGGCCTGACGGAATTTCTTCAATTTTTTTATGATGTTCATTGTACTCAATAGCGAAAAGCCCCTTTTCCCCAATAGGAACACGGGCATTATCCGGAACGCCTACGATAATTTCTTCTAATGGATCCCACTCGTTATGAATGTTTACAAGAGACATGAGAATAACTCCTTATTTTAAAGAGGTAAATTAGGATTCAGAATCCGATCCGCAATATGGGAATATCGGTCATGACTGACAGTAAATAACTGTTTTTCCCGGCATTGAACTGGCAAACTCCTTTTGCAACTATACAGACTTCCAGATAAATAATTTCACTGCGTTCTCGGAGTATCATTATACGCCTTCAACTCCCGAAAATTTGGCAATCTTCGGGAAAGAGGGGGGAAAATTATTCTTGCCATGCTTCAGGTGAATACTTGTTATTCCATTTTTTAAACAACTTCTTTAGTTCCCCTGATTTAAATAACTCGATAACTCGTTTGTCATAAACCTCAATCAGCTTTTTTGATCGTTCGGATTTTGCGAAAACCATATACATTTTTTCTCCCCACAAAGTTTCAATCTGATAGGGTGTCATATCAATCTTATTCTTCTTGATATACAGATTGATATCAACAAGCGCATCTATATAAAAATCCATTCTGCCTTTTTTCAACATTCCCCATGCCTCTTTGTGGGAATCAATTTCAAGCCAACTTTTCAGTTTTATCTTTTTCATGTGCGGGTTTTTGTCACAGTCATATCCGCGAAGCCATACTGCGGTCTTGTTGTTGAGTGTTTCCGGTCCTTTCCATTCTTTTATATTATCCTTTCTGAAAACAAG
>JAAENB010000088.1 GCA_024224995.1 bacterium | reverse complement strand
GGACCCCTGAATAATAAGCGTGCCCACGCCAAAGGTATTGGAGTCTCCAGGGGAGGAGATAGAGACCGAAGGGGCCGTAACATCGCTCCCGGAAAGGCTGTTCACCAGGTTGTCGTCTATACCGGAGCAGCCGATAAGGGACGCGAAAAAGAGAAAAAGAATAAACTTTTTGATATAGCTTTTATTAAATATTTTCATTTTTAAATTCATAGTAATTTCCTTACAATTAAAGTCTGCGTAAAACGCTAGAGTAAGTATTCAAAATGCCCCCATCCCTCGCAGGGTTTTGGGGGGCAGAGCTTCGCAAACAAGCGGTTTTTGCCGTGACTCCGGGGAGTCGCTTTGGGAAAAGGGCAGAAGACCGCTCGGTTGCCTAATGAGTCTCATACCTATGGGTAGAAGAGATAAACGGCGCCAGTATTACCGTTATACCCATGAGATCCGACTAAGATTGCACTACCATCTGAATTATTTGAGACACTATAGCCAAAATAACAGTGTGCCGCACCGTTTGATGGAGTAATTTTTGATTCCATCCAGTTACTTCCATTCCATTTAAAAAGATAAACCGCACCGGAACTTTCACCTTTGTCATCATCATTGTAAGAATTTACAAGGATTGTATTCCCATCAGATGAAATTGATACATCATTACCGAACATGTCATATGCCGCACCGTCCGATGGAGTAAGTTTTGTTTCATCCCAGGTGCTTCCGTTCCATTTGAAGACATAAGCAGATCCTGAAGAATCTCCCTTATCGTCATCAAAATTAGCACCAATAAGGATTGTATCCCCATTTGATGATATTGAAACATTAATACCGAACTGATCACTTCCTGCACCGTCTGAAGCAGTAAACTTGGTCTCTACCCAGTTATTTCCATCCCACTGGTATATATATGCTGAACCGGACCATTCTCCCTTAGCATCATCGCCGGGAGCTCCGACACCAATTGTATTACCATCAGAAGAAATTGTGACAGTAGCACCATACCGATCATCTGCCGCTCCATCCAGGGATGTAAGTTTAGTTTCTTCCCAGGAATTTCCGTTCCATTTGTAGATATAAACAGATCCTGAAAAATCGCCCTTATCATCATCACCCATGGCACCAACAACAACTGTATTTCCGTCAGAAGCTATTGATACGCTGGTCCCAAAATAGTCGGATTTTGAGCCATCTGAGGCTGTAAGCTTCGTCTCTGCCCAGGAACTTTCGTTCCATTTATAAATATATAATGATCCGGAAAATGTTCCTTTGTCGTCATCACCTTCAGCGCCAACAGCAATTGTATTTCCATCAGAAGATATTGATACGCTATGGCCAAAAAAATTATGTTCCCCGCAATCGGAAGAGGTAATCTTTTTTTCTGTCCAGGAATTTCCGTTCCACTGATAAATATATATCGCTCCGGCATATGCTCCTTCATCGTCATCACTTTGAGCACCTACAACGAATGTCCAGGCATCGGAAGATATTGAAGAAGTAACACCAAATCCTCGATCTTTTAGATCATCGAAAGCGGTAAAAAACATTTGCGTATTAACAATCCACGAATACTCCGTAGCCCCATCAAACGGATCCTGCCAAACCCCATCCCCACTCTTCGCGGCAACAAGCAGCGTATGCTCCCCTTGTTCCAACCCGCTAACACTAATCGTGGGATTCCCCACCACATCAATCTCCGCAGTCCACGCGTCATCATCCAGCTTATACCGGTACGCCACCACATCCTCCCCGCCAACGGTAATGCTGATATCAGTCCCATCGCCAATAAGCTTCGGCAGGTTAGACAACTCCGCCACAGGAATCGCGGGCAGCGTATTATCCACATTAATCGAAATCTCAGTAGAAGCAGCATTATCCCATATATCCACAGCCCTGGCGGAGATCGTATGAGCGGAAACAATATTACTCCCGTCAATAACCCCATTCAAATCCAGGTAAAAAACCCAATCAATCTTCTTCCCTGACAGAGACAAACCCAGGGTATTCGCTTCGAAGAAGTCCCCGCCGTCAACGGAAATCTCCACTTTCGAAAGCTTCAGATCATCGGCAGCGGACCCCTGAATAATAAGCGTGCCCACGCCAAAGGTATTGGAGTCTCCAGGGGAGGAGATAGAGACCGAAGGGGCCGTAACATCGCTCCCGGAAAGGCTGTTCACCAGGTTGTCGTCTAACCCGGAGCAGCCGATAAGGGAAGCGAAGAAAAGAAAAAGAATAAACTTTTTGATATAACTTTTATTAAATATTTTCATTTTTAAATTCATAGTAATTTCCTTACAATTAAAGTCTGCGTAAAACGCCAAAACCGGTATTCAAAAAGCCGAGTCTTGATTGTTCAAAAATAACATGATAATTAACACTCACAACAAAGTCCAGGGAATCGAAAAAGGAAAAAACCATAGTCCCGCCGAATTTAGCGGACAACTGAACTTCGCTATCCTGGGAATTTTCTTCCATAATAAAGCCTTTCCCGGACCCGTGGCTAACCACCACCCAGGAAAAACCGCCACCGGCAACAGGGGAAACAGCCAGCCACGAGGACAGGTGAAACCAATACCCGAAATTGAAGAAGACGGGAAAGTGGGAAATACTGTCCGAGTCATTAAGGCGGCCGGAAAACCGGAAAAAGCCGCATTCAACAGAGGCGTTGAAATGGTTGAAAAAAAGATTGTCAACGCCGAAAGAGAGAGAAACGCCGGGCCCGGGGCTGTTCACGATATTCGCGAACCGGAACAGGGGGAAAAGAACGCGGGCCTGGGCGGAAATATAAAAAGAACGGTCCAGTTGTTTTTCGCCGGCAAAAATAACCGCGGTAATGCTGTTCACGGCATTTTTGGAATCGGCAAAAGAGTCGAAGAACTCGGACTCAACAAACAGGGATTTCCTGGACTTCACATCCAGCAGCCGGATAGTAAGCTTGAATTCATTATTGTTTTTGCTCAGCGTAGTCATGAGCAAAAAATCCCCGGAAAAAGCTTCACCAACAAGGAAGGCGTTAGAATCGGACACAACAGAAATGTTGAGCGATTTCATCAGTTCCTTAACCTTCCCGGTTTCAATAATTTCGATATTCTTTTTTTGATATACTGATTCTTTAATATACGCCTCAGTAACCCGGATCTCCGGCTTAGACACGTCGCCCAGGGGAGTAACATCGAACAGAACAACCCGTTTGATATCCGCGGCAAAAGCACTCGAAGAACCAGGGGAACACAAGGCCAAAAATAAAAAAAGAGCGGACAGGATAATGAAAAATTTATTTTTTATCACGTAATTTAATCTCACTAATAGCATCTTTAGATAAATCAAGGAGCGCCGGAGAAATTTCTTGGATAGAAGAAACCTGTTTATTTTTCACGAAAATAACAGTACGAACATTGATATTGGAAATATCCAGCGCTTCGAGGGAAACAATAAAACTACCGGGTTCTAATTGAATAACCGAGCCCATAACCCCGTATTTTTTTACCGGGTCTTTAATATTACGCAGGAAGAAGACTTGAACCAGCGATTTAAAACGGGCCAGATCTTCTTTGGGCAAATCCTCACCTTTGATTGAAACGAAAACAGACGATTTCGCGGCGGGCGCGGGCGCGGGCTTTTTAACCGGAGTAGGCAAGACCACGGATTTATTCGCACCGGGTTTAAT
>JAAENB010000087.1 GCA_024224995.1 bacterium | reverse complement strand
TCCGCTCAGGGACCGGATGGCCGGGAAAAATAGGTCAGAAACTGTGTCGATACCGGGGTCTGTGTTGCGAAGATGCTCCGGGCAAAGGTTGGGGTCTGAGAGACGTTGCAGTGCAACGCCTTTACTGGCTGGTTTCAGGCCAGGGCTATGGGTTTTTCTCATAGCGTGGGGCTTCCAGCCCCTCGTTATGATGAAGGAAGCTCCGGTTCTAAATCTTAGTTCCTTAAGAGCAGCCAGCTCTCCGCGCAAGGGATACGCAGGGTTTAGTCCGGAGGTCTTCCGCAGGACCGGAGCGAACGCGGAGCCCGGAGAAGCCCGGCCCGAAGGGTGCGCCCTGCGACAAAAAACTTTAATCTTTCGTCTTATTATCCTTCCGTCGGTCATTCTTATCCAGGATCTTCTTCCTCATCCGGAGACTCTTGGGAGTAACCTCAAGGAGTTCATCATCGGCGATATATTCAAGAGCCTGTTCCAGGGAAAATTCACGGTGCGGAGCGATTCTTACCGCGTCATCGGATCCCGAGGCCCGGACATTACTCAGTTTTTTTGTTTTACAAACGTTAACGTCAAGGTCGCTTTCCCTGTTATTCGCGCCAACGATCATACCGCCGTAAACTTCGGTTCCCCCGGGGATAAAAAGCTCGCCCCGATCCTGAAGACCGTCAAGGGAATAGGGAGTGGCAGTACCTTTTTCCTGCTGAACCAGGGCACCCCGGTTACGGGTAGGAACATCACCCTTATAATATTCATATTCATAAAAGCTGTGATTGAGAATCCCAGTTCCCCGGGTCTCAGTAAGGAATTCGTTATTAAAACCAATGAGCCCTCTGCCCGGAACTTTGAACTCCATCCGCGTATAGCCGTCGCTGCCCTGGACCATGTTAACCATCTCGCCTTTTCGCATCCCAAGCTTCTCAATAACCACGCCAACGTATTCATCAGCAACGTCAATCATGGCAAGCTCAATAGGCTCGGTCTTCTGGCCGTTCAGCTCACGGTAGATAACCTCCGGCCGTGACACCTGGAATTCGAATCCTTCCCGGCGCATATTTTCAATAAGGATCGCCAGCTGAAGTTCGCCGCGGCCTTTAACTATAAAGCTGTCGGAATTTTCCGATCGTTCAATTACAATGCTAACATTATTATCTTTTTCTTTTTGCAGCCGTTCCCACACAACACTCGAAGTAACGAACTGCCCTTCCCTACCCAAAAAGGGTGAGTTATTAGGAAGAAATGCCATAGCAAGAGTTGGCTCATCAATGTCGATAAGGGGAAGCGGTTCAGGGTGCTCGCGGTCGGCAACGGTCTCGCCAACGTCGATCATTTCCATACCGGCAAGGGACACAATGTCTCCGGCTGAAGCCTCTTCTATTTCTACTTTGGCAACTCCGACAAAAGAAAATATCTTCGCGACCCGGTAGAGCAGGCGCTCTCCGTCCCGTTTCAGGAGCACAACTTCGTCTCCCCTGGCTACTCTGCCGTTATAAATCTTCCCGGTTCCCAGGCGTCCCATGTAGTTGTCGTATTCAATCGCAGAGGTAAGGAACTGCAAGGGTTTGTCATCGTCCCCGGCTGTATCAGGAACATTTTTTATAATCGTTTCCAGCAGGGGAATTACGTCATTCCCCTCATCTTCGGGCTCGTACAGGGCTAATCCCTCTTTTGCCGAGGCGTATACCACGGGAAAATCGAGCTGCTCGTCTGTAGCCTGGAGCTGAACAAACAGGTCAAAGACCTCGTCCAGAACCTGATGCGGCCGGCTTCCGGGGCGGTCTATTTTGTTAATAACAACTATGGGACGAAGTCCCAGTTCAAGGGACTTTTTTAACACGTACTTGGTCTGGGGCATGGGCCCTTCAAAAGCGTCTACCAGGAGAAGCACGGAATCAACCATTTTCATAATACGCTGAACTTCACCGCCAAAATCAGCATGACCAGGAGTATCAACAATATTTATTTTATAATCTTTATATTTCAATGACGCGTTCTTTGAAAATATAGTAATTCCCTTTTCCCGTTCCAGGTCATTGGAGTCCATTATCCGTTCATTCACTTGCTGATTCTCTCTAAAAATCCCTGATTGTTTTAACATTGCGTCAACAAGAGTTGTCTTGCCGTGGTCAACATGGGCGATAATCGCGATATTCTTAATCTTCTGCATTTCCTGGTCCTTTGGTGTTACTTGCCTGTTCATTTGTTTCTGTTCCTGTGCTTTTCCTGATGATATATTTAAATTAAAATAATTTTAATTCAAAGAAAAGACAACATGCAGAACAGGGTGTTTCTTTACCAGCATTTTTTAGTGAAATTTTGTTTATTTAAAAGATTTTGCATATATTTTTTATATAAATCATTAAAAAACAAGACACAGACTACTACTTTGTCATTTTTTTAGTTAAATATCGTGTTATTTGAGAATAACCTTTCTTATTGGCTATATCGAGAGCGGTTTTTCCCTTTTTTGTCTTAGCGTTAATAGCAGCGCCTTTTTTAACCAGGAGCTTAACTACCGGGAATTGCCCCATTCGTACTGCCACATGCAGCGGAGTCCACCCGGCTTTGATATCAACATTAATATTCATTCCATTCCTGAGGAATCTTTTTATCGTTTCAATGTCACCAATCCTTACAGCCCTGATAAAATTATCCCGCACCCTGTTTATTTTTTCCTTTGAAAAAATTCCCGCTTTTGGATTAACAGCCCTGTCTCCATACTTATCCCTGATCCGGGTTTTCGCTCTTTTCTTCATTAAATAGTCAACAATAGTTCTATGCTTATAGGAAGCAGCCACATGAAGCGGAGTTTCATTATTTTTATTCACGGCATTAATATTGGCTCCTTTTTCCACCAGCAATTTTACTGTTTCAAGAATTCCCGCGTACGCGGCTGAATGCAAAACACTTTTTCCCCCGGAATTGGCAACATTTACCCGGGCTCCTTTCCGCAGAAGAATTCTCACAACAGAAGGATGCTTTCTTCCGGCAGCATAATGAAGGGGAGAGTATTTCCCGCAATTTATCGCGTTAACAGGAAGGCCTTTTTTTAGCAGGTATCGAGTTATTTCCGGACTCCCCGTAATCGCTGCTTCATATAAAAGATTTTCACCGCAATCATTCGTCACAGCAACAGCAAGCCCTTTCTCTTCAACAAGATATTTTACCAGGGCCCCATTCTTGCTCGATACCGCGTGGAACAACAGGTGCCCCTCTATTTTTGCTCCCTTCATAAGCAGGTATTGAACAATTGCCATGTTTCCTTTTTTTACGGCAAGTTCAATTGGTGAATAATTTCCCGGACGTTTAAAGTTGATATCAAAACCCTGTACGGTTAAATACGCCACAGCAGGAAGTTTTCCGCTCGTTACGGCGTGATGCAGCGAACTATACCCGAAACTTTTCTGGTCGTTAATACGGGCTCCGTTTTTCACCAGGAACTTCACTACTTTCACATAACCGCCCGCGGCTGCTCCATAGAGCGGCTGCAATCCGGGTGGATTAATCGCAGCTCCCTTTTCCGCGAGATATTTTACCAGGGCCAGGTTTCCCTTCCCTGCCGCGTAGAATAAGGGGGCAGCGCTTTTTTTATCTCCCGCGTGTTCTTCCACGCTTACATTGGCTCCTTTTTCAACAAGCCGTTTTACCCGCTCAAGATTTCCTTTCTTTGCCGAGTTTAAAAGAGCCAGGTTTATGATAGTAATCCCGGTGTCGTATTGTACACTGCTGTCGGCTCCCCGCGCCATTAAATAATCTGCCGCTTCGCTCTTTTCTCTTTTTACCGCGTGGTATAACGGGGTCTCTCCCCCCATATCCGTTACATTAATATTGGCTCCTTTCCGGATGTACAATTTAACCGCTTCAAGATCTCCTTTCCGTGCCGCGCTCATTAAATAAAAATCAATATAGGTGGAGCCCCTGGTACTTGCGGTTTTAGGATTGGCTCCTTTTTCCAATAAGTATTCCACGATAGCTGTATGCCCGCCATATGCCGCAATATGAAGGGGCGCTATTCCGTGTTTTGGTTCTTGTACGGCAATGCGTGCTCCCTGCTCAACCAGGAACGTTACCATTCGCGAATCTCCGTTCAGGGTCGAGATATGCAAGGGGGAGAATCCTCCGCGAAAAGGCTCGTTTACATTGAGCCCCTGCTTCACCAGGAACGCTGCCACCGTTAGATGCCCGCGGCTTACGGCGAAATGAAGCGCGTTAAAGTTTAATTCTTTATCTTTTATTTGGGGGCTTGCCCCTTTTTTAAGCAGGTAGACTACAATTTCAAGGCTGCCTGTTTCCGCTGCTTTATGCAAAGCTGTTTTGCCCTGGAACCGCGCGGTATTGATATTATACGCGGGATTCTTTTTTAGATTATTCTCAACAATAAACCGTACTGTTTTTATATCTCCTCTTTCGGCAGCTAAAACCAGTTCTTTATTGATATCCGCGTAGAGGGAGCTCAGTCCCGCTGATAGTATCATCAATATGGTAATAATAATCTTTTTCATACTTATTTAATCAACAATAATCCGGAATAACCCGGGATATTCGAGGCCGACACGGTCTCGGGACTAACTTCGCTATTTATTCATCTCCTGTTTTTCTCGGCAAAACAACAGTAAAACAACTCCCCCGCTCATAGCCGTTGGTTACCTCAATGGTTCCGTTATGGAGGGTAACGATTGCCCTTGAAATAGCAAGTCCAAGGCCGGTTCCTTTGTTTTTCACCGATAATTCCACATTGACCTGCTCAAACCGTTCAAAGATCTTATCCCTGTTCTCCGGCGGTATCCCAATACCTTCATCCCATACCCGGAATATTACGGCGTTTTCTCTGCCGGCAGCTTCAATACCAAATTGTTTTCCATCCCCAATATACTTAAGAGCATTTGCCATGAGATTATTCAGCACCTGTTTAATACGGGCTTCATCAGCATACAATTGACCAATATCTTCATTAATTTCCACATCCACGGTGATCCCTTTTTTCATCGCAAGGGGTTTCACGATGGAGTAAACATCCATTACCATGTCATGTATTTCAAAGAGAGATTTTTTTATTTCAATTTTTCCGGCGTCAATTTTTGAGATATCAATAATTTCATTTACAATGCGAAGAAGATGATTACCGTCTTTTTTCATTGTAGCTACAAAGTCCTGCTGTTTCCGGTTTAACGCGCCAATTTTCTGCATCTCAAGAAGACGGCAATAGCCCAGGATGCTATTGAGCGGGGTTTTTAGCTCATGGCTTACGTTTGCCAGGAACCTGCCCTTTGTTGTATTGGCATCTTTTGCCTTTTCCAGGGCCAGGGTTTTTTCGGCCTCCGCAACTGCTCGTTTTTCTATAAGCCATTGCTGCTGTACCGTGATTTTTTGCAGCTCCCGTGTACGGTCCTGCACAAGATCTTCAAGTTCTTCCCGGTGCTTTCTTAGTTCTTCTTCCATTATTTCGCGTTCGGTTATATCGCGCGCTATTCCCAGGATGGCAAAATTTCTTCCATCTACTTTAATGATAAAAGCTTTTGTTTCTACGATTTTATATTCATTTTTTCCGGTTAGCACTCTAAACGCGGTAGCTTTCTTTTGAGCCCCGGTGTCCATTATTTCTTTAAGAGCAGCCGCCGCGTTACCCAACTGGTCATCGCTCAATAAAGAAACAAAATTGATATCGGTAATTTCTTCTTTTTTGTAGCCAAGAAGTTCCAATGCGGCGGGATTCGCGTTGAGGAAGTTTCCTTCAAAATCATGCATATAAACCAGGTCAAGTGAATTCCGGAATATTGACTTATACCACTCAATTGATTGATTAACAGCGATCTGGCTATCATCATTCAACAGTTTAAGCTCAGTTACCTTTTTCCGCAAAGAATTCAATTCGGCAACAAGCTCGTCTTTTGTTTTTTCCTCATCCTTCATATAAAATTTATGACACATTTTCCCGCAATTGTCAAGGAATTATACGGAATACCGGGATTCAAATTCAATTTGATATTTTTCGGACTGTTCAATACCTTCATGAACCTGGTTAACAATTGTGTCTACACTGCTGTTATAATCAATTTTCAGCGGCTCTTTTACTTTTATTACCAGGTCTACATCCCGTTCTCGTAATGCCATAATCTTCGATCGTTCAAACGCCTTTGAAAAACCGCTTACAACAACAGGAACAACAACAGGTTGATATTTCTTTATAATTTCCGCGACCCCTTTTCGCACCGGGGCAAAGGGAGTGGTAGTCCCCTGGGGAAACATAACAACCCATCCGTCTTTAATAGCGTCCCCTATTTTATCCTGATCACGTTGAATATTCGTTTTATCCACTTTACTTTTATCCATAAAGTATTCACCTTTTTTCCAGGTCCGTTCTACGGTAATCGCGCCCGCGTATGAAATAAGTTTCACAAGGAACCCTTTTAGTTTTGATGTCTCCAGGGCAATAATATAATAGATATGCCCGTTCCGAGGCGGCACTTTTCTCTGTAAAAATTTTGGCTGGCCCGTAAGAGACAGCTGGGAAATAATGGCGATACCATCCATAAAATACGTTTGATGATTACCAACAAAAAGGACATTCCTGTCGGGAAGATCTTTTAGATGTTTTTCTCCAAAAAAATGGAGTTTATTATGCTTATGAAAATATGGCGAAACAGCGCTGATAATCAACCACGAGAGCAGCCGTTTAAATATAATAAAAACCTTATTAGTGTCACGAAATTGAAAACGTATCTTCATTGTATATTTTTCCTTTTAGATAATTAAAAATTAATAAAATACTCCCTTCTCTTTTTCAAAAAAAAGAATGAGACACCCTATATCACCGCGTGGAGTATGTCAATAATTTAACACATAGAATTACGCAACCACCACATCAATAGGATTCATTAAGGGCTACCCGGGGGGTAAATCCCCGGGCTACATGACTACACCCCTCCGGGGTCTGTTTTGCGAAGATGTTTCGGGCAAGGGTTTGGTTCTGAGAGACGTTGCAGTGCAACGCCTTTACTGGCTGGTTTCAGGCCAGGGCTATGGAGACTCTGAGGAGGGATGCGACCCCTGCGAGGGGATTCGGTACGCGTACACGGTGTTTATTTGGGGTTTAACCCCTCCGTGGTGTTGACCCCCGGGCAATATCTTCGGAAACAGGCCCGTA
>JAAENB010000086.1 GCA_024224995.1 bacterium | reverse complement strand
CGTTGCACTGCAACGTCTCTCAGAACCAGACCCTTGCCGGAGCATCTTCGGAAACAGACCCCGGTATCACCACAGTTTCTGACCTATTTTTCCCGGCCATCCGGTCCCTGAGCGGAGCCGAAGGGCCGGGTTCGCACTCTTAAGAAACTAAAATTTAAATAGGGCCTGTTTCCGAAGATATTGCCCGGGTCAACACCACGGAGGGGGAATCCCAGGTAAACACCGCATAGGGCACGGCACGCCGTGCCCCTACAGGTACCGAAGACCCTCGCAGGGGTCGCACACCTTCCCGAAACCTCCATAGCCCTGGCCTGAAACCAGCCAGTAAAGACGCTGCACTGCAACGTCTCTCAGAACCAAACCCCTGCCCGGAGCATCTTCGCAAAACAGACCCCGGTGTCGACATAGTTTCTTCCGTATTTTTTCCCCGTTCGACGGGGTCCGCACTCTTAAGAAACTAAGATATAAATCAGGGCCTCTTTCTTCATAACGAGGGGCTGGAAGCCCCACGCTATGAGAAATACCAATCTCCCTGGGAAACTAATTGAGAAACAGAGCCTGTTTTACCGGAAGATGTTATCCGGGGTTATGCGCTGCTGCCCCTTGGGGTTAAAACCCCGGGCTGATATGGGCCTATTTCCAATAACTCTTTCGCCCCCTGCCAGGGGTGCGACCCCTGCCAGGGGTGCGACCCCTGCGAGGGGTCGGGGGGCCGATGAAAACAGACCCCGGTATCACCACAGTTTCTTTCGTATTTTTTCCCGGCTTCGCAGGTGCAATTCTTAACCGATCACCGGTTACCCGGCCCCAGGGCCACCGATTACCTTCCCCCTGCCGGTGTTATTCTTTGCCGATCACCGAACTCCAAACAGGTCAATAATCTCATCGAGATCAAAACAAATATTTGGATAATCGATACGCGGCCGATCTATAACAAGCACTTCAATTCCCAATTCATGAGCAGCCTCAATCTTTTCCGGCAGCCCCCCTTCTCTTCCGCTCTCTTTCGTAACGAGGAATTTAATATCCAATTCTCGATAGAGCGCCGCGCTGAACTCTTTTGAAAAGGGGAATTTCATGGCGATAATTTCATCGGGGTTAAAACCGGCGTTATGGCATTCTTCAATGGACTGAGCGAAAGGGAGAACCCGGGCATAAACTTTATTCCGGGTAATCCCGGAAAAACAACTTATATTTTTCGAACCAATAGTTAATAAAACATTCCCGCTTTGAGACTTTAAATAAAGAGCCGCTTCATCGTATGAATTAAAGTGCCTGGCCCGGGAAAGATCCACGCTTTCCCTTTCGAACCTGGTATAGGGTATATCCAGCTTTTTAGAAGCCGCGATAGCATTGTTAGAAACCTCTGCGGCAAAGGGATGGCTGGCATCAATGATTGTTTTAATGCCATGTTCTTCAATAAAGGTTATCATGTCATTGAGATTTAAAGCCCGCGCCACTACCTGAAGGAATTCATTCGTGCCAAGCAGTTTTTTCCCGTATTCAGTGGTAGTCGTAGCAATAACCGGAACCTTATTCACGGTTAATTTCTCAATAACTTTCCGGGCACTCTCTGTGCCGGCGATAATCCATATCATAAAACATATCCCCGGGGCGTAATCATCCGCTTATTCGCGATATATGTTTTTGAATTGCCAATAATAATTACCGTTGTCATATCAATAGGATGCGAAAGCATTTCATCGAGATTTGTAATAACAACGCGCTCATTGTCGCGCATGGCGTTTTTAACGATTCCTACGGGGGTGGCTCCATTTTTATATCGCAGCAAAATTTCACGAGCCGTTTCTATTTGTGTTTCACGGGTATTACTTTTGGGATTATACAGGCAGAGAACAAAATCACTTTGTGCGGCTGCATCCAGTCTTTTTTTTATGACGTCCCAATCGGTAAGTAAATCACTAAGGCTCACCACGGCAAAATCATGCATAAGGGGTGCTCCGAGAATTGACGCGGCAGCGGAGCTGGATGTTATTCCGGGAATAACCTCAACCGGAACAGCGCTCTGATCCTTGTGGACCACTTCAAGCATTATCCCGGCCATGCCGTAAATTCCTGCGTCGCCGCTGCTGATCAAGGCAACGGAATTTCCCGCTTCCGCGATTTCCAGCGCTTCCCGGCATCTCTCAACCTCTTTTTTCATTCCGGATGAAATTAATTTTTTAATGGAAAAAACATCTTTTAATAAATCAATATATGTTTTATAACCAATAACCACATCAACTTCCTCAATAATTTCTGCCGCGCGTAAACTTATATGTTCTTTATTACCCGGGCCAATACCAACAACATAAATTTTACCCTTCATTATTACCTTCCTCTCAAGAAACTAAATTATGTTTGTGCGCGGGCCTGGAAGCATCGGCTCTTTGGATTGCTCCGGAACTCGCGTTGCTCAAACAGTCCTCACAACCCAAAGAGCCGATACTTCCAGGCCAGATGCAGCTCGTAATACTATTTTGTTTCTAACGTATTTTTTCCTTGTTTCGCGGGATTGCTTACTCTTCCCACACAGCAATGGTAACGCCATTGTATTTAGTTTTAGCGGAAATCATTTTTCCGCTTCCATTCGATGCCAAATACGCGCAGGGTTCACAAACAGACGCGACACCAATTGCACTCTTAACAAAGTCAGAACCGTTAAAATTGCTTTCTACCTCTTTTATTTTTTCAGAAGAGATGATACGCAGCGGCACTGTAAAATATTCAGCAGCGTTAATTATCGCTTGTTCATCTTTCTTAACGTCAATAGTACTCACGCACTTAATGGCACGCTCATCAATATTCAATTCAGCTAACTTTTGTTTTATCACGGAAATTAAGTGATCTTTTTTTGTATCCCGTTTGCATCCAATTCCGATAATTATGTTTTTTGGAATTAAAAACACGGAATGAGCGCTTTCCGGTTCTCTTTTTTTATTCGCCAGGTATATTGTTCCTTCAGCGCCTTTTTCATCATTTGTAAAATAATCAGGAATTGGAATATTCATGTCGGTCCACAGGAATACCTTTTTTTTATTCACCAGGAGCGCGGTTATTTTTTTTGCCTTTTCCATATTGTCAATAACACAATTATATTTCAGAGCTATCATATCAACCGAAAGCACATTGTTTACATCGGAAGAAGTGGTAATCACCGGAGTGGCGTTTATTTTTTCCGCCACCAGGCACGCGGCTTCATTCGCCCCGCCAATATGCCCCGACAGCAAGCTAATAACAAATTGCCCTTTTTCATCAATGACAAGCACTCCGGGGTCTGTTGTTTTATCTTTAAGATACGGCGCAATGGTCCGAACGACAATACCGGCAGCCATGATAAAGATCAACACCCCGTAGGCATTAAAAATTTCGCCCAAAAATCCGGAAAATGTACCGGGCGCGAATGTTCGTTGAACATCATCACCGGAATGAGCGCAGGCTGTTTCAAGGGCAAAGATCTCGGACTGAGGAAATTCTTCCCGAATCTTTTTTGCCAGGCAGACTCCTCCTTCCGTGAGTGTTATTAGAGCATACTTCATTGAGCCTGCCGGAATTCATGAGAAAAATGTTTATCGTATAATTTTGATTTTTCAAAATCATTTCCGAGAAATTCTCCAACCAGGATCATAGCGGTTTTGTTAATTTCTTCTTCTTTCACTTTTAATGATATATCTTCCAGGGTTCCTGAAATAATTTTCTGATCTTCCCAGGTTGCTTTTTGAATTATTGCTACCGGGGTAGTAAGGGGATAGTGTTTCGTTAATTTTTCTACCACATCATCGATCATATGAACCGACAAAAAAATTGACATTGATGCCTGGTGCGAGGCAAGCAGCTCCAGGCTCTCTTTTTCCGGAACCGGCGTTCTCCCTTCAAGGCGGGTACAAATTACCGTCTGGGATACCCCGGGCAGGGTAAACTCTTTTCCAAGAACAGAAGCTGCCGCAGTAAATGAACTTACCCCGGGAATTATTTCATAATCAATAGAACTCTTTTCCAGCTCCACGATCTGTTCCCGGATCGCGCCATAAAGAGAGGGGTCTCCGGTATGGACCCGGGCGATAGTGAGATTTTCCGAAATCCCTTTTTTTATTATTTCAAGAACCTCATCAAGTGTCATGGAAGCGCTATTATAAACAAGCGATTCTTTTTTCCTGCACGCGATAACTTCTTTATTCACCAGAGAACCCGCGTAAATAATAATATCGGCAGATTCAATAAATTTTTTCCCTTTTACGGTAATCAGGTCCGGATCTCCGGGGCCGGCTCCAACAAAGTATACTTTATTCACGGTTTTTTCTCCCTGGATTTTTTTTCTTAACAACGACGGTTGTAAGATATGGAATTTTCGCATAGAGATCTTCAATATCGCTGCTGACGAACTCCTCATCCGTTCCGCACCTGGACGCGATAAAAACCTCAATGGAGTCTTTATATTTTTTTAACGCGTCTGCCAGTCTTACGTTAGCGGCTGAAACTTTCATAAAAATACAGCAATCCATATCTTCTAATCGTTGTTCGATATTTGTCTGCTTGTCTAAAGGAATAATAGCTACCGTATCATTCTGTGTGGCCAGGGGTACATTGAGACTGCTGCCAATAGCGCAAAATGAGGTAATTCCGGGAATGGTTTCAATAGCGGTAGTTAAATCTTTTAAACAGTTTAGTATATAAATATAGGTACTGTAGAGCATGGGATCGCCCAGCGTTAAAAAGGCAACCGTATTTCCGGCGTCAATACGCTCCTTGATAATAAGAGCATTTTCCCTTCTTATTTTTTCCTTTTCTTCTTCATCATTGATCATTGGAAAGGTAAGCGTTAATATTTCAACCTGGTCCCGCAAGTATTCTTTCGCGATATCCAGGGCAATACTGCCTTTCATTTTCCGGCTTTCCGGTATGGCAACAACATCTACCTGCTCTAGAATTTTTACCGCTTTAATAGTAATCAATTCCGGATCTCCGGGTCCAATTCCAATGCCGAATAATTTTCCTTGTTTCGTGTTCATGTTGCTTTTTCCTTTTGAGCGCTAAGTATAAAAACAGGGTTTCCTGCGTTAGCCATAAAAAAACGTCCTCGCTCTTCATATTTTGTAACTGCCGCCTGGATTATTTCAAGTGTATATTCTCTATCACTAAAAAATTCCTTTGAGCACGTAAGCGTTTCAAGCGTTATCGCGGTTATAACAATACGGCCGTCTTCCGAAATATTTTCATCGAGCCAGGTTAGAATTTCAGTGATGGAACCTCCCGATCCGCCAACAAAAGCCCGGTCCACCGGGCGAAGATTCGCCAGTGCTTCCGGCGCTGCCCCCCTGATGATTTTTATATTTGTTATTTCGAACTTTTTAACATTTTGGTTTATTAATTTCAATGCCGCGTCATTTTTCTCAATAGAATAAACAAAACCATTTTTCACTGAGCAGGCTATTTCAATGGACACAGAGCCGGTTCCGGCTCCTATATCGATTACTGTACTGTCCGGTTTTAACCGCAGTTTCGAAATGACGATTGTACGGATCTCTTCTTTCGTTATGGGGACCGCTCCCGTAATAAATTGATCATTGGGAATACTATATCGTAAAAAATCACTCATTACTTATTACCACCACGCACAAATTAAACTCCCTGGTTTGGAGCAGCATATTTGCTGCTGTTTCTTTTATTATTTCTTCATCCTCATAAGATAGATTATTGCCCACATACATTATTTTTTCCCCATAGCCGCTATCGCAAAGTTTTTGAGCGATATACGTATACGAGTGCTCCCGGTCGGTTAATAATGCCACTGAATCATATTGTTCTATTTTTTCAATAATATTAATATCTCTGCCATGAAGGCTGCCGGAAAAGGCATTCTCCCGGGGGAATCCCAGCCTGGCAAATAGATATTGAAGTGAACTTATTCCCGGGACTACAGTTAACTGCTCAGTAGTAAAATATTTTTTTATGTACGTAAGGATGCTGTAAAATCCCGGGTCTCCGGAAGCTAAAACCGTAATTTTTTTATCTCTATTATTATTGATTATTTCAATAACACCATACAGGTTTTTTGTTATCTCGTAAATATCTTTATTGGTTCCGTCACATATGGCGATATTTCTTTTCCCGCCAATAATAATATCACTTGCCTCTATTATTTTCCAGGCCACAGGCAGTATATAGTCTCTATTTCCGGGACCAAGGCCTACTATATTAATCTTTTTCATTTATGATCCTTTATTCGCCTCTCAAGAAACTTAATCTGGAACCGGGGCTTCCTTCTTCATAACGAGGGGCTGGAAGCCCCACGCTATGAGAAATACTCATAGCCCTGGGAAACTAATTTATAAACAGGGCCTGTGCCCGGAAGATGTTATCCGGGTTCTGCTCTGTTGCCCTATGGGGTTAAAACCCCGGGCTAAAATTGACT
>JAAENB010000085.1 GCA_024224995.1 bacterium | reverse complement strand
GAAGTAGTATGGGCTCTTTGGATTGCTCCGGAACTCGCTCCGCTCAAACAGTCCTCACAACCCAAAGAGCCCATACTACTTCCAGGCCAGATGCAGCTCGCAATACTATTTTGTTTCTGACGTATTTTTTCCCTGTTCGACAGGGTCAGCACTCTCAAGAAACTCTTTTTAAACAGGGCTGGTTTCCGGGAAGAGAGACGTTGCACTGCAACGTCTCTCAGAACCCAACCCTTGCCCGGAGCACCTTCGCAAAACAGACCCCGGTATAACCACAGTTTCTTTCGAATAAAATTATCCTTGATTTCTATTTTTGCCGATAGTATAATAAAACGTTATAAAACGTTGCTTGTGGGTTGTGCAGCGATACGAACAAAGAGAGGAGAAAATGGACTCAACCGGGAAAAAGAGATATCGAACATATTTCACCTGTATTATGATCATTTTATTGGTCTTATTTGCATCTGGATGCAAGCCGGAACTGCCAAAAGAAGATACAGTATTCCGGTTTGCCATGCTTGGAGATAGCAGGGGAGATTATAAAGCCAAACCGCCAGTCCATATTTCTTCTGAAACACTGCAAAATTTCACCAAAAAGATCCTTAAACTTGATCCAAAACCGGATATGGTCTTTTTTAACGGTGATATGGTGGCAAAAACCGCATACCGGAGTAAGGAAGGGACAAAGGCGATTGAAAAGTGGCTGGAGGTCTTTCTAAAACCCATTAAAGAAAAAAAAATACCCGTATATATTATCCCCGGAAATCATATTATCGACCAAAAAGCAAAAAAAGGGGATAATCCAATGAAATATATCCCTCTATTTCGAAAATACTATATGTCCGATAACCCTTTAAATGGGCCTGAAAACTATAAAGGGGTAACATATTCTTTTACTTATAAGAATTGCCACTTTGCAACGGTTACCTCATTTATAACACACCGGGGAAGAGATAATACGGAGCTTAAACCCAAGGATTTTGTACAAAAAAAGAAGGATTTTGAGTATTTTGTAAATAAGGAAAACCGTGAATGGTTAATAAAAGACCTTCAGCAGAATAAATCCGATTTTACTCTTTTTTTTACACACTGTCCAATCTTTCCTGTGGGCCCGCACTATGAGGATAAAAAGAGCCTTCATGCCCACCCGGAAACGCGGGATACCCTGGGAAACATCCTTGTTGATAATGCAGTTGATATTTATTTAGCAGCTCATGAGCATCTATATGCCAGGATAACTGCCGGACCCGGGAATCCCGCGACATCAAAACTAAAAGGAAAACTACCTCAAGTAATAGTCGGATCGGCATCGGCCCCGCTGGCTCATGCTCTTCCCCGGAAGGATATGGAATCTCAAAAATACCTGGTTACCTATCAGTACCTGGTGGCTGATATCAAAAAAACAAGAATTGAATTCCGGGTTTATGATAAAAATAATTATGAGATAGACTTTTTTATTGTATCTAAAAAGAATGGAGTATAAATATAGATCGTGGAGATAATATCTTGAAAAGGAAGTTTAATAAAATAAATACAGTTTTGTTATTGCTTATTATTTTTATTTTCATAGGCGGTAACTCCTACGCGGAGCAGGTAAAAAAGAGAAAAATACTTGTGCTTCATTCTTACCATATTGGGTTAAGCTGGACAGAAAAGATTATAAACGGTATTAAAAGCACATTGTCGAAAGCCAAAAGTAATGGTTTACGCTTTGAAATTGATTATGAGTATATGGATACCAAACGGTTTGTTGATAAATCGTACTATAAGATGCTTTACAATGTTTATAAGCATAAATCAAAAAAATTGAAATATGATGTAATAATTTCGGCCGATGACAACGCGTTGAATTTTTTACTGCAATACCGGGATGAGCTTTTTGGCGAGGTGCCGGTAGTTTTTTGCGGAGTCAATTTTTTTACCGATTCACGGATCGCGGGGCATAAATTATATACCGGCGTGGTTGAGGCTTTTGATGTTAAAGATACGGTAGAAATAGCCTTAGAGCTGCATCCCAATACAAAGGAGTTTGTTGTTATTGGGGACAGCAGCACTTCAGCGAAAAAAAATAAACTGGCAGTAGAAAAAGTAGCGCCGCTGTTTAAGGAAAAAAATATTAGTTTTAAGTATCTCAATGACGCGCATATAGAGCGCTACAGGAAAGAGCTTGGTCTTCTTAAAGAGGGAAGTATTGTCCTGGCAATGCTTTTTAACCGTGATAATACAGGAAAATTTTATACTTATGAAGATAGCTTTAGAATATACACCGCTGACGTAAAGGTTCCCGTGTATACGTTCTGGGATTTTTACCTTGGACACGGCGCTCTTGGAGGCATGATCATAAGCGGTAACGCCCAGGGCGAGGCTGCTGCTGAAATGGCGTTGAGGATACTGATGTGTGAAAAGGTAGAGGATATACCTGTCCTCCGTGAGAGTCCAAACAGGTATATGTTTGATTATAACTATTTTGCTAAATTCGGGATAGACTTATCCGATATTCCGTTCGATAGCATAGTATTGAATAAACCCCGTTCTTATATGGACGCGTTATGGACATACCGTGAGTTGATCCTGATTATTTTTGTTATAATAGCCTTTTTAATCAGTGTTATTGTTATATTAAGTATGAATATATTAAAAAGGAAAAAAGTGGAGGCAAAACTTTCCAAGACAAACATCGCTTATAACAGGTTTGTCCCTCATGAATTTTTGTTTAATCTTAAAAAAGACGATATTATTGATGTAGAGCTTGGAGACCAGGTAGAAAGAGAAATGACAATTCTTTTTTCCGATATTCGTTCATTTACCACCCTGTCCGAAAGCATGACACCTGAAGAAAATTTTAATTTTCTAAATTCTTATTTAAAAATAGTGAGTCCCGTTATCCGCGATCATGAGGGATTCATTGATAAATATATTGGCGATGCTATTATGGCTATTTTTCCTGAAGTCCCGGAAGATGCGGTAGCTGCTGCTGTAGAAATGCAGCGGCAGGTAATTGAATATAATATCGGGCGAAAAGAAGCCGGGTACCCGCCTATTCGAATAGGGATTGGGCTGCATTTCGGGGGGCTTATGCTTGGAACAGTAGGCGAAGAGCAACGGATGGAAGGAACCGTTATTTCCGATGCGGTAAACCTGGCTTCCAGGCTTGAAGGGCTTACCAAGCTTTTTGGAGCAGGAATAATTATTTCCGAACAGGTCCTGGAAGCTCTTGGAGAAAGAAAATTAAAGTACAATTACCGGTTTTTAGGTAAGGTCCAGGTAAAGGGTAAAACAGGAGCTGTACAGATTTACGAGATCATTGACGGGAATATTGCAGGAATCGTAGAACGAAAACTCAAGACAAAATCTATTTTCGAAAAGGGCCTGGCCTCGTATCATGGGAGAGATTTCGCGAAAGCCCAGGAGCGGTTCAAGAATGTAATTAAACTCGATCAAAAGGATAAGGCAGCCGCTTTGTACCTGGAACGATCGGTTTTTTATCTTAATAATGAGATACCAAATAACTGGGATGGTGTTGAAAAATTGGATAATAAATAGGGAATCGGGCTATTTTCTCCGGAAAAATATCATTGACTTTGGCCCGGATCAGGTGTTATAATAATACTTGTGTACTTGAGGCTCTCTGACGTATGGAGTCTGCTCCTGCGTAGATTCTGGTTGAACACGGAAAACAGTCAATGGGATTATTTGATAATATATATTTTAACTATACTTCCTATATCTCAGCAATCGGGGCAATCTTTACTCTTGTAATAGGTTTTTTCCTCATTTCTATAAAGAATAAATCAAAAGCATCACAATATCTTGGATTGTCGTTTCTTTTTATCTCTCTGCCGAATTTAGCCTTTTTTGCAGCAGCCTGTTTTTATCATCCCGCGGCAGCGTATCATCGTCTTGTTGCGGGGTGTGCTGTATTGCCCTGCGGAATATTTATAGCTCAATTCTTTTTAGCATTCCCGGAAGAAAACCACCAAAAATTTGCCCGTCTTTTGAAAATTGCACAATGGATAGTGGCAGGTGGGATAATAATCTATTATATCCTGGTTTCAATAGGTGAAGAGAAGATTTTTCGAATTAGCGGCCAATACTGGGATCTTAACCTTGGAGAACCGGCCAGGGTATTGTCTATGTTTATCCTGGTTTTTATTTTTATTATTCTTATTATAGGTGTCTGGAAAGCTATTGTTACAAAAGATAAAAAAAGAAACCATGTCGTTTTGATGCTTGCCTGTATCCTTATTACAATTGTTTTTCCCGGCATTGCGAATATGCTCCTGGAACAGGGAATGATCGAACGGTCTTTTTTTCGAACAAGTTATGAGCTTGTTACAATCGTAGGATGGTTCCTTACGACAATTTTTTATTTAAGTCTCACTTCCGATAAAACATCTTTTATGGCAAAGATTGTAGGGATTTGCCTGGTTACTTTTTTGATAATTCTAATGTTTATAAGCAGTTTTACCCTGAGTAACAGGGAAAGTATATATGATGAATTGCATCGAAAGCATGTTTTTTCAGTAGTAATGAATAATCAATACAGACCACCCGGAATCCAGTACGTAATGGCCTATTCCGTCAAAACAAATGATTTTGATCAGGTATATAAGAAAGAGACCGCAGAGATTGATCTCTCTAAATATGAGAATGAGTTTTTAAACCTGGCTCTTTTTAATAAGATCAAATCGGCAGGTGAAGAAAATTTTCTTGTGAATGTAAACAAGCTTCTTGAGGAGAGTCACCCTGCTTTTCGCGGGTACAAATATTCAATAGTCCGTTTTCTTGCAAAAAACAATACAAAAAATAATACGGAAGCAGTTCAACAGGCTGTTCTGGATCATATTAATGGTTTACGGCCAGTGGTTTCTTGTTATACTTCAAAAATAAGCAAAATTCCTGTTGATGATTTTAAAAACAGAATGGAAAAATTTTTACGCGATGAAGAGAATAAAAGTGATTACCGGTTTCAGCCTTTTGCCCGGGCGATTTCCGAATACCTGGATGTAACTGCTTTAAAAGAAAAGCGTCTCAGAGAGGAAGTCTTTCAATATATCCTGCTTCTTAAAAATTGTGGCGCAAGAGTCATCAGGATTGGCAGCGATAAAATGCGGCCGGGTTTAAATATTATCCACTATGTATCGTATACCTGCTATGATTCCACCGCTGATATGGTTTATGAAGCAGGTTTCCCCTACACCGATTTCCGTGAATATGTTCATGTAGACGGGATAAAAATGTTTTTTATCCTGGGAATTATTCTTGTTATAGTGCTTTTTGGCTTTCGGCTGTTTTTTCTTCAAACCCTGGTGCGGCCTATTGAGTCATTGCATAATGGTCTTCGAGAAGTAGGTGAAGGCAACCTGGACCTGGTGCTGCCGGTTAAGCAGGAAGATGAAATAGGATTCCTTACTCATAACTTTAATCATATGGTTAAATTGGTAAAATCTTCAGCAAAAGAAATTGATGATTATACCAATAACCTTGAAAAGATTGTTGAGGAGAGAACCGAACAGATGCAGATTACCATGAAAGAGCTGGAATTGTGGAATGAAAGCCTTATTGAATATAACGCGGAATTAAAATCGGCTCAAAGGACTGCTGAACGGGATATGAGAATGGCGGTTAATGTCCAAAGAAAATTTCTTCCTCAAGCTGTGCCTGAGTCGGATGAATGGGATATTGTCTATTCCTTCAAACCAATGGCAGGCGTATCCGGTGATTTTTATGATTTTTATGTACGGGAAAAGATGTTCGTTGGGGTAGGGATGTTTGATGTGTCGGGTCATGGGATTGCTTCCGGGCTTCTTACAACAATCGCCAAATCCATAATTTTCAGGAAATTTATGGAGGGGCTCGATAAAGACCTGAACGAGGTTCTTACTGATATCAACATTGAGCTTCAAAATGAGATCGGTGAAGTAGGGAATTATCTCACTGGTGTTTTGATCCGCTTTAAACAAGGGGTTATTGAATACGTAAATGCCGGACATCCCGAAGCATACGGCCGGTCCGGGGGTAAAGTTTTTCCTCTTAAAAGGGAGACCGGGGAAACTGTTGCCGGCCTTATCCTGGGATTGCCCGGAGTAAATGTTCCCTATGATTATTTGTCCAGGGAAATCAAAACCGGAGACTACCTGGTCCTGTTTACCGATTCAATTCTTGAGACCATGGATACCAAACAGGAGGAATACGGAACAGCCCGGTTTATGGAATCCATTGAAAAATCCCCGCCGGGAACCGCTCAAGAGGTCCTCGATTTTATCCTCGAAGAATTCTACTCTTTTGTAGAAGACAGGGATCACCTGCCCGATGATTTAACTGTTATGATTTTGCGGAAACTTTAACAAAAATGTTTTGAAACCCAACAAGTGCTTGACAGGAATCCCAACATGTGGCATGTTGATATGAATATATGAGAGAGTTTGGAATTGTAATGAATATTATTGACAAAAAAGTTGGAAATACAGTCAAATTATTGCGAGATCAGGCCGGTATGAGCCAGCATGATCTTTCGGAAGAGATATCGGTTTCACGGCCAACTCTTTCCCAGATTGAGAATGGAGAAAGAAAGCTTACTCCTGAAGAGCTGCGGAAATTAGCGAAAATATTCAATGTTTCAATAGACATTCTTCTCGACATTGAAGAAGAGCCCATTATTCTTCTTGAAAAAATGAATCAGCAAAAGAATGACCCGGAAAACAGTAAATCTGCGGTGAGGATTAGTGTTCCTCAGAAAAAAATCGGCAAGTTCAAAGAAGTATTGCTCTATATTCTTAACTGTGTCGGTTCCAAGCCAAATGTTGGTGAAACGGTAATTTATAAACTCCTCTATTTTATGGATTTTGACTATTACGAACTTTACGAAGAGCAGTTTATTGGCGCTACGTATGTGAAAAATCATTACGGGCCAACGCCTCTTGAATACAAAAAAATCGTTGACCAGATGATTGTCGAACAGGAGATCGAAAAAGTAGAGAGCGAATATTTCAGCTATCCTCAGACCAAGTATCTTCCCCTGAGAAGGGCAAACATGGATCTTCTCAACGCGAAAGAGATTGTTTTAATCGACAGTATTTTAAACCGTCTTTCGGACATGAGCGCCTCAAAAATAAGTGATTATTCCCACGGCGATGTTCCCTGGCAGGTTACGGAAATGGGCAGCGCAATCGACTATGAGTCCGTATTTTACAGAACAGAAGATTATTCGGTACGGGAATATGACCGGGACGAGCTTTAAGGAAATTATATATTCCGATGCTTTTAAAAAGGATCTCAAGAGACTGCAAAAACGATTTAAAACTCTTGACGAAGATATGGACACGTTTATCGCGTCCCAACTGCAATTATACCATAAGCTTAATATTGACAATAAAGGGATATTTGAAATCAAGGAGACCGGCTTTTCGGAGCCGACAGTTTTTAAGGCTAAGAAGTTTGCCTGCCGTTCTTTGAAAGGGAAGGGGGTTAAATCGGGAATCCGTGCTGTTTACGCGTATTTCCGGGAAAAAGACAGGATTGAATTTATTGAAATATATTTTAAAGGCGACAGGGAGAATGAGGACAGGGAGAGGCTGAAAGAGTTGACGAGGGGTTAAACCCCTCGTCCTGAGGTTGCAATACAATCACTTCAACGCGTCTTCTACCTGATCTTTTGTAGCGAAACCGAGTTTTACAATAACCTCGCCCACTTTTCCCCCGCTCGACTTTTGCTCTGCCAGTGCTTTATCCAGTTGATCCTGGGTTATAATTCCTTTCGCTATACATTTTTCGCCAACCATATAAATCCTCCCATATTTAAACGAGCTCTTTGCTCTGTACTATGATCAGAGATTTTATATCAAAAATCAGTCTCTGTCAATATTTTATTTTAGTTAATATCCTGGTCTCATCCGGAGGGTAACAGAAGGCTGGTTTTTAGCAGGTGCCTGGTATCATATATGCCCTCTTTTGCTGTTAATGTTCAGCAAAGATATTACGATAATAAGATAAAGTGGTTTTTTTGCTTAATAATGGTGTTTTTGCCGATTTTTTCAGCAAATTATACTGTTTTTTAATATAAAATTGACATCGAAAATTTAATATGCTATAGTTCTATAACAAGTATTTTTTCTGATTTTATTAAAGCGGCTAAAGAGAGTACAATGAATATAATAGAATGGTTTAAAATTAAGAATATACTTATTAAAGCCAGGAGAATGTTCCGAAAGGCTAAAACTGAAAAGGTCGAGTCTATTCCTGTTGAGAAACAGCCGGTAAATGATGATTTTAAAAAAGTCGCAATGATGTGTGATGATATGCTTAATATTAACCCGGATTATTGTGATGCTCTTTTATTGAAAGCGGATGCTTTTATCTGGATGGAGCAGGGGTCATACGCGCTGGATATAGTCAACCGTGTCCTTAAGGAAGATGCCAACAATGGTAATGCCTTGCTGCTCCTGGCTAATGTATGCTGGGCCCGGGAAGAATACAGCCGCGCGGAAGAATACCTCAAAAGAATTATTAAAAGAGAAAAACCGGGGAGAGTTGCCTGGATCGGCGCTGTGGATTATATGGTTGGCATAAAATTTGCCCAGGGCAAACGGAAAGAGTGTATTCCCTACCTGAATATCATCCTTTCTGATTCCGCAAAAACATATTTTAATAAAGAATATCGTAAATTCGCCCAGGAGCAAAAAGATGATATCCTGGAAAAAGTGAAATAAAAGCTATAACCCTCTAACGGAGTAGTCATGAAAAAAGTAATTCTTACTATTGTTATATTCTTTGCGGTTGGGATATGCCTGCTCAACGACGCGTACGCGGCAAAGAATCCTGTTGCTGCCGGGAACCTGGTGTTTGACGGTTCAACCTCGCTTGGCCTGTTTAATCTACAGAATAAAACCTATACCTATTCGGGAACGGAAGTTGAAGAACAAACTATGAATTTTGGATTAGAAACGAATGTCGGCTATTTTATTATTAAAGGCCTGTCTTTAGGCGGGGTTATTTCTTTTAAGCTTGAATTGGAAGATAAAACCGGCGGAGGAACGCAGACCAAAGATTCCCGGACCATTACACTACAGGCTGGTCCCGGGGCAGCGTACTATTATCCCCTGGGGGATTTTATTCTTTATGCCGGTGCTGCCTATACCCTGGGTATGGAAGATTATTATGATAGTGTTTCATCAACAGAAACAAGCGGTTTTGTTCACGGGTTTATCGTATCTCTGGGCGGCACCTATATGCTGACGGATTCTGTTGGCTTGTTCGTGGAGTCATCATTTGAGATGCTTTTTAAATCCCTGACAATTAGCGATACCGCCACAAGTATCATTCAATATACTGTGGACGCGAGTATTGGTGTTCGTGCGTTTGTTGATTTTAGCGGGTGAACGTTGTGAAGAAACTGTGTTGATACCCGGGTTGGGTTTCTGGAGATGCCTCGGAGGAGTGGTTCCCGGGGAAGGAGAGACGTTGCGTGCAACGCCTTTACGGGTTGATTTTTTTGAGATGCTTCGCAGGGGTCGCACCCCTCGCAGGGGTCGCACCCCCATAGGGCAGCAGAGCATAACCCCCGATAATATCTTCGAGAACAGGCTCTGTTTATAAATTAGTTTCCCCGGGCTATGGGTATTTCTCATAGCGTGGGGCTTCCAGCCCCTCGTTATGAAGAAAGAGGCCCGTTTCAAAATTCTAGTTTCTTAAGAGGTACTCTACATGAAAAAAACAGTGAATATAAAAAAGAACCGGTTTTTTAAATATAAAATCATTCTGCTGTTGCTCTCAATTGTGCTTACATTCGCTCTTCTTTTCGCGGCAAACTGTTCTACCTCAAGCAGCACATTGGCGGTAGCGTTCAAAGTAACCGATGCCTATCAAAAACTATGCTATGATAACAACGGAGTAGAAATAACCTGTCCGGGGTCCGGTGAAACTTTGTATGGGCAGGACGCGCAGTATTCCGTGTCGGCTGCCTCGTATGCCTACTATGATGTATTGACCCAGGCGGTGGTAATAGACCTGGTTACCGGTCTTATGTGGGAAAAGGCCCATCATTCAACAAGAGTTTCGTATACTACGGCAAATACCTATTGCGAGAATCTTGAGCTGGAAGGGTTTCGTGACTGGCGAATACCTTCTATTAGAGAACTGTTTTCCATAAGTACTGCCTATGGCGATCAGAATACAAATAAAGCTTTTTATCTTGATAGTAATTATTTTGACCTGGATTATCCCAATTCTTCAACTGAACTGACGGGATCTCATACCGTTCAGATGATGGGGCAAACCTGGTCAAGTACATCCCGTCCCGATTATTCCACTATAAATTATTTTTTTAATTTTTTGGACGGACATATTAAGAGTAATTTTAATAATACGGAAAACGCGACAATGTTTTACCGCTGCGTACGAGGGGATGCCAGCGTTTTCGCCGCAAACAGCTACACCGACAATGGAAACAGCACTGTTACCGATAATAATACCGGTCTCATCTGGCAGCAGGCAAATGGGGAGGAATCTACAGGGGATTATCAATTTAGCTGGGAAAACGCGCTTGCCTATTGCGAAGCGCTAACCCTGGGAGGATCAAGTGACTGGCGGCTCCCGGATATCAAGGAACTGCAAAGCATTGTTTATTATGATAATCCCAATTACGCTACAAGCAAAATGGTACTTGATACATCGGTTTTTACCTTTACGCTGCCCACGGGGAAAAACCTGACCGACAATCCAACAACATCTCCGCCGGACGGGAATTCCGTAGCACCGTTTTTCTGGTCCAGCACTACTCACGGCGACGCGAATACATTCGCCTCATATATCTGTTTTGGCCCATGCTGGGCTGTGGAAAGTTTCGCAAGCATTGGCTATGACGCGCATGGTCCGGGAGCCCAGCGCTCCGATCCGAAAATCAATGCCAGCCTGCCTACCAGTATTGGTGATCAAAAAGATGTTGTTCAGGCAGATAACTTTGTTAGATGTGTCCGGTAGGATACCTATAATTTTTTAGTTACGATACCCTTGATCTCATTCTTAGAGATCATAGCATCAAGAATAATCTTTCACCTTTCACCTTGTTCCTGCCTTATCTGAGTAAAAACTCATAAAAAACCGACCAGTCGTTTTTTATCTTGACATTTTTTTGATTTTGCCTACTTTAAGTAAAAAAAACATCTTAAAGACATCAAAAAAGGAGGATCCGAATGAATCAAAGGAAGTCAAGTTTCAACCATTTAATTTTGTTCTCTTTCTGCACATTCAGACACTAACCGTACAGAACATGTTTCCCACAGCCTGAGCAGGTACTATTAAACTATATAAAACAATCTGAAATAACATTAGAGAATGCAGATCTTCTAATTTCAAAAAAATAAACTGTTTTTACGAGAGGGAACAATGAAAAAAATTTTTATAGTGTTGATATGTGTAATGTTTCAACTTGCGTTTTTCCAGACCAATTCGCAAGCCGGGTGGTTTGATGACGTAGTAGACTGGTTTGAAGACGCGGGAGAATGGGTCGATGACAATGTTTTTGATCCCATTGAAGACTGGATCGTTGGTGAAGGCATGACCATTATTAATGATGCCGGAACCTACGCGCAGCTTCTCGGTAAATGGGGTGAAAATTTTTTTATCGGTGTTTATAATTCTACCATAGGCGCTTTTGATGATGATACGGACTATGACTACTTAAACAGCTGGACAGTCAAGGCCATGACCTTTCAAAACCGTATTAGTAATTATGCTCCGTTACGGCTGGCCGAATTTCCATCCACTCATAACTCGTTTAATGCCCAGGCGTACATGACTCCAACAAGTTACCTGGACCCAAATAATATTCCCAGTATGCTTAACCAACTGAATATGGGAAAACGGAGCATCAATATGGATCTCCATTGGGATAAACATCTGGACGGATTAAGCCTTGATAACGAAGTTATTCTCTGTCATGATTCTTCCGATGAAGGATTTTGCAGTCCCACGGACAGACTTTTCGAGCAGGGGCTTGAAGAGGTCAAGGTCTGGTATTCTTCTCCGGCGAATCAGAATGAAGTAATAATTATCAAATTTCAGGATGAGCTGGATGGTCACTATAGCGAGGCTCTTGCCGCCATTGAATCGCAGATTGGAGAACTGGTCTTTAAGCCAACCACTTCATGCGAGCGGCTCGACCTGGAACTTACAAAAGCCGATATCCTGAAGTCCGGGAAAAAAGTTATCCTTACCGGGGCAAGCAGCAGTTCCTGTAGTGAAGCATGGGGAAGCTATGTCTTTAAATCAACAGGAATCAGCGGCAGCGTCGATTTTGAGACATTTCAGCCATACCCGGCATGTCAAAATGAGAGCGGCAGTGTAAATCCCGATGTTATCGCAACGAAGATTTACGGAAGCGGTAATGATGGTACTGCCATTGGACAGATTTACCTGGATGACACGGTTATGAATGACGAAGATGTTGAAGCTCTTGCCAAATGCGGACTTACCTCTCTTTCTTTTGAGCCTTTTGACTGGTGGGACAGCCGGCATACTGCCCAGGTATGGAGCTGGAGCAATAATGAGCCGAATGATTACAACAGCAACGAAGATTGTGCTGAGCAGTGGAGTAATGGCCGGTTTAATGACATGCCCTGTACCGCGGAAAGAAAATACGCCTGCCAGAATCCCGACACCAGGGACTGGAAGATTACTTCTTCATCAGGTATCTGGAGCGGCGGTGTTCAGGCTTGTTATGATGAATTCGGCAGTGAAGGGTATATCTTCGCGGTTCCTGTTAACGGTTATGAGAACGCGAAACTGGCGGACGCGAAAGCCAGTGCGGGAGAAACCAGGATCTGGATCAATTATTCGGATATTGGCACGGAAGGAGACTGGGTTGCCTTTGGCGCGTCATACTACGAGTCTTCTTCTTCACAGGGCGGACCCGGCGGCGGCAGTTTTAGCGATATTTCCCAGCTGAGTAATATTGACTATGAAGTGTCAAAGATTATTATGCGGGCCGGAAGCCGGATTGATCAAATAGGGGTTCAGCTTTCAAATGGTACTCAACTGACTCACGGCGGCAGCGGCGGCTCCCTGAAAACACTGGAACTGTACAGCGGGGAAGTTATTATGAGCGCCTATATTTGCTCGGCCCATACCAGTAAGTATAACACGGAAACAGTCCACTACGCAAAGTTTACCACCAGCTTAGGCCGCACTCTTTCCGGCGGCAAAGAGAATGGTTCCTGTTCCACTATGGAAACAGACGACGGCATCGTTGGTTTCTGGGGAGGAGCGGGTAGTGAAGTCGACAGACTTGGAGTAATTTTTAAGACCGAACCATAGAACGATATTTAAGGTTGTAGAGACGTTGCGTGCGACGTCTCTACAACATCTCTCACTTCCCAACAACGATATCAACATCATTATAATAAAACCGCAAAATTTCTTTATAACTCTTACCTTCCAGAGCCATGCCTTGCGCCCCCCACTGGCACAGGCCAATTCCGTGGCCAAGTCCTCTCCCGGAAAAGAGATATCCCCCGCCAATATCTCTCAGTGAAAAAAGATTGCTTTTGATGGTATTCCAGCCCAGAAGTCTTCCGGCCCTGGACATAAAAACCGAGACCGGGATAGACCGCGGCCTGTTAAAGCGGTCCTGGTATTCCAGGGCCGAAACCCTTTTGTCCGTATATCGAGCTTTGAGCGAATGGAATTTTTCTGTTTTAAGGATCTGTTTGAGATTGTCGAGAGAGACCCCGGTTTGCCAGTTAAAGTGAGGAGAGGCAGCGCAATGTTGTCTTCCGGAAAATAATCCGCAGTCCTTGCCGCGGCGATACCGCTCGCTCGATGGGTGATGTTTCCAGAACACTCTGGGTCCCGTAAGAATGCCGCCGCAGGTTGAATGAAAAAAAGAATCATGAAAACTGTTATCAGCATCAATCATCACAATACCCGGAGTAAGGCTTGTCCTGTTTTTAAGGCGGATCCCGGCAAAGTAAACACAATGAGTAAGGTCGCAAAAAGCGTAGTCCTTGCCTTTGTGCCGGTCTTTATTCCGGAAAAGGTATGAGCGGATTGAAATCTCCATAGCGCTAATAAGCTCTTTTTTCCAGTTCCCGTTCTCTGAGAGAAGATCTCCCAGTTCCCAGAGCGCGGCAGCATGAACATACTCTTCAACAGGAATATGATTAACAAAACAAAGTGAACCCTCATCAATACTGATTTCAAGAGTCCCAACATAAGATCTTTTCAGGAGCCTGCCTTTTCTCATGTATTCAACAGTAGAATAATCTTTTAAGCTAATGCTGATAAATTTTTCGTTATAAAACTTTTTATTGTCACCGGGATCAGAAACCACCAGGACCTCACCAGCAGCCTTAATTTTGATCCTGTTATTCTTGAGTACAATAGTCTTTTCCGAAAGAAAAACCCTCCCCTCCGGAACAATAACAGCAGCATCCTTGAGCCCATACTTACTCAACACCCTCACCACCGCGTTCTCATAAGGAAGAGAAACAGTCTTCTTACAAGACACACAAAATATAATACAGACAATAAACACAAGCCCCGGGAAAAAAATATTAAACTTCAAACTTCAAACCTCAAACTTCTTCAGATTTTTTTAAATTTTGTTTAACACAACTTGTGATAACGCGAGTCCCTCTTTTCCCCCCATCCCTTTATAAACAAAAACAGTCATAACACAAGAGCGGTTTTTATAGTCAAAGTGAATAACATTCCACGCGTGGGTTGAATATTTTTTTTGATCCATTGTTCCGGTACCGGTTTTTCCGCCAATGAGCTTTACTCGTTTATTGTCAACGCGAAGATCTTTCAGGGTGCCCTGGTATAAAACCCGGGAAAGAGTACTCCGGATACTGTCCTGGTGCGTGTTTTGAATATTCAGGGAATATTGTTTTATTGTTTTTTTGTGAGGCCGCTCAAAGGGAGAAAGAATAGGAGACCCTTCCAGGAGGGCGGCATACACTTGAGCGACTTTAAGCGGAGAAACCCTGGTGTATCCCCCTTCTCCAATAGCTGAGGCCGCGGCCTTAAAGGGAGGAAGCTCTTTATACGATCTGCCCGGAAGTTCCTGTGATGAAATAAGACGGGCGGAAGTGCTGGCATTGAGATGCCATTTTTCCTCCATTTTTTTGTGAAAGAGCACAGGATTGCGTGAAGCATACGTCAGGAAATAAACATTGCACGATTGAACAAGCGCATCCCGCAGGTCAACCTGGCCGTGACCCTTTTTAATGGAACACCTGAAATATCTCTCTTTCCGGTCTTTATCCAGCGGAAGATTAAATATTTTGCGGTCACTTTTTGTAAAAGCTGAATTTGGCGGAGGGAAGAATTTCCCCTGGCAGGTAACTCTCTTAAAAGGAGAAAAATTAAAAAGGGGAGCGTTTTCCATAAAGATAATCGCAGACCAGGGTTTTGTAATTGAACCCGGAGGAAACCTTTTTCTAAGGGCGAACTCCGGGTTGTAAACAAACAGTATCCGGGCAGTCTGAGCATCAAGTATTACAACAGCGCATTGGGAATGGGTATCTTCAAATTTTTTTATGGCCCTGATAAGTTTATTTTTGGGGAAAGCAAATGTTTTGATAGAAAAATTAATAGAAAAGAAGACAAATATCAATAGAAATATACATAATTTTTTATATTTATAGATCATTTTTTATAAGAGAATATTATTAAAATAGTACGTTTTTTAAACACCTGCGTAAGCAGGCGCAGCGTAAGCGCCGCATCCCTAAAATTAGTACTTTTACTTGTGTAAATGTCAACCCTTTTTAATACTTGACATTAATGGTTTAAAAGCCTATTTTTATGCATATAATTAATTTGAAACAACTAAAACAAGGAGATATAACAATGTCATACGAATTTTATTCAGTTGAAAAAAAAGGAAATATTGCATGGGTATATTTAAACAGGCCGGAAAAAAAGAACGCCATGAACCCGCCTGCCTGGAAAGAGACTATTCCCATATTTAGAGACCTGGATGAGGACAATGAGATCCGGGCGATAATTATTGCCGCTAACGGATCTGACTTTAGCGGAGGCATTGATCTTATTGGAATGATGCCGGATCTGCCGGAAATTACCAGTCAGGATCAAAAGGGTTCAATTAAGGCAAGTCTTATTCGGAGAATATATGATCTTCAGGATGGATTAACCTGTATAGAAAAATGCCGGAAACCGGTTATTTGCGCGATCCATGGCCGCTGTATTGGAGCCGGACTCGACATGGCAACAGCCTGCGATATCCGTCTTTGTTCACAGGACGCCCAATTCTCATTAAGAGAAGCAGCAGTAGGATTTGTTGCTGATGTTGGTGTTCTGCAAAGAATACCAAATATTGTAGGCCAGGGAGTTACCCGGGAACTGGCGTATACCGCGAAGAATATTGACGCGAATAGAGCAAAAGAGGTTCTCCTGGTAAATGAGATTTTCCCTGACAAAGAGGCGCTTTATAAAGCTGCCGAAGAAATGGCTCTGGAAATAGCAGGAAACTCTCCGCTTGCTGTTCAGGCGACTAAGGATGTTCTCACCTATGGTGTTGGTAAAACAGTTGATGATAACCTCAAGTATGTCGCTTCAATAAGCGCGAATATTATTCCTTCGAATGACCTTATGGAAGCGGTTAAAGCTTTTTCCGAAAGAAGAAAACCCGAGTTTACAGGTACGTAGGGGGGGAGATGGTGATCGGTGGCCCGGAGGGCCGGGTTATCGGTGATCGGTTTAAGAAGGGAAAAAATAGGTCAGAAACTGCGTTGATACCGGGATCTGCTTTTGTACAGGTTCCGGGTAAGATCCCCTCGCAGGGGTCGCACCCCCGGAAACCAGCCCTGTTTAAAAAGAGTTTCTTAAGAGAGAAAAAACATGACGAAATATTTAAAATATATATTGATTATTTTGTTCATAATTTGTAGTTTGACCACAATTTTTACAATTTTCTGTATTGGAACTCAAAATTCAAAAAGGTCTCATGACAAAATGCCTCTTATTTATACTGATGATTACAACATTCGGCTTTTTGGGATTCAAAAATTTCATCCTTTTGATACGGAAAAGTATAAAAAAGTATACAACTGCCTCGTAGAACACTTCGGGATTGAAGAGGACCAGTTTATTGAGCCGTCCCCGGTGACAGATAGTGATCTGTTGAAAGTTCATACTCAAGAGTATTTAGACTCGCTGCATGAACCGGATACTGTCGCCAAAATCGCCGAATTGACTCCCCTACGAATATTCCCCGATTTTATTTTGCAAAGTAAAATATTAAATCCCATGAGATACGCCACTGGCGGAACCATCCTGGGGGCAGAGCTTGCGCTGGAAAAAGGATGGGCTATAAACCTGTCAGGAGGCTATCATCACGCAAAAGCAGACAGCGGAGAAGGCTTCTGTTTTTTTGCCGATATTCCCCTGGCAGTATGCGAATTATGGGAAAAAAACCCGGAATTGCGGGTCCTGGTCATTGATCTTGATGCTCACCAGGGAAATGGAATTGAAGCGATCTTTAAAGATGATGAACGGGTTTTTATACTTGATGTGTACAACAGGGATGTTTTTCCCCAGGACGCGGCAGCAAAGGAATATATTGATTTTCCTGTTTCTATCGGCTCTCACCTGGATCATAAACGGTATCTGAAAATAATAAAAGAGAACGTGCCTGAGGCTATTTCCCGCTCGAAACCTGATCTTATAATTTATAATGCCGGAAGCGATATACTGGCAGGTGATTCCCTGGGGTTGTTAAATATTACTGCCAGTGGAATTATCAAAAGAGATGAGATTGTTTTCAGGAATGCCCTGGATAGAAATATTCCTGTTTTAATGGTACTGTCGGGAGGGTACACAAAACAGTCGGGCTTAATAGTGGGAAAATCCATTGAAAACCTGCTTAAAAATATTTTAAATATCAAAATAAAAAATCAGGAGAAGAGTTCTCTCTATTTTGATAATAAAAGCAGTGAAGATGTATTAGACGCAAGAAATAGTATGTAGCAGCTGACCCGGGTCTTCGGCTCCGCTCAGACACCGGCCTGGCCGGGAAAAAATAGGTCAGAAACTGATTAGAAAGAGGATTGGGAATAAAAAGAGACTGGTTGCCGGAACTCTGTCAACCGTCAACTGATCTTAGTTTCTTGAGAGTGCAGACCCTGCGAAGCAGGGAAAATATACGGAAGAAACTGTTTTTAAAAAATGGATCGGTTTCAGCATGGGGCTACCCGGGGGTGAATCCCCGGGCTACATGACTATACCCCTCCGGGGTATTTCTGGTATGGGACCGAATCGCCCGCAGGGCATTGGTTGACCAT
>JAAENB010000084.1 GCA_024224995.1 bacterium | reverse complement strand
TGATTCTTGTATAACATAGTTAGTATTGTGGGATAGGCAGATATTGGAAAACTAATGATTAAATCGGCATTTTGCCCCAACAGTAGTTGACACTTTCAACAGGAGTGCCGAAATGAAATTTTGGCACTGAACCCGGGAATCTGCCAAAATTTCATTTCGGCACTCCTTCTGAAAGTGTCAACTACTTTTGAGGCAAAATGAAGGATGCAAATTTTTCATGCAGGATACGTGTTTTCATCCACCGTTTTTCAGTCACTTACAGAATACCCGACATAGAATGTGCATGAATAAAATTTGTAAAAACCGACAGAATCAACGGCCCAGGTTGGGAGGGTTAAGAGTATGTTCTTTACTTTGATTTGTATTGAGAGGATGACTAATTGAAAAAAATAAAAAAAATATTGCTGATGCAACCGAATTATTCGATTTTAGGTAAAAGATCCTGGAGAATGATGCCCTATAATTTAGGCATATTGAAGGCATGCCTGGGGCCAGAATATGAAACTGCAATATTTGATCCCAATTTCAGCAATATGGGTGAAAATGAGATACGACAGCAAATAAGGGATATGGAGCCTGATGTTGTCGGCATCACTTCTTTTTCAACGGAATATATTGAAGAAATTAAGTATCATGCTGCCCTTGTCAAAAAAGAACTGCCTAATACAATAGTCGTTGTCGGGGGCGTTTTGCCAACGGTCATGATTGAAAAAGTGGTAAATGAGCCTGATGTGGATTATTTTGTAATAGGGGAAGGTGAACACCGTTTCCCACGGTTTCTGGAGGCTTTGAATAATGGGGGAGAAAAAATCTCCCAATTAGACGGTATTGCCTTTATGAATGGAAATGAGTCAATTATCAATTATCCCAAATATTTTATCCAGGATCTCGATTCGGTGCCTTTTCCTGATTACGGCCCATTATTGAACATGTCCGAATACGGTAATCATACAATTAAATATGCTCATATTCTTATACCAAGACAATATCCGTTTGCAACTACAATCAGCAGCCGGGGTTGTCCGTATAAGTGTATTTTCTGTGCAGCATCCACTGTCAGCGGGGTAAAGGTGAGAATGCGCAGCACAAAAAATATTCTTCAGGAAATTGACTGGCTTTGCAATGATCATGGTATTCGTGAAATAATCTTTGTAGATGATCATTTTCTGCATGGCAGAAAGCGTGCCAGAGAAGTGATGCAAGGAATTATTGACAGAAAATACGGTATTACATGGAAATGCTCTAATGTGGCGATATTTTCCTTAAATCACGAAATAATGGAACTGATGAGATCAAGCGGGTGTTATCAACTAACTGTTTCCATAGAAAGCGGTGACCAGGATGTTCTTTCTAAGATAATCAAAAAGCCGGTCAACCTCAAAAAAGCTGTTGAAGTAATTTCACTTGCCAAATCCCTGGGCTTTGAAATTATATCAAACTTTATTCTCGGCCTGCCCGGTGAAACTTGGGACCAGATACGGAGAACCATTGCTTTTGCTGATGAGTTGGATATTGATATGGTAAATTTTCATATTGCCACGCCCATGCCAAAAACAAGATTGATGGATGTCTGTCTGAAAGAGGGATTCATAACGTCGGAAGATGATGCTCTTTCAGGTTATACGCATGGAATTATTTCAACATCTGAGTTTTCAAATATGGAAGTTCAGATATTACGAGCTTTTGAATGGGACAGGATTAATTTCAAAACACCTGAAAAAATAGAGAATATTGCCAATATGGAAGGCGTGACAGTCGCTGAAGTTGCCGACTGGAGAAAACGCACAAGAAAAAATCTCGGCGCAACTGTCAACTGGAAAGAGTAGTTATGAAGATAACACAAAAAAAGGCCATAATCAGCAGTTCAGTGCCTTGGTGGCTGGCACTGCTGTATTCCCAGATACGTGAAAACGGTTTAATCTGGTCAATTAAGCATTCAGCCCTTTATGCAAAAAACGCTGTCATGCGCAGGCAATACTTGGGAACTGTTCTCGTTGAAATAACGACTTATTGCAACCTTAAGTGTGCTGGCTGTTACAGGACTTTAAATGAAGGCAAGGGGTGGAAAAATCGGAATATGAGTATCGGGGACTTTCAGAAAATCATTAACGAATTGCCCAGGGCCAATACCATCACCCCCCAAGGCATAGGCGAGCCTACTGTTCACCCTGATTTGCCGGAGATGATCAGCATTGCAAAATCTTCCGGCAAGTTTAATGAAATAATGTTTACAACTAATTTAATGGCACATGATATCGGCTACTATTCTGATCTTTTTAAAAACGGTCTTTCTAAACTCTGGATATCTGTGGACACATTGGATCAGGCCCTTGCAGATATCCTGCGTCGCGGCACATCTGTTGAAAAGCTGAAAACGCGGATCAGGGAACTTGCCTCAAACCATCCCGGGAAAATCGGGATTCGGACAGTGGTAGGAAGCAAAAACTTTGATTCTGTTACCCGAATCTTCGCTGAACTTGACATACTGGGATCCTTGGAGGTTGTTTTGCAGCCTTATGACGATTTGGGAGATAGCAGCGGATGTCTGTCTGTTGATGACAGAATTTCTCTCACTAACTATATTAATAATCCGGAGTTCTCTTTTAAAAATCTGACTGTCTGCATTGAGCACAGTTTTATTCCATCTCCCCAGGTTTGCCCGGCCCCTTTCATGGCTCCGGCAATAACAGCGGACGGCTATCTTACGCCTTGCTGTCGGATACTTGACAAAGATATATATAATTTTGGCAATGTAATATCAGATTCATTTGATTCAGTTTGGAACTCTCCAAAGACAAAAAAATTTAAAAAAAATTTCACTAAGCGGTCCCCTTCCATATGTGACGGGTGCCCGGGTTTTCTTAAGAGGGAATAAATGAAAGCCGCTGTTTTATACAAGACAGGATCCCCTCTGGTTGTTGAAGAAGGGATAGAGATTCCTGAACTTATGCCGGGACAGGTGTTAGTAAAACTCCGTTACAGTGGTATTTGTCACAGCCAGTTAATGGAAGTGCGGGGATACCGAGGCAAAGACAAATACCTGCCGCATTTGCTTGGTCACGAAGGATCCGGAAAAGTAACAGAGATTGGTGAAAAGGTCAGCAAAGTCAAAGTAGGCGATTATGTTATCCTAGGGTGGATCAGGGGTGAAGGCGAGGATGTAACCGGCGCAGAGTATAAAAAAGGAGATATAACCATCAACTCAGGTGCAGTGGTCACTTTCAGTGAATATGCCGTGGTTTCAGAGAACAGGTGTGTAAAACTGCCGGAGGGCGTTCCCCTGGATGTGGCTGTCCTGTTCGGATGTGCTTTGCCAACGGGTGCAGGAATTGTTATTAACGAAATATCATTGAAAAAAGAAAACAGCATTGCAATTTTCGGACTAGGAGGAATTGGCCTCAGCGCACTGATAGCAACACGTATGTTTGAAAACAGGATGGTTATTGCAGTGGATGTGGAAGAAGAAAAGCTTAAGACTGCAAAAGAATTTGGTGCAACGCATTTTGTTAACAGTGCAAAAAAAAATCCTGTTGAAGCAATCAGGCAGATAACTGGCGGAACAGGCGTGGATTACAGCATAGAATCTGCCGGTTTAACCACTACAATTGAACAGGCATTTCACTCTGTCCGTATTAACGGGGGAGTATGTATTTTTGCTTCCCACCCCAAGGATGGGGATACAATAAAGCTCAACCCTCATGATCTTATCAGCGGCAAACAAATCCGCGGAACCTGGGGAGGAAATTGCAAACCTGACAGGGATATCCCTGTGTTTGCCAAGCATTACCTTGACGGCAGGCTGCCCTTGGAAAAACTTATAAGCCATCGTTATTCACTTCATGATATCAATCAGGCTCTTGATGACCTGGAGGCTCGAAAGATAAACAGGGCTTTGATTGAGATAGATACGAACAAACAATAACCGGGAAAGACTGTATTCAATGACCGACTTACATCCTGATTCTATGAAAGCCCTTTTAAATATAAGGGAAAAATTCGCCAAACGCGAAAAGATCGTCTTTGTTTCCGGGAATTTCAATATTGTTCATCCCGGGCATTTGCGGATGCTGCGCTTTGCGTCGGAATGCGGAGACTGCCTGATAGCAGGGGTTTATAGCGATGCCACAGGAAACGCTGTGATGCCGGAAAATCTGCGTTTAGAAGGTGTAAAATCGACAACCTGGGTTGATACTGCTTTTATTTTGCGGGATGCCCCGGAAAAATTCATTGAACACCTTAAACCAGCTATCATTGTCAAAGGAAAAGAACATGAGAATCAGCGTAGTCCTGAACTGGAGGCTGTAAAATCCTATGGCGGAAAGCTGCTGTTCAGCTCAGGGGATGTTACTTTTTCATCAGTCAGTCTTTTGCACGATGAATTAAAACGCCTGAATTCTTCCACTATAATCAAACCAAAAGACTTTCTCCATCGCCACGGGATTACAAAGGCTGATCTTAAATCCGCTCTTCAAAAATTTCACTGGCTTAATATTGTGGTTATCGGAGATATTATAGTTGATGAATATATTACCTGTGATCCTGTGGGAATGTCACAGGAAGATCCTACTATTGTGGTCACACCATTATTAAATCAAAAATTTGTCGGAGGAGCCGGTATTGTTGCTGCCCATGCACAGGGACTGGGAGCAGTTGTCAACTTTTTCTCAGTTGTGGGAAAAGATGAAACCGCAGATTATGCAAGAAACCAGTTGGACAAATATGAGGTTAACTCTCATTTATATGAAGATGAAAGCAGACCCACAATACGAAAGCAAAGGTTCAGAGCCAACGGTAAAACGCTTTTAAGAGTGAATCATTTGCGCCATCACGGGATAAACAGGGATATCCAGGAGGCATTTTTGCGGGATTTGTCTGTAATACTGAACAATACCCAGCTTGTCATATTTTCTGATTTTAATTACGGATGTCTGCCCCAGCCCTTGGTGGATGAAATCATGTCCCTTTGCAGGCAGAAAAATATTCTGGCTGTGGCAGACAGCCAGTCTTCTTCACAGGTAGGCGATGTTTCACGTTTTAAAGGGATGGCTTTGCTTACACCGACAGAGAGGGAAGCAAGACTTGCTATGCAGGATTTCAATTCAGGGTTGGTTGTTCTGGCAGATTATTTAAGAAAAAAAGCACAGGCTCAGAATATTTTCATGACCCTTGGCAAAGAGGGGATATTGATTCATGCCGAGGTTTCAGAAACAAACGAATGGCTGACAGACCGCCTGCAGGCAATGAATACATCACCTGTTGATATTGTGGGAGCGGGCGATTCTCTGCTGACATGTTCTTCAATGGCTATGGCAGCAGGATGCGGCATCTGGCAAAGTGCATATCTCGGTTCTCTTGCCGCAGCCTGCCAAGTGGCCAGACTGGGGAACATACCTCTGTCTTCATCTGATCTGGGGAGAGAGATTGATTTATAATGTAATATGAAACTTGAAACTTGAATTTGATACTGGCGAGTTATGGTCGCCAAGTTATGAATGTTATGAGGACAGATAATTATGATTTTTGACAGCAAATATTTTCATGACAAATTTTATAAAATTTTCGGATTTACATGGCGCAATCCGTTTATAACTGCATCGAAAATCTTATACAGGGGAAAATGCCCGAAAAGAGTGCTTGGCATATGGGATTTTGAAAATGTCGGGGCTGTTATCGGCGATGCAATAGTTTTCCAGGAAATACTTTCAGTAATAGCTGAAGAAAACAATGTTGACAAAATAGATTGCTGCTTTGTTAATCCGTCTGTCAGAAATCTGAGAGTCAATGTATTTCAACAGACAAACCCGAAAACTATTGATAATATCATATCCTTGACAAAGATTAATCCAAAGGTCGGATCAGTGTGTATTTTTGACAATAATGATCAGTTTTCATATTTTTTTCAAGCATCAAAACAGAACTATATTGTTTTTCCAAATCCGTATCTCCCGTTTTCCACAGTATCTAATTTCCATCATCTGGTCGATTTTTATGAGAAACATAAATATCTGCCAAAGCTGACATGCGACGCTGTTCATTTGGAATGGGCAAAGAATTTTACAGAAAAGCATTGTGCTGGTAAAACTCTGTTTTGCGCGTCTATACGAAAAACAAATGTAATAGACCCTGAAAGAAACGCGCCTGTAAAAGAATGGGAAAAATTCTTCAGGTACTGCAATGATAAATATCCTGAGTTTTTCTTTATTATAATAGGAACTGAACAGGAGATCCATGAAGAACTGATCGGAATGAAAAACATTTTGTTCGCAAAACAGCATAACTCAACGCTGCTGCAGGATATTGCAATCATCCAGTCTTCAAAAGCGCTTTTAGTCCACAACAGCGGAATGATCGTTTTTTCCTATTATATCGACAATGTTCCGTCTTTATTATTTGGTTTGGATGAAAAACATATACATTTTGGGCATGCTTTAAAAAAAGGCGAGACATACAATTTTGTTGCTGAAAATCATAAAATGGTATGGGGGACATATACAGCAGATCATATTATCAGGCATTTTGATGAACTTGTCAAACATCAGCAAATCGGACCTGCTTAATGATATCCGGAACAGCAAAAAAAATTGCCAGATTGTTTTTCAGTTGCATACTGCTTGGTTACTTATTGTACAAGGTAAATTTATCTCATACCTTTTCAACTATATTCTCTTTACCATTATCTATTGTTGCTGCTTCAATTTTATTATATCTTTTCTCGGTATGGATCAGTTCTGTCAAATGGCGTATTCTGCTTCCCAGGTATACTGTTTCGGAGCTTGCAAAAATCTATATGATCAGCATATATTATTCTTTGATATTGCCGGGACAGCTTGCCGGAGAAGGTGCAAAAGGATATTACCTTATTAAACAAGGGGATGGCAGGCAAGTCATTGCCTCAATTATTGTAGACAGAATCACCGGGCTTATAGGTTTGCTGATTGTTGCTTTAGGAGGAACCTGTTTCAGCAGACAGATTATTGTTCAGAATATTGCCTGTGTTTTAACTGTAGTTACTTTATTCTGCATATTAATTCTGTCTGTTTTGCGAATACAAAAATTTTTTTCAATTATCACAGGGCTGTTTTTGTTTTTTGGAAAACGCTTCCCCAGGCTGGATGGTTTCTCATCCCACCTTGTCCAAATTCTGCATGACTGGAGAGAATATCTTCAAGAGCCGGTTTTACTCATCAAAGCAGTTATTTTGGGAATCCTGTTCCAGTTGTCAGGTGTCTTTATATTGACGCTCATGGTTTGGGGAATACAGATTCAGACGTCATTTGCTGATTTGTGCTGGATTTACGGAATTGTTTCAGTTGCAATACTGATTCCCCTGACAATTGGGGGAATAGGTGTCCGTGAAGGAACATTCATAGGGTTTCTTAGCTATCTGGGTGTGCCGAGCGAAAAATCCCTAGCGCTTTCTTTATCTGTTTTTGCTCTCCAGATATTCGGAGCATTGATTGGCGGAATTGTTGAGGTCAGATCCGGCTTCAAAAAAAAATAAACCATCAGGTTTTGAAAACCATCAGGGTTTCATTTCATCATCACTTGGGAATGGCGTCAAGAGCTATGAAAACAAAAGAATACGCAGACATGAGAAAAAATATCCATGTAAATGAAGATATTGCTGATGTGTTTAGATACTCTTCATTTTTGTATATCAGCACAGCAACTATAGGCAGAAATGGAAACAGATAACGCCCCTGCGCCTGAAGATCGCCTGTCCAGGAATGATATGTGGAAAGAAAGATCATTCCGGGGACAAACAGCAATGCGAGAATTGCAAATATGCGGTTATCCTTGTCGAATTTTGTGAAAACACACCATAAAAAGAATAATATAAAAAGTAATAATAAAACAAGAAACATAAGATAATATACATTGCCTGCATAGATCGACATCCACCCGTATCCGCCGACAAAGCTTGTAAAACAAAGGATATGCCATTTATATTTTGAGAACAGTTCCATATATGAAACCCCCTTATCTCTCAACCTTAATCCGAAAAACGATGAACTGGTTGCCGTAAGAGACGGCTTATAACCGGGGTCTGCATATTTCTCTGCACAAGCCAGTATTTTTGCTTCTTTATCAAACCCGTTTATAATAATATCATATGCATATCTTGCAATCAGGATGGAAAAAGCAGCCAGCAGAACCACTGAATATTTTATTAACTTGTTCTTCCTGCTGTTTTTTTGAGCCGTTAATATGCTCCAGCCAAAAAAGAATATAACAAACAGAACAAAGATATAGAAATTTTTTTTAGAGATCATCAGCAGACCCAGGAGAAAAGCTGTAAAAAATCCGCCTGTTATCATGTAATCCCGTGATTGCGAACTAAGGAACTTGTTAAAAGCGCTTTCTGTTATAATAATCTGATATCCAAGCAGCACAGATAGGAAAAGGGGAAATGCATCACCGTTGAAATAACTGAAAATATACCATATTTGCGGCGTCATCAGGAGTACGGAAAAATAATACCTGTTTTTCGGGAATTGTACAGACATCAGGGCAAGAAGCAGGAAAAGAGAAACATTGAACAATCTGATGGCAGTATATCTGCTGATCTGCAAGTTTTCAAGAGCAACAGAAAACTTGCCTGCAATGAAATAAACAATGTCAGGCTCATTAAGATACGTCCGTCCGTATTTATTAGAGTACGAGTCGATTGTCTCAGGATTGCCAACTTCCGGCGGAAGCCAGTGGCTGATATAGTAATTTGCGGAACTTATATGGATATCCTCATCAGGATGAGTATTGTAACCGCTGGTTACTGCCATTGAAAGAATAAGACTGGAAACAAAGAAAAGAAGAATCGGAACAGTGTGGCGGATATTTTTCAGAGGGATATTATCTTCAGGATGTGGAAACAGTCTAAGGCACAAATTTACTGATGCTTGTGAGAAAAAGAACCACAATAGTAAAACAAATATGAATGCTGCCAGAATATTCCTGTACAAAACCACTTTATCAGACATGCTGTTAATTATATTGCTTAAATAGGGCGTTGTAACAAGAAAAGGATCATTGCCAAGAGTTTCAATCGCAGTTGCATCTCCCTGTATTGCAAATCTGCCGACCTGGTTGGCTGGTTTCAATATTCGGATTATATCAGCAGGTTTCCAATAATATTCAGTTGCACACCCCGTCAGAGATATTGATTTGATGAAAAAATGGGTTTTGTTTGTTGCCGGATCTATCCTGAGCATTGCAATTTTTCTGAGAGGAAGATTAAAAGAAACCAACTCGGGTTTATCAGTTTTTGGGATGTATTTTGTAATAACCTCTCTTTTGTTAAAGCCTTTTCCAGTGTTATAGAAAATCTGGCAGATATCACCGTTTTCCGAAGATCTGACCTCAAGAACCAGTGAAAGATTTATGGTGCTGTTTATAATAAAAAGACTTAGGAGGAAGATAACAATGGAAATCGTCACTCTCTGGAATATCATGTTGTTGTTTTTGTCCATACAGTTACCCCGTGTTATTTATTGAGAGTGTAACCAAAATTGATCACATTAAACCCTAAGGGTTTTGAAAACCCTTAGGGTTTCATCCCTGACTGCACAATTTTGGTTACACTCATTTATTGATGCATTTCATGATACAAAAGTGAAACTACATTACATTAATAATAAATTCATGGAAATGTCAATAAGTATCAGCAGGATCAGAGGATCAGTGTGTAAATCATGCATCATTCCTGAAATTCAATGACAGAGGCTCTTTTTTGACCGGATGTACATATTGAAAGGTTGTTAAAAAGTCAGGATTTTACCACTGTTGTTTTTTTCAGCAAATTAAAAATACATTTGAAGATAAGCAGGTTAATTAAGAGTGCTGCTTTTTGAAGCACATGCTTCAAAAAGCAGCATTTTTCTATCTTTTTTATTTTTATCGGTCAGTTATACTTACAAGCGCATATGCCTGTGCTGCATAATGCAGCAGTTCCCCGAATTACAGACGTTCATAATTTTTTAACCGCACAGAGGATATTCTCTGCTGTCAAAGGCTCGGAAAATTTGCTTGTACACACTTTTATCTTTATTTTTTACAGACAGTTACACATAATGATACAGAAGTGTAACCCCTGTAACCTCACACAAGTGTAACATCACACTTATTTATTGAATATCATTAGGGAGACGCACCCATATCATTAATGTTTATAAAAAACATAACATATTGTAATCATAGTATAATAAAAAATACTTTAAAAAGTGATTGCCAGTGGCACATATATTGCATGTAATAATCTTAGCATTTGCCGGTGCCGGAGTTTCCGGTATCATTATTTTATTAGAAAATTTAAATAAGGGGGAATTGTGAAAAAATTTCAGTCAGTTGTTTTATTGGTTATGTTTTCGGCAATTTTTACAGATCATGCTTCGGCATCGCCGTTTGATCTTGCCCACTGGGGATTCAACATAAACGGTGATGTGTCCATGGGCGGATATGACTGGGGATATGATCCTCTTCCGGATTCTGTTGACGACAGCGGTTTTGACTGGTTCGCCGGACTCGGCACTGTGACGGTCAGCCTGGATCCCGGGGTCGCTGGCGACTATCATGTTCTTTCGCTTTTTGATCATGAGGCGGTC
>JAAENB010000083.1 GCA_024224995.1 bacterium | reverse complement strand
ATGCCGCTATGGAGCATATCGGGATTGGTTATAATAAAATCGGACTGGCGCTGTATTTTAGCCCGTTCCTCACGGGGCGTGTCGCCGTCAAAGGTGCCCAGCATATTCTCTTTTTTAACCACGTTTAACAGGGGACCAAAAGTCCCTTCCTGGTCACGGGAAAGCGCTTTTGTGGGGTACAGAAGCAGTACGGAAAAGGCTGCTTCCGATTTTATATATTCATTTAATATGGGCAGGAAAAACGAAAGGGTTTTCCCGCTGGCGGTCTGGGATACCATAAGGGTATGCAGATTATTCCGGATCGATTCAAAAGCTTCATGCTGATGTGAATAGAGACGGGTTATTCCCTGCTGCGCAAGATGTGCCCTCAGTTCCCCATGGAGCTCCGGAGGAAAGTCGTTAAAGCTTCCCGCCCTGGGATCAAGTTTGATCTTTGAACGAACCTGTTTTTCAAATTTTGATTCAAGAAAATGTTTTATCCGATCCATCTGTTTTTCCTGTTTTATAGTACCGCCACTTTACTTACCAATCTTTGTTTGTCAACAACTGTTTGCTATACGGGGGTGTTTTTTGGAAAACTCTACCTGGTAAATGAGCAGCACTCTTCCCGTGGATGAAACAAGAATATTTTCGCACCTCAAAATAGATGTCGTGGGGCTCTCGCTGGTAAACCTCATTTACGCTTTAACCACAGGAATCTCATCCCATTTAGTGGTATAGCGCTTTGAAAGAAAATTCCGCCGCATGCTCCACTCCTGTTTTATTCCCTGGGACGCGAAAAAGATCTTTTCCCGTCCCATGCTTTTGTTTATCCGGTCCACTGTTTGCATAAGGGCGTCCCCTTCGGGGTTT
>JAAENB010000082.1 GCA_024224995.1 bacterium | reverse complement strand
CATTCCCTTTAACTGAAGGTCTTCGGTCATGCGTTTCAATAACGGGGTCATGATATGCCTCCTCTGAAAAATGAAAGATTAATGTTGAAAAAATACCCGTATAATGATACCATACACAAATTGCAGCAGAAAAATAACCGGGAAGAGATCAGAAAAATGCCGGGAAAGGTTATAAAAAGGGACTGTCAAGGGTAACTGCCAGTAAATACTGCGCATAGCGATTAGTTCAACATAGAGATGAATAGCAACAACTTAACAGAATCAGCAGTAGAGGATATATTATACAATTTGGATTTGAGTGGTGTAAGAGACGGAAACGTTAACCTCAGCGGTGAAACAAACTCTGCGCCTAATGAAAACGCCTTGATTTATGCATCAAATCTTGCAGAAAAAGGATGGACTGTTATACTTGAAGGATGGACTGCTGTACCTGAAGAATAGGGGATTGCGCCCCTTCAGGCGCAAAAATCAATAGCAATCCTGTTGCCGCCCTGCGGCATTAAAGTCCCTTAAGGTGATTTTTAAGAAAGAATATACCGTATTAACCCGGAATCCAGTGGATTCCGGGTTAAAATGGGAAAATCCTCAGGCAATTTTCCCATTTTCCCCGGAATGACATTCGGTATATTCATTTTTGGAAATCGCCTAAGTCTTAAATTTTCAGGTATAACCGGACAGCAGAAACCCCGCAGGTCTTCGAATACCGAAAAACTTCTGATTAGGTACTTATCCTAAATTTTGTAAGTAAAGATAACTGACTGATATATTATAGTTTACGGACAATATTTTAAACTTGACATCCCGGCAGTATTTTAATAAACCCCTGCAATAATTAAATACGGATTGTTAGCATTTTTACCGTCTGCAGTCAACTTTTTTATAAACAGGGAAACAGCGAGCGAAAAAGAAAAGAAAAAATAAGTCGGGACCGAAAATTACAGTCAGACAGTCGGAAAAAAATGCTGCCACCGGGTTCGGCGGAAGTGGGGCTTTGATAAAATATCTGAACGATGTGCTGAATTTTCGCCGACGGTT
>JAAENB010000081.1 GCA_024224995.1 bacterium | reverse complement strand
CTTCCTTTGGAGGCTATTTTTTCCGCCGGGAAAGTTTGCACGCCAACTTCCGATCCCATAACGATTATATCATCTTTGGTAATAACATAGCGGGACGGACGAAGCCCGTTCCGGTCCAGGGTTCCGCCTACAAACCTGCCGTCGCAGAATACCATGGACGCGGGCCCGTCCCAGGGCTCCATAAACGTAGAATAATATTCATAGAAATATTTCAGGTCATAGGGAATGGGATTTGATTCATTCCATGACTCCGGAATAAGCATCATCAGGGAGTGGGGAAGCGATCTTCCTGTGGCAACCAGCATTTCCAGGGCGTTATCAAAAGAAGCGGAATCGCTTTTGCCCGGTTCAATTACGGGAAGGATCTTTTTGATATCATCCCCAAAAAGATCGGATTTAAATTCGACTTCCCTGGTATGCATCCAGAAACGGTTCCCTTTTACCGTATTGATCTCACCATTATGGGCCAGCATCCGAAAGGGCTGTGCCAGGTCCCATGAGGGGAAGGTGTTGGTGCTGAACCGTGAATGGACAAGGGCCATGGCCGTTTCCAGTTTGGGGTTTTGCAGGTCGGCGAAATATAAGCGTACCTGGGCCGGGGCCAGCATGCCTTTGTATACAATTGTCTTGCTCGACAGTGAAGGAATATAAAAATAATTAGCTTCTTCTAAAGAAGATTTCCGTATTCTTTCTTCAATTACTTTCCGGATGATATAGAGCTTCCGCTCCATGGACTGCCGGTCCTGCTCATATTTTCCTATTATAAAGACCTGCTTTATGAGCGGTTCCGAACGCTTCGCTATTTCTCCCAGTTCGGAATCATCCACCGGTATATCCCGCCAGGCTACTATTTTGTGCCCTTCCTCTTCACAGACCTTTTCCAGCTCCTTCATGCAAAAATCTGTTTCTGCCTTTTCAATGGGCAGGAATACCAGGCCTGTTCCGTATTCTCCTTCATCCGGAATTACCGGCACCTCTCCTTTGTAAAAAGAGTGCGGGATCTGCATCATTATTCCGGACCCGTCACCGGTCTTGTTATCGGCACCTTCCGCTCCACGGTGTGCCATTCGCTCCAGTATTTCCAGCCCGCGCCGGATAATATCATACGATTTTTTTCCTTTAATGTTGGCCGCGAATCCTATACCGCATGCGTCATGCTCGTAATCACGGCTATATAATCCCTGGTTTTGGGGAATTTTTCTCTTTTTCTTTATATCATTCATTATGTGCTGCTCCTTTGAGTGCATAATCCTTTTGAGCCATAGTAAAACAAATTATGAAATTTTCAATTATATTTTTTGGGAATCGATTTGTGAGCTGTAATTTAACCTGGATTTAACAATAAACCTAACAAAATTAAGTATATTTGCATGAAATTTTTAATATAGGGAGAGGAGTTTGTATAAAGATTCAATCATAAATTATCATTTTCCCTTGACGATTAAATATACATTTTGTATTTTTGGAAAGTTGGTTATACCAGTTGCCGAATTTTGAAAAAGTGAACATAATTTATGATGAAAGATATATTAAAACCGATCAAGACCGAAAGCGCTAAAGAGGTCTTTATTAAAAATATTGAAGAACTCATCCTTTCGGGTAAGATGGAAATTGGAGAAAAGCTTCCTTCGGAACGGGAGATGGCTAGCCTCATGGGAGTGAGCAGGCCTGTTGTACATGAAGGGCTCCTGGAATTGACTACCCGGGGGCTTGTAACAATAAAGCCCAGGTCAGGGACTGTGGTGAATGATTTCAGGAGAGAAGGCTCAATAGAGATGCTGAAATCGATTGTTAATTTTACCGACGGTAAGTTTGAACCCGTAATGCTGGCGAGTCTTCTTGAGCTTCGGATGGTTTTTGAATTGGAATATGCCCGCTGTGCGGCAATGAACCGGAAAGAAGAACATATTGCCGAGCTGAACAAAATTCTTGTCATGGAAGATGAAGAAGATGAGAAAAATATAGAGGGCTTAATTGAGCTCGATTTTGAATTTCATCATGCCATAGCCATCGCTACCTGCAATGTGGTTTATCCTCTATTAATAAATTCATTTAAACGGGTATATACCAACCTGACACGGTATTTTTACGGCAATCCCCTGGTATCGCAAGCGGCTCATGACTATCACAAAAGGATTGCGGCTGCTATTATTGAAAAAGATGTGGATAAAACCTGCGCTATTATGGCGGAAATGCTTACTCATGGAGAGAAGTATTTAAAACCCTGGGGGGATTACAGAAGTGGAAACAATAGGTGAGCTGGTCGGACTTGAGAAAGATAAAAAAGAACGTTCTGCTGTTTCAAAGAGTGAAGAGAAAATAGTAGCGGAATATAATAATCTTCTCAAAAACAGGAAAAAGTTTTTAGACGTATATAAAAGAACGTATGGCGCGGTTAAAAAGGTCCATGGTGCTATAAAAAATGATGAGCAGTTTGATAGCAATGAATTGGAAAAATCGGTACGGGAAATAATTACCCTTCTCTATGAAAATCACAATATATTTCTTTTCCTTAATGGCCTTGATGAAAAAAAAGGCTTCCTTGAGTCCCATTCTGTGGTTGTGGCGTTTTATGCTCTAATAATCGGAATTTCCTTAAACTACCCAATAGATAAATTGCTGGAGCTGGGGCTGGGAACGCTTCTTATTGATACTGGTATGTTAAAAGTTCCGCCTTATATTATTCATAAACAGTCAAACCTGACTGAACAGGAGTACCAGGCCGTAAAAACTCATCCTTTGCACGGATACCGGCTGCTGAAGCAGCAGGTAAAAGAGAGTATCGCGAATGTTTCTTTGCAGCATCATGAACGCTTCGACGGCAAGGGATATCCCAGGGGGATAAAAGGAAATACTATTAGTGAGTATGCCCGCATAGCGGCAATCGCGGACAGTTATGAAGCACAAATATCGAACAGGAGTTATAAAGAAAAAGTAGATTCCTATCACGCAATGAAAAACCTGCTTTCAATCGGGATAAACCGTTTCGACCCTGTTATTTTGCAGGCATTTCTTACCCGGATGTCGGTATATCCCATTGGTTCATTGGTTGAATTAAATAACGGGAGTACCGGTATTGTTATTGGATCATTACCTGAAAAACCACTAAGACCCATTGTAAAACTTATTTTTGATGAACACCGGAAAAGGGTTACGGAGACAGTGATTATCAACCTGCCGGAAAAGACTTCCCTGTATGTATCGGGCGCTCTTAACAGCAGCGCTCTTTCAATTGATATTTTTGATGTATTGTAAAATTTAAGATGTATTACTGTTTTAAAAATAACCCGACCCCATTAGATAAATCGTGGTACCGCCCCATTTATCAAGCTTCCCCGCAGACGCGGTACTGCCTGATGAAGCTTCCGGGTTGAAAATTTTTGAAAAATTGACCGGTATTAAT
>JAAENB010000080.1 GCA_024224995.1 bacterium | reverse complement strand
TTTTCGCCGGAGGAGTTGGTTGTTCCTCTGACACCGGTCCGGTTTCCACCGGAGGAGTTGGTTGTTCCTCTGACACCGGTCCGGTTTTCGCCGAAGGAGTTGGTTGTTCCTCTGACACTGGGCCGGTTTCCGCCGGTTTCGCCGAAGGAGTTGGTTGTTCCTCTGATACCGGTCCGGTTTTCGCCGAAGGAGTTGGTTGTTCCTCTGACACCGGATCGGTTTCCGCCGGAGGAGTTGGTTGTTCCTCTGACACCGGACCGGTTTCCGCCGGATTTGGTTTTTACTTGACATGATACATAACAGTGATATGTATCTGATTTAAAGGATTAGAACTATGGCAAAGAGATTGATTTTACATGGAAGGGTTCAGGGGGTATTTTGCAGAGCTTATTGCAGAGAATACGCCCGGAGGTTAAAAATCAGGGGATCTGCTGCCAATCTTAGTGATGGGACGGTGAGGGTTTTTCTTGATACGGATGATGATGACCTGGTGAGCCGGTTTGTTCAATTGATAAAGAATAATCCTCAGGGAGTCCACTTTTACGGCAGGATTGATTCCGTTGATATTGAAGACTATTCCGGCCCTATTCGTGGTGATTCTGTCTTTTAACAAAATATAAATTATTATAAAGAGAAAATAGAAAACTAATATGAAAACACTAAATGAATTTGAATCTAAAGAACTGTTTAAAAAGTGGGGTATTCCCACTGTTGAAGAAATTGAAGCTGCCGGTCCGGCTGAAGCGCTTAAAGCTGCCAAAAAGATCGGTTACCCTGTTGTGGTGAAAGTCTGCTCCGCGGATATTATGCATAAAAGTGACTCCGGCGGGGTGTTCCTCGATATTAATTCCGATGCCGCGTTAAAAAAAGCGGTAAAATCCATTGAGCTGGAATTCGGGTCTGTGCCCCATTCCCTGCTTGTTCAGAAAATGTCTCCTGTGGGGACCGAGCTTATTATCGGCGCGAAGCGCGATCCTGTTTTTGGCCCCATTGTGCTGGTTGGCCTGGGCGGTATTTTTACGGAACTCTTAAAAGATACGGCCCTGGAACTGGCTCCTGTTTCCTTGAAGACTGCCCGTGCCATGCTCAACAACCTGCGCGGCGCTTCCCTGTTCCACGGTTTTCGCGGAAGTGAAGCTCTTGATCTTGATGCTGCCGCTAAAGTGATCGTCGCGTTGTCGAAGCTCGTTGCGAAAGATAAGAATATTGTTGAGGTCGATATCAACCCCCTTTTTCTTTATTCTTCCGGTGCTGTTGCCGTGGATGGCCTGGTCCGGTACAGCGATGAAAAATTCGTAAAAGCAGGTAAACGGCCTCATTTTGATACGCTGGAAGCATTTTTTAAACCCAAATCGATTGCTCTTATTGGCGCTTCTCAAAACCCGAATAAGGGCGGGAATATTATTCTCAGGAATTTTAAGCGCGCCGGTTTTAAAGGCCCTATTTACCCGGTTAATCCTTCGGCTCAGGAAATCCTGGGGATGAAAGCCTATCCCAGTATTTCCGATGTTCCCGGTGATGTTGACCTGGCTATGATCGTTATTCCAAAAGACAGTGTTGAGGCCGCTGTTGACCGCTGTATTAAAAAAGGCGTTAAAAATATTATTCTAAGTACGGGCGGTTATTCCGACATTGGCGGCCAGGGTTCTGTTGACCAGGAAGCGCTTGTTGATATTACTTCAAAGGCCGGGCTTCGCCTTATGGGCCCCAACAGTATTGGTACTATTAATCCCGATGCCGGTCTTGCCACGTCCATTGTTGGTCTTGAACCTATTATGCCGGGCGGTGTTTCCCTCTTTGGTCAGAGCGGTGTTTTTTCCTCTGGCTGGGCCCGGTGGATTGGTGATTTTAAACCCTTTGGTGTTGGCAAGGTTGCCTGCATTGGCAACAAAGGGGACACCAACGAAACCGATGTGCTTGAATATTTTGCCCATGATGATGAGACTTCAACTATCGGTATGTATCTTGAGGGGGTGGTTGACGGTGCCCGTTTTATTAAGGTGGCGAAAGAGGCCGCTTCCCGGAAACCCGTTGTTGTGCTGAAGTCGGGCCGGTCTCAGTCCGGGGCCGAAGCTATTGCTTCCCATACGGGCAGCCTTGCCGGGTCCGATGCCGTTTTCGACGCGGTGTGCCGCAAAACCGGCCTCATCCGGGTTCTCGATTCCGAGGCTTTTTACGATGCCCTTACCGCTTTTGAGATCCTTCCCCTGCCGAAGAAAAACCGCATGGGTGTTTTATCTATCACGGGTCTTGGCTGCGTCCTTACGACCGATGCTGCCGAAGATTACGGCATTGATCTGTCTCCCCTTAAAAAAGATACTCAGGCTAAGATCCGCGAGGTCATGCCCGATTGGGCTCCGCTCCGCAATCCCGTTGATATCTGGTCCGCTGTTGAGCAGTTCGGTTCTCAAAAAACCATGAGCCATATTGCCGAAGCTCTTCTAAGCCAGGACGATATCGACAGTATTATGATTATATTTGTTTTAATGAGTGAAACCATTTTTTCCATTGAAGAGGCCTTTGGTCCCCTGGTTGAAAAATATCCGGACAAACCCATGTTTGTTTCTTACTTCGGCGGTACTTCCGAAGAGACCGATCATATTCACCAGGGCTGCGCGAAGATTGGGATTCCCTATTATCCGACGCCGGAGCGGGCGCTGCGGGCGTTTAAGGCTATGGTGGATTATAAGAAGTAAGGTGATCGGTTAAGAGAAGAGGTTTAATGAAAAAAATTACCTACCTTAAAGGTGATGCCACGAGCCCCCAGGCTAAGGGCAATAAAATTATTGCTCATATATGCAATGATCTGGGCGGGTGGGGTAAGGGGTTTGTTCTTGCCATATCGAAGCGCTGGCCGGAGCCGGAAAAAGAGTATCGTTTGTGGCACCGGGAGCGGGCAGGGAATGATTTTGCCCTGGGCGCGGCGCGGTTTGTTCAGGTTGATAAATATATATGGGTGGCCAATATGATTGGGCAGCGCGGGATGAAGACCGGGAGCAAAGGACCGCCTATACGGTATGATGCGGTGCAGGAGTGTCTTGCGGCGTTGTGTGAAAAGGCCCGGGAGCTTGAGGCTTCGGTTCATATGCCGCGGATTGGCTGCGGTTTGGCCGGGGGGAAATGGGACCGGGTTGAGCCGGTTATTGTTGATGAGCTGTGTGAGCGTGATATTGCTGTTTATGTGTATGATTTTTGATTGATGTGATTATTTTGCTTGGGGGTTTTTATGGTTGTTCTTGGTTTTGTACTGGTTCTTATTCTGATTGTTGCTGCTATGGAAATGAGCGGTGTCAGTTTTTGGTTAATATATGATCCCTTATCTCTCCTCTTTATAAACTTACCGCCGCTTATAATGGTTCTTTTAGGCGGTTTTGCTCGTGATTTTGCCAGGGGCTGGAAAGGGGTTATGGCTCCCAATGGCAACAGGCTTTCTTTGAAAGAGTTAAAAGCCGCTGCCCGTGTGTTTGATTTTCTTTATAAAGCAAGCATTGGTATTGGAATTGCGGGTACTTTGTTGGGATTGTTTATGATGCTGTTAAACATTGAGGATAGATCGGCTATTGGCCCGGGAGCTGCTATTGCTATTCTCACGACCTTCTGGGGACTTATTATTGGTCTTTTTCTTTATCTGCCGATTAAGATTAAACTCAAGAACCTTGCCTCCCTGGCGAAGGAAAATGGATAATTAAACACGTTGTCCCTCTTTCCCTGTACGGGCACGGCGCGCCGTGCCCGTACAGGGAAAGAGGTGCGAGGGAGGCGCGACGTGTGACGTGTTTACACCCTGAACCGTCTCCCTTCTTTCCGGATCATCCCTTCCCGCACGAGTTCCTCAATAGCAGACACAACCGATTCTTCGGGTTTGTTTATACGAAGGGCAATGTTTTTGATCGTAAGCCCGGGCTCTTCTTCCAGCAGGATCTTCAGGATCTTTCCCCTCACCTGGCGGTGAGATCCTTCGAACTTAGACTGTTTCTGATGATGGGCGCTCTTCCGCCCGGGGTTTGGATACTCTTTTTTGAGCATGGTTCCGTAGTCCATGAGAGCGGAGTACCAGTGATAGGGTTTATTTTTATCCAGAGTCTTTTCAGCAAAGGGAAGAATATCATCATCACTCACCTTTTCCTGCCCGGGAAAGAAAAAATGAATAAAAACAGTTCGAATATTTGTTTCAATAAAGACAACGGGTTTGTTAAACCCAAAGGCGCAAATTGAAGCGGCAGTGGCCTTGCCGATTCCCGGCAGGGAAACCAGCTCTTCAGGAGTCCCGGGGACGACTCCCTTGTGCTGTGCCATGACCTGCTGCGCAAGCTGGTGCAGCATCTTGCCTCTGCGGTTGTAGCCCAGACCCTGCCAGGCAGCTAAGACCTTGTTTAACGGAGCTGCCGCAAGCGCTTCCACTGAAGGGAATTCCGTGATGAAGTGAGTGAATTTGTCAACGACCCGGTGAGCCTGGGTCTGCTGAAGCATCACTTCCGATACTACGATATGGTAGGAGTCCTTAGTATTTCGCCAGGGGAAATTTCGTTTGTGCTTGTTGTAATACGTGTTAATAATCGACCGGAACCGGCGTACAGCTCCGGGAGTAAGGCCCTGCTCTTTAATGACGCTGCCGTATTTTTTATGGTAATTACGAATGATTTTTTCTGTAGTCATGTCTATTCTCTGAGATCATTTTTTAGTTTAATGCTTAATTGTCAAGTCTTCTAGTTGTCAGTGGTTGGTTTTTACCGCCTGGACGGGTTTAAAACCTTGTGTGCAAGGGCGCTCTGTGTTTATTTTCAGCCAAAATGTTCAAAACAAATTTGTCCGGAGTATTTTTTTTAAAAAAAGCTCCTATCCGGTTGACGCGAGAGTCAGTTTTTATTATGTTAACAATAACAACAAAGGCCGGGCTAAAATCTTTCGGCCAAAAAAAAGCACACATACATATATATGTTAGGACAACTAACTAACTAACTAACTGACATAAATAAAATAATCCTAATGGGAGTCATTTACACGTCATGGACTTAAAAAACTTGTTCAAACGATACTTTTTATTACTCTCTTTTTACGCAATCCTTACGGTTTTTATCAGTGCTTGTTCTAACCAGGGCAGCTGGGATACTATTCAAGACCAGGAACAGCAATTGGAATGGGCCAAACAGCTCGTAACCCTTTCCGCCGTAAACAGTACTATTGATGAAAACGCTCAAACCGCAACTATTAAGGCTACAGTATCAAAAGTTTGCAGCTCCAATGTTACCATCAGGTTTTCGTTCAGCGGAACCGCTTCCGTGGGCAGCGATTATTCCGTTAGCTCTAAAACGCTTGTTATTCCGGCCGGATCGCAATCTGCCGCTCTTGATATTAACATTATTGACGATACCTTAAATGAAGGTAGTGAAACAATTATTGTTGATATTGACGCTGTTGATAAAGGAACCGAGCAGGATACTCAACAGGCAGTTATAACCATTACCGATAACGATGTTCTAACGGCAAGTTTATCCCTGGCAGGCAGCGGAACCATTGCTGAAGACGGCAGCTCCGAAACCGTAAAAGTTTCTCTTTCAACAACAAGCATCTCTGACGTTACCGTTACCCTGGCCTATGGGGGAAACGCTGCAAACACCGTTGACTATACCAGGTCTGCCGCTTCCGTTACCATTCCCGCAGGAAGTACTGAGGCAGCTGTACAGATTACCAGTGTTGGCGATGCCCTGGATGAAACCGATGAAACTGTTACCATTGATATTGACTCTGTTGTGAATGCTTCGGAAAACGGGGTTCAGCAGAAAACAATTACCATAAGCGATGATGACGCTTCTCCTGCCGTACAATTTACCGCGGCTTCATCCTCGGGAAATGAAAACCCTTCAATCGTTTCTGCTGAAGTTTCTATTTCAGCTGTCTCCGCTTTGCCCGTAGACGTGAGCTATTCCGTTAGCGGCGGCACTGCCGCAGGCAGCGGTACGGATTATACCCTGACAGCGGGTACTGTTACTATTTCCGCAGGTTCCACAACTGCCAATATAAGCATACAAATCCATGATGATAGTCTTGATGAAGCGGACGAAACTGTTAAAATAACCCTCTCTTCCCCGGTCAACGCAACCCTGGGAGGAAATACAACTCACACCTATACCATTACGGACAACGACGCTTCTCCAACGGTTCAGTTTAACGCGCCGGCTGTGGGGGTTGGCACTGAAGCCACTACTCCCCTTAGCATTGGAGTTTCCCTGTCGGCAGTTTCGGGGCAGACGGTTACCGTGGATTACGCTGTTACGGGAACGGCCACAGCCGGAGCCGACTATACCCCGGCAAACGGCACTGTTTCTATAGCGGCAGGTTCTACGGCCGGGACTATGAGCATTACAATTATTGATGATACTCTTGCAGAAGATGATGAAACCCTTATTGTAACCCTGTCGAACCCGGGAAACGCGGCACTGGGTTCCACTATAGTTTATACCTATACCATTTCCGAAAACGACAAAAAAGGTCCGGCTGTTACTGCTGCCGAATATTATGATGTTGATGCCAATGGCCGTCTTGACCATATTAAAATTACCCTGGATGGAACGGTTAATGATTCCACCTTTGACGGTTACAACGGCGATAATGCTCTTGGTACTGTTACCTCGAAATGGGCCGTTGCCGGTTACGTCAACGTCAAAATTGACAACAGGGACGCCATTGACGGAGGCAGTGCCAATGACTCAGTGATCTGGCTTGCTTTTGATGAAAAAACAGACATTTATGATACCGGGGTTAAGCCCGAATTAACTGTTACCGATGCTTCATTAAAGGGGCTGGACAGTGGGAACTGTTATTTTAATACTTCCGGCACGGCCTGTACAAACCAGACCGCTGCTGATCTTGCTGCGGGTGGAGTGACCGAAACAGACAAAGCTCCCCCGGTTCTCGTTGACGCGGCCGGTAATGTTGGTTTTAACCAGGTTGTTGCCACGTTCAGTGAACCTGTTGACAGTGACGGCGGTGCCTGCGACAGCCTTCTCGATGCCGGAGATTTTGGCTATACAGACGGAAACGGTTCCGGTGTAAGCCAGGTAAGCGGCATGGGTACGGATTGCAGCGCCTGTGACGACAGCTCCGTTACTGTTGGCCTCAATGGAAATCTCATAGCAGCTGATGCCGGTTCCGACACAATAAAAGCGAAGGCCTCTTCGGTTTATGATTCGGCCGGTAATACTGCTGAAGTCAATTCCAGGAACATTAGCTCGATCATTGCCACGGTAGGTGATTATTCAGGTCTTTATTCTTTTAACGGGACGAACACCAGCAACGGGAACGGAAGCGGAAATAATAATTTTACAACTGGTGGTGGTACACCAACTACGACTACAAACAGGAATGGCACTGCCGGCGGTGCCATTTCCCTTAATCCTTATGCCTATTTTGTGCTTAACTCTCCTGGTTTTAATCTTACAACAGAGATGACCATTTCCATCTGGGTAAGAGACGATAATTGCGGCGGGAGTACAACAAATATATTAAGGCAGGACAACCCTGATCACTCTCGTGTCATATACGGTCTTGCTCTTGAGACCCCAAGAATACGTTTCTTTATCCGGGATACTACAGACGCTAGTGTCTATATTAATAATCTCGGTAATATTCCTCGCGGAGCATGGACTCACCTGGCCCTTACCTGGAAGACCGGGGGGAAATTACGGATTTATCAAAACGGAAAAATAATCGGGGAAACAAACGCTACTTCCAATCCAATAGCAGCTCAAAGCGGCGACTGTTTCATTGGATCCCAGGCCGGTAATCCGTCGTCAAATCATTTTAATGGCGCTGTTGACGATTTTCGAGTGCTGCCGAAGGAGCTTTCTCCTGCGGAGATTGCCGTGCTCTACCATCTTCCTGCGGATTAAGAGCATCTGACCCTGCGAAACAGGGAATAATACGGAAGAAACTGCGGTTTACAATGAGCCAACCTCATCGGGGATTTAGACCGGGGCTATGTTCTGTACCCGGGGTTAAAACCCCGGGCTACATGACGATGCCCCGCTGGGGCATTATTGGCATGGGTAAAATCGTCCCAGGGATCTCCCTTCTCATAACGTGGGGCTTCCAGCCCCTCGTTATGAAGAAGAAGGCCCTATTTAAAAAGAGTTTCTTGAGAGATGGTCGTTATGAAGAACCTGGAAACGGCCGTGAATTACACCGGTTTTAAATGGCGGAGCCGGCATGGGTTTTACTCCGGTCGAAAAGGTTCGTATTTTCCCGGCCAGAAAGGACGGTTTACCGGGGTATCCATGGTTCCAATCAATTTGGCCCTGTCCATGTAGTTCAAAGCCATGGAGATAAATTCCTTGCCCCGCATAGCACCAAGGGCACCGGGAGCAGTACTGACCTCGTTGTATTCGCTCACCTCATCGACCCTTACTCCGGACCCTGAAAATATAACGGGAACCGGTTCCCCGGAATGGATAAGCGAGCCCGATGACGGCGTGGAGTGATCTCCCGTGATAATAATCAGTACGTCCTGGTTTGCCAGCAGCGGTTCAATTGATTCGCCAATCCCCCTGTCGAGAGATTCAATGACCTCTTTTTTGAAAAACGGGTTTTTGGTGTGAGCGGCTTTGTCGGGCCATTTGCTATGAACATGAATGAAGTCATGGTTTTCAAAGGATTCCCTTGCCAGGCTGATCCTTTCGGCAATATCGTTTCCCGGGTTGTCGCTGTCGATGGTTTCATGATGATCGAATCCCAGGTACTTGCTGAGCCCTTTATAAACAGCTCCTGATGAAATGGAAAGAGCTTTCATTCCGTATTTTTCACTAAAAGGACAGACTGAATTTAAACTGCCGGCTCGCTGGGTAACAATAAAATTAACCGGCATGAGCCCTTCTTTTATGCGGGCCTGGTTTAGAGGATGCTTTTTCAAACGCCGGTAAACCGCTTCCAGGTACGAACGCAGAGCCCATTCCGTATTGAGCGTAAAAGGATCAGCCCGATAATCGTGCCAGGGCCTCACGTCAATAATCGGGTTCCCTTCTATCATGGGATCGGTATCGGTAATAAACGGGGAAACCTCGCCTCGCAGGGTAAGGATTCCTGAAAGTCCTTCAGTAGGGGTAAAATGAATATTTATTCCTTCTTTATGATATTCACCGGCAGCGGTGATAATCGTTTCTATTTCCTCATCGGTCATTTCCGGTCTTTTTTTCTCAAGAATGAGAATGCTGTCTTCTTCATCTTTTTCTTTTACCGAAGCAAAACTTGCCAGGATTGCAACATCATCCGCTTCCAGGTCTATTCCCGCGCCAATTGCTTCAAGTGGACCCCGGCCGGGGAATTCGGTAATATCATAACCAAGCATAATATGATGGGCTATTTCACTGGGAAGCGCCTCACCAAATTGGGTCGCGTGATACAGTCCGGTACTGCCAATAGAAGCAATCCTGTCCAGCATGGGAGTTTTGGCTGCCTGGAGAGGGGTTTTATTGTTCAGTTCCGCGTAAGAACGGTCTCCTATTCCATCAAGGAGTATAAAAAGGCATTTTTTCTGCATAGTAACCTGTTGTTATATTCAGTTTCCTTCCGCATTATATAAACCTGTATATAAATAATCAACAACAATATGATATTTAAGTTCACATGATTTTTCACATGACCTCAGAGCTCTTTAAAAGAGCTCTGAGGTCGCAGCTCAAAAAAAGCTTGCATTGAAATTGTGAATATTTAACATTGGGAAATGCGATTTGATATTCATGTTCACAGTCTTTTATCACCCTGCAGCACTCTTGAATTTCACGAGATCCTGTCTACTGCCGGGGCTCGAAATCTTGATGGGATTTGTATTACCGACCATAATACCCTGGAAGCGCGTAATTTTATCCGGGAGGGCCGTGATTCTTCCGGGCTCATCCTTTTCGAAAAGAGCGGCCTGTCCGGGAAACTATAATTGCTCAGGGCTATTGCTCAATAGTAGAGCGTTTAAACGGCAGAAATAAAGAGGCAGAAAATTCGGAGGTAGATGCCTGGCTTGAACGGTATTCCCTGGTGGAATGCGCCGGAAGCGACGCTCACACCCGTGATGAAATAGGAAGCGCTGTTACCCGCTTCTCTATTCCAATTAATTCACCCGCCGATTTTGTTTATGCCTTAAACAACGGGTTCTGCTGTGGGGAGTTGCCGGCTGTCTGTCAACTGTCAACCGGCAACTGACAACTACTTATACACATTCTCCTCAGCGGGAAACTTCTTCTCTTTAACTTCGGAATCATATTCATCAATGGCATTTTTCGCGATCTCAAACACATTGGCATACTTCTTTAAAAATTTTGGGCTAAAGGAAGCGTCAATACCCAGCAGGTCATTTAAGACCAGGACCTGGCCGTTGCAGTAGCGCCCGGCTCCAATACCGATAGTTGGAACAGAAATACTTTCGGATATCTCCTGTGCCAGGTCTTCGGGAACCTTTTCAAGAACAAGGGAAAAGACTCCTGCTTCTTCAAGTATCTTCGCGTCTTCAATTAATTTTTTTCTCTTGTCTTCTTCTCTGCCCTGAACCGAATAACCGCCCAGTTTATGGATAGATTGGGGGGTAAGACCCAGGTGGCCCATTACCGGGATAGACGCTTTTACAAAACCTTCAACAATGTGCTTGAAATCTTCGCCGCCTTCCAGTTTTACCGCGTTGGCACCGGTTTCCTTCATGATCTTTCCCGCGTTGCGCAGAGAATCCTCGAGAGAAATATGGTAGCTCATGAAGGGCATATCCGCCACAATGAACTTTGAAGGAGCGCCCCTTCGAACAATTTCAGTATGATATATCATCTGCTCAACAGTTACGGGGATTGTGCTGGAATACCCGGCGATTACATTACCCAGGGAATCTCCCACAAGAATAACATCAATCGAAGTCTGTTCAATTATCTGCGCGAACGCGTGATCGTAACAGGTGATCATGGTTACGGGGATATTGTTTTCTTTACGGTCTCTAAAATCATTAATCGAAAAACGTTTGCCTGTACCTGTATTACTTAAACTGCTCATTGTATGCCCTCCAATTATATATTTTTTGTATGATAGTCTTGATTGCAAAAATATAATACCAATAAATGCCGCACATGTCAATAAAAAAATGAAAACGAGGTGCGAATTTGCTGCTTTTTTTGCTAAAATTCTGCGAAAAACGTTGAAAATAGTCTGGAAAAGTGCGATTTTGTTGTTGCTGGGTGAATGTTGTTTTTATTCCTGAAGTGGCGCAGCTAACGCTGCGCCGGGGAGGGGGTCGAAGGGGCTGGCGCCGGACCGGTTTTTCGCGGAAAGAGTCAGTTCCTCTGACACCGGACCGGGTTTCGCAGAAAGAGTCCCTCTGACACCGGACCGGGTTTCGCAGGAAGAGTCAGTTCCTCTGACACCGGACCGGTTTTTCGTAGAAAGAGTCAGTTCCTCTGACACCGGACCGGGTTTCGTAGAAAGAGCCAGTTCCTCTGACACCGGACCGGGTTTCGCAGGAAGAGTCAGTTCCTCTGACACCGGACCGGGTTTTCGCAGAAAGAATCAGTTCCTCTGACACCGGACCGGTTTTTCGTAGAAAGAGTCGGTTCCTCTGACACCGGACCGGGTTTTCGCAGAAAGAATCAGTTTCTGACACCGGACCGGTTTTTCGTAGAAAGAGTCAGTTCCTCTGACACCGGACCGGGTTTCGGGAAGAGTCGGTTCCTCTGACACCGGACCGGGTTTCGTAGAAAGAGTCAGTTCCTCTGACACCG
>JAAENB010000079.1 GCA_024224995.1 bacterium | reverse complement strand
GCGGTAATAAATACCGGTCCGGAACGCGGGTTCCGCATCAACGAGGCCAAGAAAGGCAATATAGTCCTCATAATCCAGTTCCTTGATGGCAGCGATCTTCAGTTCCAGGAGAAAATTCTGCACCCTGTTGGCGTCAAAGGCGCACACATGAGCCGGGTTCCCAAGAAGGATGTGCAGGGGCCGGTCACCGCTTCCCGTAATACAGGCAACACCGTCGCCAGGCTGAATATCGAGCGCTTTCAGTTCGGTATAGGCATCCTCATTACAGGAGCTATAGTTTAATGTTTCAAAAAATGTAGTCATATAATAATCCTGCTGCCCTAAAGGTAGTAAAATAATCCCTTTTAGACTTCCTGAAAGCAGCAATCTCTAAAATCGAGAGTAAAAATATTCTGAAAAAAACTAATGAAAATATACACCTCCCCCCGCCTTCGGCGGGGGAGGTGTATATTTTCATATAGCTGAGCAGTTACAAAAAAACAAGCTCTTTTTGTTCTTCACTTTAAAAGGAAG
>JAAENB010000078.1 GCA_024224995.1 bacterium | reverse complement strand
GCTCTTTGGATTGCTGCGGAACTCGCTCCGCTCAAACAGTCCTCACAACCCAAAGAGCTCATACTTCCAGGCCAGATGCAGCTCGCAATACTATCAGGTTTCTGACCTATTTTTTCCCTGCTTCGCAGGGTCCGCACTCTTAAGAAAGTTCAAGGTCTTGCGATAGCATATTCCATCACTAATGTCAAGTGAAAGTAAATTTTACTGTTGACAGTTCTCATATATTGTACAGATTTGATGAATTAAAAACCTTACAAAAGGAGTATTTTGCCAAATGGAAGAGAATTCAAACAAAAAAAGCCTGAAAGATATTTTGCCCTATATACAAACTTTTTTGCTGCTGGTGCTGGTAATTGAAGTAACGTTTTTGCTGGTAAAACCGGGGCAGGACCCGGGAAGACCATCCCGGAAAAGAAAACCGGCCACCCCGCAAAAACTTGCCATAGATTTAAAGGAATTTACTAAGGAGTCTCATTTTTTAGGAAACGAAGACGCTCCGCTAACACTCATCAAGTATAACAGCTTTTCATGCGGATACTGCAAAAAAGCCCGTGATGTTGTTATGAAACTGAAGAAAAAGTACCCAAATGATATAAAAATTGTATATAAACATTTTAATAGAGGAAACATTGATGACCAGGCTTCCCAGGCTGTGGAATGCGCCGGAGAGCAGGAAAAATTCTGGGAAATGTATAACATGCTGTTTGATAGGGGAAGCAGGGGAGATATAAAGGTCTACGCAAAAGAGCTTGGACTCGATTCCTCAAGCTTTAACAGCTGCCTGGCTTCGGGGAGATATAAGGAAAAAACCAAACGCGATACCGAAGAGGGACAAAAGCTGGGAATCCGCGGAACCCCGTCGTTTATTGTCAACAAAAGCCTCCACGTAGGATACAGACCATTTTCCGCTATGGAGCAGATTGTACAGGAAGAGCTTAAGAAATAAGCGGAAGCAGGGGGCCGGGTCCGGGGGGCAGGGCTCCGAAGAACCAGCTTATTAAAACCAAATACTGAAATTTTTTTATTCAAATAGTAATAATAATTAGACTTGCGGGCCGGAATTCAATATTTTATAACTAGAGGGAGCGAAAACGAAACATTTTAACCACGGGGAGGGTACTCTATGGCACAATTAGGTGGAGATTCGGACCTGGATAATATTGTTGAATCCAGACGTGAGCAGGAACGGGACCGGGAGCTGAACATGAGCGACCTGGAAAGGATTATTGCGGAAAGAAAGCAGCATGAGCTGAACAAAAGCGATCTTCAAAGAATACTGGAAGAGAAAAGAGCGCACCAGTTCGACAAAACCGACCTTGAACGGCTTCTTGAAACAAAGCGGAAATTAGAGCTTAACAAAAGTGACCTGGAACGAATAATCGAAGAAAAACGGGCTCACGAGCTCGATAAAACCGACCTTGAACGGCTTCTTAATGAAAAACGGACAATTGTTGATACAATCACCGACCTGGATCGTTTACTAAAGGAGACCGGGCAGAACGAACCGAGCGATCTCGACCGGATACTTGCCAATAGAAAGCTGCATGAACTGGACAAAAGTGACCTGGAACAAATTCTTGAAGAAAAAAGACTCCATGAGTTCGAAAAAACCGATCTTGAGCGGCTGCTTGAAGAAAGTCATAAGCACGACCTGGATAAATCCGACCTGGAACGGGTTCTGGAACAAAAGCGGCAAGATGAAATCAGGAAGGAGTCTGAAAAGAGCAGCCTGGAAAGGATCATCGAAGAAAAACATAAAGAAGATCTGGATATGCCCGAAGTGGATAAGTTTTAAATATAAGACCCCAATATCCCTGAATTTTATGAAAAATAGAAAATATTCTTGTCAATTAACCTGCGTGTTTTATTAATTACTGCCTATCTATACATAATACTAACCAGTTCTCAGAGTATCGAACATAGAATTTAATTCAATCTCAGGGGGAGAGAGATGTTTGATTACAAAGAATTGCGCCGGATAACCTCAAAATATTATAAACCTGGTAACTCAACAGACCGTCTTTTTTATGAAAAAATGATTGGTAAAAGCGCTTCGGGCAAGGGGAATATTAACGGAAAGACCCGTACCAGGTTCCATTTTGCTTATGTAGAAGAGAACCAGGACCCGGATAAATTGGGACGGATCAGGGTACGG
>JAAENB010000077.1 GCA_024224995.1 bacterium | reverse complement strand
GACGAGGGCTGGTTGTGGTAGGAGAAAGCCGTTTTAGTGATGTAGAGGCTGGTGAAGGCATAAGAAAAATGTTTAAACCTACTACTGATCCGAATAGAGCCCAGCAGAATATTGAAGCCGGTTTTGTCACGTTGCTGAAATTACAGCTTGGAGCCAAGGTGAAACGATCCAGGGATGAATCATCAAGTGGAGGGCTTAAGCGAACCAAGGTGGATACATCGGGGACGGATAAATAAAGCAATGTTATTTTGAAAAAATCTATATTCCCGCTTCAGGTAAGTTGTTTAATGAAGCGGGACTGTATCCCATTACAGGAGCCATCCGTGGCTCCTCCGCCTTACCTCCATTAATCAATAAATTCCAAAAAAACTTGACGACCGTGTAGAGTTTTATTATATTGATTGTAATATAGACTGGCGGTATAGGTTAAGTTTAATAGTCGATTGTAAGAAAATGACCACATATTTTTAAGGAAATGTAATGGACAGTTCCGCCAGGAGGGGATATTACAGGTATGGCAGCAGCAGAAAGAGTTACAGGAGTAGACCCCGTGGAAAATGAAACAAAAAAGAAACAGGTCATGGTAGTCTTTAAGGGAGGCAGCGCGAAAATACTCAAGAGCATTATGGCAGCCATCATTCCAACAGGCGGCCCCTTTGAAGCGGGAGCTGCGGATTACGACCTCCTTCCCGCAGCCGATCTCTTTGTGAAAGAATACAATCTCCTGATCAGGAAGATGTTTCCCCTCATGCTGCGGTATATTCAATACAGCGCGATTTTCCGTAAAGGAAAAGTCTTTACCCGCCTGTCGCAGGAAAAGGCAGAGCGTTTTTTAACCTCCCTTGAAGAGAGCCGGTTTTATTTTAACCGCTCTGTCTTATTGCTTATGAAGCTGATCGCCTGTATGGCGTTTTACGACCGTGATGAAGTAGCCCGGCAGATCGGTTATGATCACGGAGATTTAGCATGATAAAAGAATTCCAGGACTATACCGCTGATATTGTTGAAGAGTGCGATGTATGCATAATCGGGAGCGGCGCCGGAGGAGCAGTTGCCGCGAAAACAATCGCGGAGCAGGGGTTTTCCGTGGTTCTTCTTGAAGAGGGAAGCAATTACCGCCAGAAAGATTTTTCAGGGAAGCCCCTTGAAGGAGTTACAAAACTCTACCGGGACGGCGGGTCAACCGTGACCTTTGGCAATCCCGTTATTTCAGTAACGCTGGGGAAGTGCATTGGCGGGACAACAACGATTAATTCCGCAACCTGTTTTAGAACACCCGACAGTATTTTAAAGAATTGGCAGCAGGATCTGGGCCTTGATCATCTAACAACAGAAAACCTGGAACCCTATTTTTCACAGGTAGAAGAGGAAATAAGCGCCACTGATCTTTCATGGGATGTGCTTGGCAATTGCGCGAAAATAATAAAACGCGGCGCCGACAGTCTTGGACTAAACTGTCGGCCCTTAAAGCATAACGTAAAAAACTGCGTGGGCAGGGGCACCTGCCAGTTCGGCTGTTCCGGTGAAGCCAAGCAGAGCATGGATGTGAGTTATATTCCGAAAGCAATTGAACACGGCGCCCGGGTCTATGCCAATTGTAAAGTGGAGAAACTGCTTATTGCCAACAACGCTGCTCACGGTGTTATTGGGGCATTGATTGATCCCGAAACCGGCAAAGCTGCCCACACCATGACCATAAACTCGAAAGTAGTGATCGTTGCCTGCGGATCGCTCATCACCCCGTCGTTTCTTAAAAGGAACGGGGTCCGCAACAGAAATATCGGAAGGCATTTGCAGATACATCCGGCAGGAAGGGTTACGGCTCTTATGGAAGAAAAAGTTGAAGGATGGAAGGGCGTATCCCAGGGCGGCTATATTGATGATTTCGAAGATGAGGGAATTAGCCTTGAGGGGATATTTGTTCATCCCTCGCTGCTGCTCTCGGCAATGCCCGGCATTGGCATGGAGCATAAAGAACTGGCTGCGCAGTTTCCCAATATTGCCGCGTTTGGCGTAATGATTCATGACAGTTCCACGGGCCGGGTTTACAAGGGAACCCCTTCGACCATAGCTGCCCGGTACTCAATACGGAAGAACGATATGGAGAAATTTAAAAGAGCTCTTGCTTATACCTCCCGCATCTTTTTTGCCGCAGGCGCGAAAAAAGTATTTACCGGCATTTCGAAAATGCCGGTCCTGAATTCAATGGACGATGTTGACCGTCTTCTCAATTTAAAGATAAGGCCAAACCATATGGAGATCCTGGCCTTTCACCCTCTTGGCACCGCCCGCATGGCAGCGCAGCCAAAGGATGGGGTGGTGGACAAAACCGGAGAGGTCTTTTCGGTGAAAAATCTCTACGTGGCAGACGGCAGCACGGTCCCAACGTCCCTGGGAGTCAACCCCCAGGTAACAATCATGACCCTTGCAACCCTCATATCGGAAGGAATTTGCGAAAAATTAAAGAAATGAATGCGAACCTTTTCCCGGAGGCAGTTTTACCAAACGTAATTCGGGAACAGAGCACCACCTCTTCAGAAGGGTGAAACAAGAATATTTTCACCCTTCTGAAGAGGTGGTGCTCTGTTCCCGGGCGCTACAAACTTTTATTTTACGGAGAAAACAATGGATCTAACAAAAACCGAAAAACTGATGAAGCTCACGGCACTGGCCTACGCGCTTATTTTTATAGGCACGGCCCTTATCTTTTTTTTATTATTGCCGGGAGTACTGTTTAAATATATCAACATCATATCGCAAAAACTTTTTCCGGCACTGCCTCTCGCGGCCGATACCGGAAAGTTCTGGCTATCAATGACCCTGTCCATGATGGCGGGTGTTACCGTAACATCGCTGCTTATTTATAAAGACGTAAAAAAATATTATACAATGGCGATTCCTCTTGTGGCAATGAAATTTGCTTCCTCCTTATGCGGGCTTGGTTTTTTTATTGCCGGAACTATCGCCCCTGAAACAGCATGGAATACCCTTGCCAACCTGGTTATCTGCATTACTGATTTTCCCCTGGGGCTGCTTATGCTTTATTTTTACCGGAATATGAAGAAGGAATTGGGTTGATAAGCACAGCTTGATCTTGTTTATCTGCATTGCCGAAAAGTAATACCTCTTCGGATTGCTGCGGAACTCGCTCCGCTCAAACAGTCCTCACAACCCGAAGAGGTATTACTTTTCGGCTGGATTAAATTAGCCACGATGAGTATATTTGCAACGATTTTGCGTTATTGTATTGCGGCTTTGCCGTAACCTGGAAACCTGGGAGAGGAACATTCTTTGTCCCGGTTGCACCAGGGGAGTGACACCTCTTCAGAAGGTGAGGACTGTTTGACCGAAGGGAGTTCCGCAACCGGGACAGGCTGCATCCCCAACAATTACCCTATCTCTACTCCGGTAATTTCTTTAAAGGCGATCAACACCGATTCATTCCCAACGTCTCCGCCCGCGCCCGGGGCTGCGATTGAGTCGCCAACTAGAAAGAGATTGTTAATGCCCGGAACCGCTGTTCCCGGTCTGTCTTCGGCAGTTTGGCTGGTATTTACCTGGACGCCGTCAACCATGGTGAGGGCGGTTTCTCTTTTCCTGAGGGTGTGCTCTTCAATATTGGGGAAATACCGTTTTACTGCTTCGCGGAGTTCCTCTTTTCTTTCTTCGCGTTTTTTGGGATCTGCCATGTCTTCATAAGAAGTGGGATAGAACATGGTAATGATCTGTCCGTTTTCCGGAGCCAGGGAGGGGACCAGGTTGGAGGTGACAGCTCCAAAGGTTATGGGCTTGTCGGTATAAAGGAAACCGTCCAGGTTGGTGATGGTGTCTTTTAGCGCGATATCGACAAACACTCCTGAGGTGGGGAGGAGGTTCTTGCAGAGAGAAACGTATTCTTTTTTACAGCTCTTTTCCGGTATAAGAGAAAAGAGTTCCTGAACAGGGAGGTTTACCACAACCCTGTCGGCATAGTGCGCTTTTCCTTTTACTATAACGCCCACGGCTTTCCCGTCTTTAATAATGACTTCTTCTACTTTTGAGGAACAATGGATTGCCCCGTTTTTATTAATCATGTCGATAGTGGCGTCATGGATTGGCTGCCATCCTCCAGCGGGATATTCCGCGGAGTGGCCCGTGGTAAGAACATGATGGATATTGCGGAACATCTCCCCGGCTGATGTTTTTTCAGTAAAGGGGCACACCATCACCGAAGCGCTAACCAGTTCCAGGTATTTTTGTATCCCCCCGCTAATATTGTTTTGCTCCATCCAGTCCCGGAGAGAGGTTTCCATGAGCCCTTCGTTGAATTTTCCTTTTTTTATTTTGAGTAAAATCCCCAGGAGTTTGAATTTTTCCCGCAGAGAAAAAAGCCCGGTTTTAAAAATAGCACCCGGACCCGTGGGAAAGAGAACGCGGTTTCCTTTCTCGTCAATCACAAAGGAGGTGCCCATTTTTTTGTAGGCAACAGGGGAGCCAATATGATCCATTATTTTAGCAACAGCGCTTTTAGGGCCAAACCTGGTAACATGGATTCCGTAATCGAAAAGGTACCCGTCTTTTTCAAAAAGAAAACCCCTGCCGCCGGAGGTTTTGTTTTTTTCAAATATAATAACCTCATCTCCGGAATGACTCAGCAGCGACCCAAGCAATAAGCCGTTGATCCCTGCCCCTGCTATTATTGTTTTCATTAGAAACCGTCCTGATGTTGTAATGTGTACCGATGGTCTATGTTGTAATTTTTTTGTCAAGCACAATTACGTTTCTTAAGAGCACCAGACCCCGCGGTCGCGTCTGAATATAAGGCATCGCTCCGGGCATAGGTTACATTCCGATTACGTTTTTCGGTATATCAAGACACGATCGACCCTGTGTAGCGGGAAAAATATAGATCAGAGACTAAATAGTACTGCGGGCTGCATCTGGCGTAGAAGTATGGGCTCTTTGGGTTGTGAGGACTGTTTGACCGGAGGGAGTTCCGCAGCAATCCAAAGAGCCCAT
>JAAENB010000076.1 GCA_024224995.1 bacterium | reverse complement strand
CCTGTTTTAAACTTTCTTCCGTATTTTTTCCCGGCCAGGCCAGGTCCGCACTCTCAAGAAACTAAGCTTATGCTTGTGCGCGGGCCTTGAAGTAGTATGGGCTCTTTGGATTGGTGTGGAACTCGCGTTGCTCAAACAGTCCTCACAACCCAAAGAGCCCATACTACTTCAAGGCCAGATGCAGCTCGCAAAACGATTTAGTTTCTTCCGTATTTTTTCCCCTCGCAGGGGTCGCACCCCGTTCAGTGGGAATTGTACTTGCCATTTACAGAAACTGGGTTTGGGCGCACCCTGCGGGCCGGGCTTCTCCCCCGATACCTTTTAAATTTTTAAGGAATCGGGGTTCCGGTCCTGCGGAAGACCTCCGGACTAAACCCTGTGCATCCTGCGCTGAACGGAGTCGAAGCATTACGGTAAATACTTATCGTTGAGCTGCTCAGAGACCGCGCCACTGTTAAACAACTCCTCAATCTCTTCATCGGAATACCCGGTCTTGCGTAACACCTCTTTTGTATTGGAACCGGCTTTTGGCGCCGGACCGGGTATGGGAAGCAAATCGCCATTAAAGCGGACATAACAGGGCGCAGGCACATCAACACGATACCCTGACGGATGTTCCAGGCGTGTTATAATATATGTATTCTCAGCAAGAATATTTTCTTTGTTTTTCCCCGAATCAATATCATAAATATTATTTTTTATAATATCATCAAAGCTGTCAATTCGATGGCACTCCACAGAAACTCTCCTTATTTCAGTTACCCAGTAATTTATTTTTTTAGACCTGATTTTTTGTTCAAGAAAGGCTATCCGCGTTTCTCCCTCCTTGCCGTTTCCCAGGGGTATAAATTCCAGCCCCGGAATGCCGGCCAGTTTTCTTGCCCCTTCGCTTTCAGACTCCGACGCGATGAAAATCCACCCGTCTCTTGCTTTATACGCTCTATACAGCGAATGTTCTCCAAGAACATCCTGCCCTGCCGGTTCATTCCCGCTTTTATATTTTTCGGAAGTATACATAAAGGGCAGCTGTACAAGCTGGGCGGATTGGGCAAGAGATGTTTGTACCAGATCTCCTTCCGCTGCTCCCGCTCTTTTACGTTTAAACAAAGCAAGGGCTACTCCCAAAACACCGGAATAGCCAGTTAAATAATCAACCGCTGAGGCAATGCCGTGTGCTTCGGGTTTTTGATTCCCCCCATACCGCTTCATTATTCCCGTAGCTGCCTGTAAAATCGGATCATAGCCTCGCCGTTCTGTCCAGGCATATTTCTTTGGTCCTACCAGGGCTGTTAAATGGCAATAGATTATACCGGGATTATGTTTTTTTAACGTCTCGTAATCCATTCCAATACGCTCTGCTGTGCCGGGACGGAAATTGTGAACTATTATATCGGATGTTTTAACAAGCTTTAGAAAAATCTCCATTCCCTTCTTATTTTTCAAATCCAATAGAATACTCTTTTTCCCTGTTCCTACTTCAATGTAATACCAGCACATTACTCTGGCTCCGGAATTTGGACTGGTGGAATCTATTTTTATTACCTCTGCACCATATTCCGCCAGTGTGCGTCCGCACGTTGGACCGGCAATTACCGATGAAAGATCAAGAACCCGCAAACCGCTTAAGATCCCTTTTGATATATCTTTTGATACATCATCATTACCGGCATTGGTCTTGCCGGTCGCCTTCGCCTTTACCGGCAGAACCTCACCGGGAGATATCCTTTTAGCAGGAGAAGGCTGGTAATAGCGTTCAGGTGTTTTACCCAGGGTTAGAAGAACTCCGGGCTGGCGCAGTTTCCCATGATTCTCCGTATCGATATCAACAGTTAGATATCCTTCGGCAGGTTCAGAGGACCTGAGCCATTCTTCGGAAGTTCGCTGGATTGAGCAGGGAATCCCTGCTTTGCTTAATCTTTCAACCCAGTAACCGGAACTATGTTGAGCAAAAATTTCAGTTAATTCCTTTCTTATTATTTTTTTCCATTTGCTCGACAGGTTTCCGGCATCAGCGACATTATTGGGAAGTATACCGGCTTTATAAATATTTTTCTCAACCATTCCCTCTTTTAACAGCATATCATAAAGCCCCATCTCTTTAAGAAAAAGAGGAGAGAGTCGCTGATTTTCCGCTGACAATGAATAAAACCATTTTCCGTCGGAACATTTGAAACTGTCCATTAATGGAGGGAGCAGATTTTCTAACTTCGAAAGTATTTTTTGTTCAAGAGGTTTTCCTTTTTTACCAATATACCATTTTAATATGGGAAAAATCATTTTTATTATAAATCCGGGAACAGGAGGTATGTTATACACATTCGGTTGTTTATGAACTTTTAATATGAGGCCGCCCAATGCGGACAATGCTGCTCCTGCCAGGGGAACTTCAATTTTTTTCCCCTTCCCTGTTGTCTCCCTCTCGTATAAAGACATGGTTACCGCAATAGCTCCATGTATGGCTCCATATACTGAAGCCATAGGCAGCGGCGTGTAAACAGGGGTGAAACCGAAAATGCTGCGGAACATATGCAGTCCCGTAAATATTCCGGCGGAAGCATTTATTATCCCCTCGTATGCTTTTACTGAAGCCTTGCTTTTGTCCTTGCTTGAGAAACCCGGTAATGATAAATAGAGCAGCCCGGGATTTATTTTTATCATTTCATCCGAACCCAGCCCCAATTTCCCCATAACACCACTATGAAAATTTTCAATAACAACATCTGCTGATTGTATCAACGATGTTACTTTTTCAAGATTATTCGGATCTTTTATATCAAGAGAAATTATTTTTTTTCCTCTATTAAAAATTTCACATTCAGGTTTTTCATGTTCATCCGAACCCGGACGCTCAATCTTTATAACGTCTGCTCCCTGGTCCGCAAGAAGCATTCCGGCCATAGGCCCGGCATAATAATGTCCAAAATCTATTATTTTTATCCCTTTCAGGGGCGCTTCAAAATCAAGTTTTTCCATAATAAATTACCTCTTAAATAATAAATAGTATGGAAAAAAAACGGGAAATTGTCAAGAGTAATTATCGTTTGACAAAAATATGAGTAACCATGAGATTTGCCTCCAAAATAAATCAATAAGAAATATGGAGTTATATTATGAAGAAAATAATATTATTTATTTTTTCAATATTCTGCTTCTCAACATCGACTGGCTTTTCACAAGAGATACAAGCAGCTGAGATACTGGAGGTATACAAGGTAAAACTACAGAATTCCCCGGACTTTTGGAAAAACCAAAACATAGAAAAATATGATACCGTGCACACCTGCCAGGAAGCACCAATAGTCTTTTTGACTGTTCATACTTTGATCCGCAGAGCCTGGAGTACGCGAGTGAAACAGCATGATAGAAGAATCTGTTATAAAGCATAAACCACCTCAGAGCTTTTTAGAAGAGCTCTGAGGTGGGTGCAGTTTAATCTTTTAGGGCGCGCTCGGAAATGACTCACATGATTGAAAAGCGTGAGGCGTCATTCACGACAACATGCGGCTGCCCGGGGAAAACCGGGACAGATCTGTCCCTACACTTTTCCAAATTTTTATTGGGACAGATCTGTCCCCACACTTTTTTAAATTTTTATCGGGACAAACTTGTCCCCACACTTTTCCGGGTTATGCGAGCTTCTCATCAATTTTATTATTGCTTTCCCCCCAGTTGTTTGTTAGTTTGTTTTTATTATTTATTAAAAATAATAAATAATAAAAAATAACAGGTAAGAGGAGAAAATACCTATGCTTAAAAAGATTAATTTTTTTCTGATTTTAATTGTTTTAACCATTGCATCGTGCAGTGGAAATAACGCGCCCGACTCTCTGTCGCAACCGGACGGTAGTGGAAAGAGTTTTGGAAAATTTTCCGTAAGTCCGCCGCCGGACACGTTGGATGGAGGTCAGGTTACAAAGGTCACCATTAGCATTTCCGGGGCACTCATTGTTACCCCCATAACCCAGGATCTCGTTTACAATACAACCAGTGGAAAGTGGGAAGGGACAATCTCCGGTATTCCCGTAGGTGTTGACAGAGTTTTTACTGCTGATGCTTATGACAACACGAATACCCGCATTTTTACCGGCGAAACCGGTGGTGTTACCGTTTCTCCGGGAAGCAATGTTATTGTTGCCATTATTCTTCAACCTGTCGCTCCACCGGTAAATTATGAAAATCACGTACCGGTAATAAACTCCATTGCTTATTTCAAACAAATTCTGTTCCCCAATGAACAAATGATGTTTTATGTTAATGCCACAGATAACGATGGAGATGCGATTAGTTATTCATGGAGCGCAACTGGTGGTACTTTTTCAAACAGTGATAGTGCTTCTACAATTTATACTGCCCCGGCTATGAGCGGAACCTATGACATTGTCATTACGGTCGCAGATACCAATGGTCAATCAAACAGCCATACTGTAACAATAGAAGTGAACAACGCACCTACGATTACTTCAGTTACTGCAGATACGAACCCGGTATTGGCTGGAAAGACCGCGTCGTTAACGGTAGTGGCATCAGATCCCGAAGGTGATACCTTAAGCTATCTATGGGCATCAAAAGACGGCTCTTTTGACAATCTCGTGGGAACTACAGTCAATTGGACAGCGCCTGGTATTGCCGGCACATATCCTGTGATTGTTACAGTGACCGATGAACATGGTTTTGAAACAACAGCAAGTATTGATATTGTTGTTGAATATGAAACTTCCGGCGCTGTAGTCTCAGCAGGATTCAACACCTGGCCCCAGGTCCGGAGCATTATCGCTTCAAACCCGCAATTAAAGACAGGCAGCTTAACAACAGCTCTCACCACACAGGTTTCCGATGTTGATGGTGACACCTTACAGTATACCTGGACTTCCGGTTGCCCGGGAACATTTACCGATAGCACACAACCAAACACCGAATTTACCGCTGATTCGGGATTACCCCAGGGTGAATTCTGCGAATTAATGCTAACCGCTGAAGACGGAGAAGGTGGCGAAGCTCAAGGTATAATCAATATTGCCCATAAGGATGTTGAATATATACAAGCTATTGAAATAATAGAAGATGCCGGCACTACAGTCAGTGGAGGTAATTTCAATATTTTATTTTCCAATCTTCCAACAAACCTGGGTCCATTAAAATACTTATTAACCGTTAAATTACAGGGAGATTATGATCAAACCAACGAATATGCCGCTATTACTGTTGGATCATCTTCATTCGGTAATTACTACGCGCCAGCATCTAACAGTTTTCTTAGTATGGCGCAACGGACATCAAGTCCATCAACAGCATTACAAGATATAGATGTTACAAATAGAATTTCCGGTGATGAGTTAAGAATCTACTTTGATTCAAGCTCTGAAGTCAACTATGTTTATGGGGACTATATCGGTTATGCAGAGGCAACACTGAAAATCATTAAAGAATAGTGCCGGAAGATAAAGAGTGCTTTTATAAGAAAAAAAATCATTTTTTTTTGTAACTAATTCCGGAAATATTCCCCTTATATATCAAGACACCGGGAAGGGATGAGAAGTGAAGCCCCCTCCCCCTCCCGGAGTTATAAATCTCATAGTAAAAGAGGTTACTATTAAGTAAGATTTAAAATAATTTTTTCATGATCTACCTCCATTAAAAAAGGGCTCCGTTAACGCGGAGCCCATTTTTTTTATAAAAACAGATCACATCTCATGAGACCACACCACGTACCAGGGCTTCTTTATCTTCACCGGGTGCAGGGCAAACCACAGAGGGTCTGGAATGTATTGCACTGTCCCGCAATACCGGCACGCGGCATTTCGAGGAGTATCCTTTTTTATCTTCAGGTTTCCACCACACTGAATGCAAGAGGTCACTACTGGCTTTACACTCTTATAAAATTCCTCTTCATAGTGTTCATCTTCAGCGCAGAGAACATAGAGTACTTTTCTTTTCTTTACAGTTAGCTCCTCCATCCAGGAGGGAGGTGTTATTACCGGATTTTCCTGCTTGCAGTGCGAGCAGGATATGCTCTTCACCTCTTTCGGATTAATATACGGAGACTCAATCTCCTTACTACAACTCAAGCATGCCGCGTTTTTCCTCATTGCCCCAAGATCAAGCCCTTTAACTCCATGGGAATACCCCAGGGATGTGTAACTGCCGCCTTCAATGCTGTCGGAGAGAATTTCCTTCCAGAACGGAGTCTCCATTGCTATTTCCGATGTACAAAAAGGACATGACATCTTTTGAACAGGACCATTGACAAAAACAGGCTGACTGCAGTACGGGCACTGGAACTCAATCGTTATCATAAGAGTCACAGGCATGTGCTTCTCAAGCTTTCCTGAAATAATCTTTTTAAGTTTTTTCACCTTTTCATTGTTCATCAGCGTAGTTAGATGTTCAGGATCACGGATGCGTTCAATACATTTTTTACGTATTGAATGGTTCTCCGCGTTCATAGCAATGTTGTAAATTATCTCTGCATCATGGATCTGTCCCAGGGCAAAAAGAGCAGAATTCTTAAATTGTTTGCTATCACTGGTGCATTTCAAAACCAATTCAGACAGAAATTTTTCATCCTTAATTCGTTTAATGGCAGCAATAACAATTTTTCTACCCACAGTACTGTTGGCGATTTCTTTAAGCAGGTTTTCACCGGAGATTTTGCCTACGGCCTGTCTCTTCAGGGCAACCGGCGCGTGGCTGAATATTATCTCTTTTAGAAGTTTATTATCATCAGTCTTATCAATAAGCTCTTTTGTTATGCCGGATTTAAACCCTGTTAAACGGGCAAGTGTTTCTCGTATCATTATTTACAATTACCGGAAAACCGAGACAATGTCAAGAGAAAAAGCGCGAAGGGTCTTCATGGAAAATTTTAAGATAGTGTGATTAAAAGCTTGACTATTAACCTGTTTGAGTGATACAGTTCAGCAGGTTTTTTGTTACAATTTTAAAGAAACAAGTAAGGTTATTATAATGAAAATGATTGTTAGTATTTCAGCTCTGGTTCTTATTCTTTGCGCGGTGTTATATATAAAGAAGAAAACAGGCAAAAATGATCCGGACAAAGAGATTGATAGTAATTACAAAAACATGATGAAGTCACGATATAAAAAAGGGTGAAAAAGTCTTTGACAATTCATTCAAAAAGCAGTATCTGGACTGCCTTTTTTTAAATGTGATTTCAAAAGGGCTGTACAATGAAAAAGAAAAACTTACCAGTTATTCTACTGGTTATCGCAATATCAATAGTTTCACAATCCGGCCTCTTTGCCAAACCTACCATAAACTCCCAGGACACTAAAGGCTCTGCCGATAATACTCTTTTCAAGAGTGACAGCATTCACCTTGATAAGCATACCCAGGGAGAAGGGACAAACCTGCACAAGCAGCGCCGCAGGATAACCACCACGCCCAGTATGTTTTCTCTCACCGCCCAGATGTATTACTCGGAGTATTACAAAATATATTCCCTGCCCCTCGGTTTCTATATAAATGATGTTTTCGCCATAAACCTGACTATCCCCCTGGTTACCGTACAATTCGAAACCGACACTGCCGAATATTCCTAAACAGGTCTGGGAAATATTACTCTTGGAACTTCTATCACTATTCCTGAATTTGCCGAAGGATTTTCCGTGACCGTTGACGCCTATCTTGCCTTTCCTACGGGCGCCGTTGATGCCGTTGATGGCGACCAGAATGTTCCCCTGGGCGCCGGGGCTATGGCCTCTTATTTTTCCCTTGCCCTTTCCCAGCAAATAAGCATTGTTAGACTTTTCGTTGATGGCGGTGTGGGATTTTATTGGTACAATGCCGATTACGAGGTAGAGCTTTCCGGCACTACAACCCAGTATATAATCGATAAAGCACCCACCTACTACGGCCTGGTGGGCATTGAATTTACCTTTTTTAAAATGTTTATGCTGTCGGGAAAAATAAATTATGTTTACAATGGCGAAAGCCAGGTGGAAGAGCCTACTGCTGTTGATCCTGCTCCCAAAACCTACCCTGCCGGTGACTACTTAGTAAGCTCGGACCTTGTGTTCATGGTGAAGTTTTATATTATCGAAGACCTGGCGCTCTATACGTCATTCCTGGTGCCCGTCTATACCAAATACTCTTCCTCTCTGAGTGATAGTGAGGTGGAAGCCCGGACATGGGGAATGAGTGTTGGCGTTTCTACGTTTTTGTAGATTCTCAAACTCATGTTCCGCCTGTGGGCTGAAATTTTACAGGGAGTTACGCTGCCGGAATTTTGTTTCAATGTTCCGGCAGGTTTTTAATGAATCATTTAATATATTTTTATATGCTTCCTACTCTACGAACCACTATAGCTGCATTCGCAATTCTAAATCCCCCATTTTTTAAACTGTTTTCTGCTGTATATACCTGTAATTTAATTGTGCCGCTGCTATTCGCTTGCAAGATACCTCTTGTATGATATTGTCTAATATTATTATCCTCAAAATCACATCTTAAATAAGCACAGGGATATTGACTGAGGCTATTGATTGCTCCCATTGCTGCGCCTATTTTTACAATACCTCCATATTCAGAATCCAAAAACAGACTAACGGTAAATAATTCTCCTTTTTTTACATTTGTGAGAACTACTTCCGGACCCGATGGAATAGAGGAAAAAGAGGTTGATGTTGTTAGATGATTTCCCTCCCAGGTATCATATCCCACTATGGCTAAATCATCAACTTGATTTTTTAATCCTTCAATTGATATTTCTCCAATATTATCTTCAATTACCTGGATTCGGCTGCTGATTAGACTCCCGGAATTTGACTGACTAACGCTTAACTGTTCTATTTTTACGGCCTGCTCATTGTTTACCTGATTTAACCGGTCAAGCTCTTCCTGTAATGTTTTAATCTTTCCGTACATATCCGAAAAGCTGAAATCATTATCTCCTGTAGCTCCAGTTCTGTCATTGCTCGTTAAACCGGCTTCGCATCCGGCAAACGCCAGAACCAGTGCCGCCAATAAACTTAGACATAGAAATTTTTTCATAAACATACTCCTTCAATAAAATTTTATACTTATATTATTCCGGCAGTGAAACTATGGCAGATGTTGGTACTTCCCACCGGCTGAGTTATTAGCTCCTCCGCTCACACTGGAAGTATGACCACTTGCTATATTGTAATATCCCCCGCTCACACTGGAATAAGAAGCACTTGCTGTGTTGCCATCTCCCCCGCTCACACTGGAAAAATTACCACCCGCAGTGTTATCCATTCCCCCGCTCACACTGGAATATCTACCGCTTATTGCAGCACGAATTCCAGCAACAAGCCCTCCATACGAGGAATAATTATGCTTGGAGCCAACAATAAAATTATGTGAGCCTGATTTATTACTGCCGGAAGCTTTTTTTTCATTATACCCCACAATCAAATTACCAAGCCCATTCACCGTTCCACCAGTCCACTCATTATCATCAACTCCATTCGTATACCCCAAACCATTAACTACCTGTAAATTCACCCCGCTAAATCGTATTGTCGTCTGTCCGGTATAAGGATCAGTCAACCTGGTTACCCCTTCCAACGTACCCTCTAAATCATCCATCCTTGCAGTTATGCTTTGGGCTGCTCCTGCATGGTCTTCTCCTGCTGTCACCAGAGCTTCAGATAAGGCTGTATTAGATGCCTTTAACCGGTCAACCTCTTCCTGTAGAGTTTTAATCTTTGCGTACATGTCCGAAAAGCTGAAATCATTATCTTCTGATGTTCCAGTTCCGTCATTACTCGTTAAACCAGCCTCACACCCGCTAAAAGCAAGCAGACACGCCACCCCTATAAAAACAACACCCGAAAAAAATGTATTCCTTTTCATGACATACCTCACCTTATAAATAATTTAAATTTCCATATGTTTTACCAGAGAAAAATATTGGGCTAATTAAAAATTAATCATTTAAACATTACTGAAAGAATAATTTTGAGTTTTTGAGAAGGGGGGCTTTTCAATCACTCTTTTATCATAATATATAAATAACACAAAAAACAACTAGCGTCAACCCATTACGCCTGGAATAACCTGAAAGGGAGGAATCACTAACTGAGAGGGAGGCAACAACAACATTTGAAGAGCGTTACAGGCCCGGGTGCCTGAAACGACAATACGCCCGGGCGATCTTTTCCTGGTGCAGAAGAATACGGCCCGGCAGGGCCGGGAAAAATATGAAAGAAACTGTGGGTATACCGGGGTCTGTTTTACGAAGATGCTCCGGAAAAGGGTTTGGTTCTGAGAGACGTTGCAGTGCAACGCCTTTACTGGCTGGTTTCTGGCCAGGGCTATGGAGACTCTGAGGAGGGGTGCGCCCCCCTGCGAGGGATCGCATCCATTTTACAATCTCCGCGCGAGGGATACGCAGGGTTTAGTCCGGAGGTCTTCCGCAGGACCGCAGCGAACGCGGAGCCCGGAGAAGCCCGGCCCGAAGGGTGCGCCCAGGTCCGAAGGGAACAAAAAAAACCGGAATAAATTCCGGTTTTTCTTTGAAGATACTTGTAATAAAAAATATTTTTTTATTGAGCGTTACATCCGGCGGCCATATCGCCACCGTGAGTGTTAAAAAGTTTATTGTCTAAATAAACGGGTAAATGGGCGGTTTTTTGACCGGTAGAACGATCGATTATTATCATGTGATTTAAGGCAGATGAATAAACCAGGTTACCATCTCCCTGATCAAGAACGGCAAGGCCGCTGGCGAAGTGATCGGCTTTCGCGAAATAAGAACCTTTCAGTCTGTAGGAAGAATCGTTCATATCAACAGAATAAATCTTTCCACCATGTTTCCTGGTCATAACATAGAGAGTATTGTCGGAACTGAAAGCAATATCCGCGCCTCTCAGATCTAACCTTTTGTATCTGCCAAACCAGCCGCGGACATAAATTGAATCCAGGCAGGTTGTAGCAGCGGAATCAATATCAACGGCGTACAGTTTGTTGGTATGACCCGACGCGATATACAGAGTACCATCAGGAGCGAAAGAAGCCAGGACCAGGCCGGGAATATTTAAATTACCAACAATAGTAAATGTGTCTTCATTAACATCATAATAACCTAACCGGGCATTTCTCCACCTGTTTTCAACACAGTAGATCCTGTTCCCATCGGCAGTCGCGGCAATATGAGTTCTTCGAAAAGGAATTTCCGTTAAGAGCGTAAGATTTGATTTGCCCGAAGCTTCATCGGGTTCAACAGTATAAATTTCAGAATTTCTTTTCCAGGCGTTGTTGTCGACATAGTATATATTATCAGCGTTCACATTAGAAAAATCATGAGCATAGTCATATATTTTTACGTCATCAATCTTACCGTTCCATTCCCACCCTTCACTAAACTGGCCAATAGACAGGAGGCCGGGAGTGCCGGAAACATACAGATCGGTCTCATAGGTTTGAACATCGCCAACCTGCTCTCCGTCAACAAAGAAGGTAACGGTCCTGTTAATATTATCGATAGTAATAGCATGGTGATGCCATTCCTGCAAGGGGATAGTATACCCGGAATCTCTTGCTATCCACCCGGTTTGTAATTCAAGTGAAATATCCCATTTGCCGCCCCAGTACCGTATGTGCCACCGGTTGTTTAAGCGTATATACGCTCCGGAAACGCCATCGGAATAAATCCACGCGGCAATAGTAATAACATCAGGCTCATAAGCTTCGTGAAAAGGTATGGAAACATAACCGTTCTCACTATTGAAATTAAGAGCGTAATTGCCAACAACACCCTCTATCCAGTCGATATCCTCACCAACAAATTCACCGTCATTATGATTATCCGAAGAATCGGAAATTAAAGTACCAGCGCCTTCTTCAAATGCCCAGTGACCAATTAGCGCTTTTTGAGCGGCAAAGGCCCCATTTGATAGAACAAACAACATTACCATTAAAATAAGACTTTTTTTCATAAGTGTTCTCCCTTTTAAATAATTCCAAATACGCAGGGGGGCAGGCTTGTTCACGCATTTGTTTTACTTTTAAATAATTTTAGGCAATACCTGTCTATTATTAAAAAATAAATAACAAAAAAACTGTTTTCCGGCTGTTCGGTTTGGCTTTATTACCAAAACACAGCGCTATTCTTTTGAGGTTTTGAAATTTTGAGGTTTACACAGCTATTCCGGCAGAATCGGGGGGGCTGGAAAGTTTAAAGCTTTCTTTCTCCGATTTTTTGTTCACCCCTCATGACTTCATCAATACTTTTATTGGCAGATGAAACAAAGACCGGGGCGGAAAAAATTCTTTGTTCAAATGTCTTTTTTGTTTTTTTATTAACTCTTTTTGATGTTACCAGTTCATAACCGGCCTGTTCAAGAGCTTCTACGGCTTCATCCATCTTTTTTTGTTTCACACTGCCGGAAAGGAACGCCATTGAATTTGTCCGGCACAACTCGGCAAGCAATTTTGAATTATTATACTTGATCCATGTTCTGAGCGTATGCTGCAGCGGTAAAAAAACGTCTTTATCATTCAAACCGGCACAGGCCAGTAAGGTTTCATAAGGAATATGCTCATTTTTTCTGGCATGGGTCTTAACGCCGTTCGGTAAAACTGAAATATTCGGGTTTACGATCGAAAAAAACCGGTCAACTACTTTTTTCATTAGTGAGGTTCCGTGAAAAACATATATTGGGGTGGCCCAGACCAGGAGGTCTGCTTTATTATACTTCTCCCAGAATATTTTCATGTCATCTTTTTCTTCGTATATACATTTTTTCTCTTCATTGGACCAGCACTGAAAGCATCCTATGCAGGAGTTTATTTTCATCCTGGCGGGAAAAAGTGTTTCAACTTTTGCTCCGGCGCGCTCCATCCCCTTTGTGAATATATCCGCAAAAAACTGGGTGGCGCCTTTTTCTCCCCTGGGAGAACAGGACAGCACCAGCACATTTTTTATCTTTTCAATGGAAGGCGGTGTTAAATATGTTTTACCTGGAATGTTCCAGTCCAGAGTTCCGCTGAAAATTTTTTTATATCTTAACATAAAATATAAAGAATTTCCTTTTAGTTTAAACCGGCCGCTTTTTACGGCTTCACCGGGAGAAATATACTTTCCCCCGATATCTTCCCAGGTTGAAATATCCGTAATAATTTCACAAACCGGTTTTGGAGAGCGGCCCTCAATGAGTTCACAGGTTTTATTTTTAATGGAAAGATAATACGTAAACTCACCTTCCGGTTCCTGCATGTTAAACTGAAAATCAATATCTTTATTGGGTGATCTCTTTGCGTTAAAAAAACATTTCTGCATTAATAACGCGTCTTTAATTTTTTCCTGTTTTTCTTTATGCTTTTCTTTCTGTTTCATGGTTATATAAACAAATATAATAATTGCGTAAAAAAAACAAGTTCTTTTTACTACCCCGGAAAAAAATCAGCAATCGCGCTGAACCAAAAAAAAACCGGAATAAATCCGGTTTTTCTTTGAAGATACTTGATACTTGTTATAGAAAATATTATTCAGCAACACAACCGGCGGCCATATCGCCTCCGTGAGTGTCGAAAAGCGCGTCATCCAAATAAACGGGTAATTTGGCAGTTGCCTGACCCGTAGAACGATCAATTATAGTCATGTGATTTGCAGCGGAAGAATAAACAAGGTTTCCATTTCCCTGGTCCAGTACGGCAAGGCCGCTGGCCTGGCTATCAGCTTTCGCGAAATAAGTTCCTTTAAGTCTGTAGGAAGGATCGTTCATATCAACAGAATAAATCATTCCTCCATATCCCCTGGTCATAACATAGAGAGTACTGTTGGAACTGAAAGCAATATCGGCACCTCTAAGATCTAACATTTGGTGTCTTCCATGTCTTCCATGCCTTCCATGCTTTCCATGCTTTCCGTGTTTTCCGTGCCGGGAACCGGTATAAACAGGACCAAGACAGGTTGTGGCAGCGTTGTCAACGTCAACAGTGTAAAGGTGGTTGGTACGGCCAGACGCGATATAGAGAGTTCCGTCAGGAGCGAAAGATGCCAGAACCAGGCCGGGAATATCTAAATTACCAACAATAGTAAAAGTTCCTTCAGCTACGTCATAATAACCTAAGCGGGCATTGTTTCTTTCGTTTTCAACACAGTAGATCCTGCTTCCATCGGAAGTAACGGCAATATGAGTTCTTTGAAAAGGAATGCTTGCTAAGAGCGTTAAATTTGATTTGCCCGAAGCTTCGTTCAGTTCAACAGTATAAATTTCAGAATTTCTTTCCCTGGCATTGTTATCAACATAGTATACATTCTGTGTTTCCACATAATCAAAATCATACGCGTAGTCATATATTTTTACGTCATCAATCTTACCGTTCCATTCCCAACCTTCGCTAAACTGGCCAATAGACAGGAGACCGGGAGTACCGGAAACATACAGATCGGTATCATAGGTTTGAGCATCGCCAACCTGTTCTCCGTCAACAAAAAAGGTTACGGTTCTGTTCGCGTTATCAATAGTAATAGCATGGTGATGCCATTCTTGCAAGGGAATAGTATACCCGGAATCTCTCGCGACCCACCCGGTTTGCAACTCAAGTGAAATATCCCATTTGCCGCCCCAGTATCGTATGTGCCACCGGTTGTTTAAGCGTATATAGGCTCCGGAAACGCCATCGGAATATATCCACGCGGCAATAGTAATAACTTCAGGCTCATATGCTTCGTGAAAAGGTATGGAAACATAACCGTTATCACTATTAAAATTAAGAGCATGATCGCCAACAACACCTTCGATCCAGTCAATACCCTCTCCAACAAATTCTCCGTCATTTTGATTATCTGAAGAATCGGAAATTAATGTCCCCGCGCCTTCTTCAAAAGCCCAATGACCAATTGGTGCTTTTTGAGCGGCAAAGGCGACATTCGATAGAATAAACAGCATTACCATTAAAATAAAACTTTTTTTCATAGTGTTCTCCCTTTTTAGTTATTTTCTTAGTTGTTTCAAATACGCCGAAATACGCCCAGGCGGGTTCGTGTATTTGTTATGACCATGAATAATTCGGGGTGATATTTGTCAATTATTTTTCTTAAATGTTACAAAAAAAGTGCGTTTT
>JAAENB010000075.1 GCA_024224995.1 bacterium | reverse complement strand
TTTCCTTTTTTATCCTGTCAGTCCAGTTCAGGAAATAAGCCAGTTCCTTTTTCCTGCCTGTGAAAAGTTCAGGATTTCCTATTCTTTCTTTAAGCCAGATTTTCATTTTTGTCTTTCCTTTTCACAAACAGGCAATAAATTTCCTGAATCATAAAAAATATTTTTGTTGTATCATACGAATCATAATGTTGTAATCTTTCATCTTTTTTTTCTTTAGATGCATCCAAATCAATCAAAATAGCAGCGTTAATCTTGTTTTCTTCTATATATTCAAGAAAAAATTTTGCTCTTGTTATACTGCCAAAGGGTTGTATAAAATCTCTCCGGATCAGAAATCTGTCTTAACACAGGCTCGGTCGATTTGAAGGTTATTTGTTTGCTTTCTTGCGGATATTTCTGAAAAAGAACTTGTCCATGTTCTCGGGTGGAAATAATATCTCATTCAAATCTCCTCGCTTCAATAGATGAAGCTATTTCCTGTCGTGCCTGGCATAACTCTGATTCTAAATCTATTTTATCAAATCCCGCATTTTCCCAAACACCTTCTAAACTTATTCTTTTTTCTTTGACTTTATTGGATCGAATGAAATACTGACTATCAAGAAACCGTGATAATATATCTTCCGGAATGAGTT
>JAAENB010000074.1 GCA_024224995.1 bacterium | reverse complement strand
TTACCCGGGGTGGTTTCAGAGACGTTGCAGTGCAACGCCTCTACGGGCCTGTTTCCGAAGATATTGCCCGGGGGTCAACACCACGGAGGGGTTAAACCCCAAATAAACACCGTGTACGCGTACCGAATCCCCTCGCAGGGGTCGCACTCCTTCCCGGAATCTCCATAGCCCTGGCCTGAAACCAGCCAGTAAAGGCGTTGCACTGCAACGTCTCTCAGAACCAAACCCTTTTCCGAAGATTTTATCCCGGGTAGCCTTTAACAGGTGTAAAGGGCGGATGGAACTTTATAATCATACTTTTTCTTCATAAAAGTTCTTGACAGCAGCTATCCCGGCGTTATACTATATAACCTTGTATATGATGTTATGGCAGTAAAACCATATACAAGATGCCGGGGATTATTTCGAACAAAATATAAAACCGGGTCATAGTCTATTAAATAGACCTATAATCTTTAATATAGTTGGAGATAATAGCGGTTATGTTGTGGAAAAAAGTTGGAAAAACAAGAGTCGCCCCGGTAACATTGAAGATAGTATTGGCATTTTCGCTGTTTATACTACTATCCAGTTTTACTACAAACTATATCAACCTCATATACACCCGGTCAGTACTGCTCAATCTCATGAACCAGTTACTGGTCAAAGACCTGAAAAATGTCTATTCCTATTGCAGCAACCAGTACCAGATTTATAAGTACGATAAAGACCTTGAATCCTCAGTAAAGACCATAGAGACAAAAGGCCTCCATGAAATAAAAAATGATAAGGCAATAATACTGGGAATAAAAACCGATGGAAAGATCTTTTTTCAATCTTCTAAAGAGCAATATGTAAAAAAATACCGCCATTTTACCGACAAAGAGACCCTTGGGATAATGAAAACGCGCATGAACGAAGCGAAGGAGCATCCTGATGGCAAAAGGGGGGATGAGGGGTATGTCTATTTCAGCTTCAATGATGAGACCTATTTTGGAATATATAAGTATAATCCCAATTGGGAAGTTTACATACTGAGGGCGGAAGAATTAAACGAGTTTCATAAAGAAACAAACCGGATTTTCTGGATTGTGAGTATTATGATCATCGCAATAACACTGCTCATAGGCGTAATCGGGATTTTTATACTGCGCCATATCCTGCGTTATATTGATACCATAACAACAGCAATCATGAAGATGGTAGAAGACCAGGAATTGGGACTCATCGATATGAGCAACGCAACGAATGATGATATAACCTACCTGGGAACAGCCTTTAACTCGCTATCGAGTACCATCGATAACCTGGTATCGATCTTTCGAAAATTCGCCAATAAGGATATCGTACATAAAGCATATAAGGACCGCGAGATCCGGCTGGAGGGATCCCGAAAAGAGCTAACCGTACTGTTTACGGATATAAAAAGTTTTACGTTCATAACGGAAACCCTGGGAACTGATATCATCAAACTGTTAAATCTTCATTACGACCGGGCAATACGCGAGATCAATAATTACGACGGAGTAATCGGATCGATTATTGGGGACGCGCTGCTGGCAGTATTCGGCGTACTTGAAGACTCATATGAGAATAAATCGTATCAATCCATATTGTCCGCGTATAAGATTCAGGATGTTGCCGGCATGCTGAGAGAAGAAATGAACACGGTGAAAGATAAACTGGAAATGACCAAGGGAACGTTAACAAAAGATGAGGAACGGGTACACAAGGCGGTTCTGCTTGAGGTAGGAGTGGGCATTGACGGAGGCGAGGTCTTTTATGGAACCCTGGGATCCTATATTCGAATGACCAATACAGTAATTGGAGACACAGTCAATTCCGCGTCACGGCTGGAAGGACTTACCCGGGTTTACAAAACTCCGGTGATCTGTTCGGAGTTTATAAAACTTGATATAGAAGCGAATGTAGAGGATCACGGAATGCACTTCCTGGAAATAGATACAGTCATGGTTAAAGGAAAGACCATGGGGAAAAAGGTATACTGGCCTATCCTGGAAAGTGATATTGATGATAAAATGAAACGGCATCTTTCGTCTTATAAGTCGGGTCTTATTCTATATTATGAAGGAGACTGGGTCCAGGCGAATAAAAAGTTTTCACGATGTAAATTGCCAATGGCTGCGGAATTCAAACAAAGGACAACAGGAAAGTGTCCGAAGGATTGGAATGGAATATGGGAAATGAAAACGAAATAAACAAGGATCTGGAAGTTAGCAGGTCGCAGTTTCTTCCCGAGGAAGTGCATGATATCGATGGTCAGGCCATGTTGTACTCACTTGAAGATGAGTTCGCAAAGACCAAGAAGAACCGGAATATACTCCTCAATCTTTTTATTGTACTGTTTATTGGAGCAGTAGTCGCCGGGACCATATTGCTGACAAATTATATAAGTGAACAAAGCAAGAATGTGGATATAAATATCAATGAATTTCAAGATCTGCGTCTGCGGGAGCTCATAGACACGGCAAAGAAGAACGAGAGTGAAGTGGATGTAGCCAGGCGTGAGCTGGAAGATTTGAAATTCAAAAAGCAGAACGCGGTTCTCGATTTAAAAGACGAGTTTAATATGAAGAAAGAGAACGTCTATTCCCAGCCTCTTCCTGATGAGGATATCGCGGCAAAAGTAGCAGCTATTGATAAAGCGGAACAGAGAAAAGTAAGCCATAAAGCCGCGTGGTACGACAAGAGGATCGCGGCCAAAAAGAGGGAAATTGCCGCTATTGAAAAGAGTATGTCAACTAGTGATAAAAGCTATAAAGACGGAATAAAAAAATCGGGAGCCATACTCACCAATTATGACAGGCTCTATTCAATAAAGGCAAAAGCCATGCAGAAGACCCATAAGAGGGAATTGGCTTCTCAGAAGAGATATTATGAGCGGTATATCAAATCATTGAAATTGAAGTATAACCCGTTTTTTAGGTCAAAACGGATAAAGGAAGTTTTGCAGTCAAAAGTGGACCCGGCTTCGAGTAAAAAGGTGACAGAGCTGCAAAAGTACAATCCCCTGCTCAGTAAAGAAGGAATCTACAGTGAAGCGGAATTTGGGATACTGAGAATGAAAATAGGCAGTCATGATGTTTTGATGCGGAGGTTAATGCGGGTGCCGTATATGAATTCCGTGCCGCCTTCTTTGTCAAGGATCAGCTTTTTGTCGCGGTCCATTATTTATGATTATGAAGCTATGTGGATAGGACTCACTGCCACTGTTGATAATAAAAACAAAACTATTCGCAATTACCGGTACGCCTTTGACACGATATTAAAAGTACGGCCCGAAAGCGGGTATATTATTGATCCTCGTAAAAAGAGCAGTATTATTATTCATATTAATAAGCTGCATAACATCACAGAAGGAAGAACAGCTCTTGTTTTTCGTCATGATGATGAATTTATCGGAAAGATACAATTTATCAAATCCAGGGGAGAAATGCGGGCAAAGCAGATAGAGTCAGCCCCGGGTGATGGAACAGGCATGAAAAAGAGGATACAGGCATTTGATAAAATATTATTAGAGATGAATCAGGAGAAACTATGAAAAAGTATATAATCCTTTGTTTAATTATTCTTTTTGCCGCAACCGGGGTGTATGCGTTTGACTGGAGCGCCCAGGGATTGCGGGTGCAGGATACCCGGCAGGAAGAAAATGAGACCAACCTGGTTATTGCGGATGAGGCCGGGACTACATTTGGGGTAAAATACTTTGGAACGCTCGCGGACGATAAGGGCAGCAAGATTATAGAATTAAACAAGAGTTTTCGAACCTGGAAAAACATGAAGGTACGAAACGTTAATTTTCTTGTATCGAATGAAATAATCCAGATAATAATTGTCCCCTCAGAGTTCAAATATAAGACTGTAGACATTCTTAAATATCTTCCTGCGGGAATGATGTTTACCTATATTGAGTCCCGTGAATATAAACTAAAATATAATTTCAGGATTACCAAAGATAACTTATTAGTAAGAGTTAAAGATGACTTTGTGGATGAAGAGCGGCTGAGTAAGAATTTAAATGAGGCAATAAAAGATCCCTTAGCGTACATAAAGAGGCGTGATCCGGATTATTTCCTGAAGAAACTGAATGACCTGGAAGAGAAGAATAAAAAGCTCCTGGAGCAGTATAATAAATTGCGATACACGATCCTCACTCTCCATAATTCCGGTTTTTTTAGCGGGGCAACAGCGGTAAAAAAGAAAGTTCTTGAGAGAATAATAGACATAAAAACAGAAGACCCGAAGCTGGGGACGGATGCCATATCTAAAAAACTTGAAAAAGAGAAACTGGAAGCGTCGGATAAAGAGATAGAACTGATTTTGAATATATACTTTAATGAATTTAAAAAGTGATTGCTATAGGTAAGCGAACCCTTTTTGTTCTGGTAACATTGGCGTTGTTGATTCCGGGCATCGGGCTGTATGCTGTAGAACCCGTTCAGCTGGACCCGGACACAACAGACTATCCCCTGGCCAGCCACCTGGAGGTTCTTGAAGATAGAGAACAAGCCCTCACCATCAATGACGCAGCATCATCCTACTTTACTTCATCATATCAATTTTATAATCAGGATACCTATAGTTTTGGATTTACTTCATCGGTATACTGGATACGCTTTGCGATAAAAAATCCAACCGCTAAGGATATTGAATGGTATCTTGAAATTGACAACCCCAATCTCGACAGGATTGATCTCTATGTCCGGGACGCGGCAGGAAAGCTCTCCGGGGAAAGAGTGGCGGGAGACAAGCTCGATTTTGGTAAACGGGAGGTGGAATACAGGAACTTCATTTTCAAGCTAAAAGAAAAAAACGCGGAAGAGCATACCTGTTATGTGAGGATACAAACCAGCGGGGCAATGAATTTTTCGTTAAAAATGAGTTCTCCCCGGGCCTTTTATAAGAACATGAACCTGGAGTACGCAATCCTGGGAATTTATTACGGAGCTATGTTAATAATGGTGATATACCATTTATTTATGTTCTTTACGCTGCGTATTTCCAGTTATTTGTATTATATCCTGTTTTGTTTTTCTTTTCTCATGTTTCAGCTGGCAAATGACGGCCTGGCGTTTCAATATATCTGGCCCCGGTCCGTAACGCTGGCAAATACGAGCGTAGTCTTTTTTATCCTGAGTACGGTAATATTTGCCATTCAGTTTTCCCGGAGCTTTATGAACACGAAAGTGACTATTCCCAGGATTGATCTAATCGCGATTGCAATAATGCTCATATGCCTGGTCTGTCTTCCGTTTTCCATAATCTTTGAACATCTTTTTGTACTCAGGCTTTCTGTTCTTGCTATAGTATTAACGGCCATTCTCCTGGTAGTGGGCTCATTTATTGTCGCGAAAAACGGATACAGGCCGGCCCGTTTTTACGTTCTAGCCTGGACTATTTTCTGGATCGGGACGGTATCATATTCTCTGTATGTTTTTTCGATATTACCGGGAAATATTTTTATCCGCTTAAGCCAGCAGGCGTCTTCTCTTATTAGCGTGATATTGATCTCGTTTGGCATGGCAGAGAATATCAATTTTATGAAGGGGAAGCTGGAGTCGCTCAATCTGAACCTGGAAAATTCCATAGAAGAGAGAACCGGTGAGTTGAATAAAACGCTGAAAAAGATGGAGCGGAACAATAAGGAGATAGTGCAGGAGCTTGAATTGGCGGCAAATATTCAGGAGGGGATACTTCCGGAAATGCCGTACTATCATGAAGGTGTCAGGATTGACGCGTTTTACCGGTCTATGGGGAAAGTGGGGGGAGATTTTTATGATATCTTCCTCATGAAGGGAGGGTACATTGGCGTGCTTATTGCTGATGTTTCCGGTCATGGCATGCCCGCTGCTTTTATTACCGCAATGGCTAAGATCAGTTTTTCCGATGCCATACAAAGTCATCTGTTTCCCCGGGATATTTTTATCCAGGTCAATAATGAGCTCATAAAAACAATCAAGACCGATGACTTTGTTACGGCTTTTTTTGTTGTGATCAGTCCTTCTTTTGAGGTCTTTTATTGTAATGCCTCTCACCAGATGGCCCTGGTGCTGCGAAAAAACGATAATACTATTGATCACTGGGACACAAACGGCCTGTTTATGGGGTATCTGCCAATCGCGAACAGTATGTATGAGGATGGGCAGGATGTGTTGAATTACGGGGATCGCATGTTTTTATATACCGACGGAATTAGTGATTGCAAAAATAAAAAGGAGGAAACGTTCACTATTGAGCGGCTGTCGGAATTATTATTGGAGACCGCGAACCTGCCGATAAAAGAAGCAAAGGAAAAAATTATTTCCGAATGGGAGGAGTTTGCCCGGGGAACGGAACAGAGCGATGATGTAAGCTTTGTCCTCATTGAGATTGATCCCGCGTACCAAAAGCTGGTTACTCATCGAGAACAGGGTTTTAAGTACCTGGCGAAAAAGCAATTCAAGGAAGCGATTGCGGAGTTGAATGAGGCGCTCAAAGTGGAATCTGCCGATAAGATATCGCATTTATATATTGGAGAGTGTTATTTGCAGGATGGGAATTATTTAAAGGCCGTAGAACATCTCAGTGAACATTTACTCTATAATGAAATAGACGCCAATGTATGGGGACACCTGGCCGAAGCCTATTTTAATTTGAAAAATTATACCATGGCCGACCGGACAGCTCAAAAGGCCGCGCAGCTCCGGAATAATTTTGTGGATGCGCTGGAAATATCCGGTCTGTCTTTGATGAAACTGGGAAAAATAAAAGATGCGGTTCAATTGTGGAAAAAGATTCTTGTAATAAATCCCGCTCATGAAAGAGCGAAAAAAGAACTTAACAGGATTAAAGAAGCAAAGAGAGTTAAGAAAGAGAACAATGAGGCGAAGGGCTAAGTTGTGTATGCCGATAAAAATCGCCGCCGGTCTGTTTGTTGGACTCTGTGTTTTTCCGCTAGTGTCGCTTATGCTTTTTGCCGAAGTAAAAGCGCCTGATGAGCCCGCGGTCCCTGATGTATTTCTTAATAAAAACACAAAAAAGACCGCAGCCTGGTACCCGGTTCGTATTGATTTCGCGAATAAAAAATATGTAGAAGAAAATCTCCTTTTTTCCAGTGGTTCCATTTCATTTATTGTAGTAACAAAGGGAAAAACGCAAATAAGAAAGGTCGCGGTGAGCGATATTAGCACTCTTGAATTCCTCAAATGGAAAGGGGAGAAGATCAACAAAAAGACCTACCGTTTTTACCCCGCGAAAATACGGGTAACGTTAAAGGATAAATCAGCTTTCCTGAGTAAAAATCCGGGACCGGTTTTTAACCGTTTGACGGTTGAGGCTAAAAAGAAAAGGATGTATTATTCCTATTTTTATGAGTACCGGGTAAAAGGGAAATGGGAGTACTCAAAAAAGAAAGAAACCGGGTATCCCGAAACCCATCCCCATAAAGAGACAGTTGTGAAGATCCGGTTTAAAAAAGTCGAAAAAAAGACGGGAAAAGGGCTTGAAAAGCTTTTTCTGCGATATTTAAAGTGATATATAAATGATATTTAAAGGAAACTTATGAAACCGCTCGATTGTTCGGACCTCTATAGTGACCCGGTTCACTATGATGCCCATTATAAAGACTATGTAAAAGATATAAAATTTTACCTGCGGCAAATCTCTTTTTACGGAGAGCCCGTACTGGAACTGGGCTGCGGAACGGGCAGGATTACCATACCCATAGCCGAAGCAGGCTATGATATTACGGGGCTGGAACTCTTGAGCCCTATGGTCGACCACGCGAAGAAAAAAGCCGCCGACAAAGGTCTTTCTATTGAGTTCATCCGGGCCGATTGCCGGGATTTTAACCTGGAAAGAAAATTTAATTGCGTCATCTTTCCTTTTAACGCGCTCCAGCATCTGTCCGATGATGAAAGCCTTGAGGCGGCCCTGGCCAATGTAAAAAAGCATCTTGCGCCGGAAGGGCTCTTTGTAATAGATGTGATGAATCCCGACCCGGATTTGCCGGAAATGACCCACGACAGGCGCTTTCCCATAACCGAGTATATCGATCCCTACGGCAAGGGGAGGGTAATCGTTAACATGAGCAGTCTGTATGATAGTGAAAATGAGCTTGAAAATATAAAATGGTACTATAAAATAAAGGGGCAAAAAGAAGAGGTGGTTGTTGATTATAGCCTCAGGGTATTTTACCCGGAAAGACTAAATTCCATACTGGAACAAAACGGCTTCGGGATTATAGCAAAATACGGACAATTCGATGAAAGCCATTTTATTCCAACGGATACAAAGCAGATCGTGGTGTGTGAGGCACGGTAAAGGACTATTTCCCTGGAATATGACAAAAAAAACTTGACAAAACCACCTATAGTAAATTTATGAATATACTTCAAGAGAGTTGTGTTGAATGAGGTTTGAACGAACAAATATGGGCTATTTTATAGCCTTTTTAATCATCGGCGCTATTCTTGGGTCGGCACTAGGAGCACTTATAGTAAAATTGCTCCCTTCATTATCGGTTATCACAATCAATTTAACCGAGTCTATAAGTTTTAAACTGGTGTTTATAAGCGCCAGTATCGATTTAAGTCTTTCGACTATCCTGGGAATTGTTATTGGAATTATAGCTTTCCGGAAAGTATAGGCGAAGAGATTTAGGCCGCACCTGCGGCTAACAATTGTGTTTTTTTCAAAAAAGCACATATATTTAAATCGGCAAAGGCCGGTTGCTTCTTCATGTTATTAAATAATGAAAAGGCAAGTACGTAATTGGTTATATTATTGTAAAGGCTTACCGGCATACTTGTGCCTGGTTTGTCATATTGAGCAGGAAATTAAAATTAATACCAGGGGGTAATTTAATTGGCAGTAGTATCAATGAAAGCATTATTGGAATCAGGAGTTCATTTCGGTCACCAGACCAGGAGATGGAACCCGAAGATGTCCCAGTTTATTTTTACGGCAAGGAACGGGATTCACATTATCGATTTACAGAAAACCATGCAGCGGTTAAAATTCGCTTACAGCGCGATGAAAGACATAGCAGAAAATGGTGGAAAAGTTCTATTTGTGGGAACAAAGAAGCAGGCTCAAGGAGCGATTGTAACATATAGTGACAAGTGTAACATGTTTTATGTTGCTGAAAGATGGCTCGGAGGGCTTTTAACTAATTTTCATACGGTAAGTGATTCTATTAAAAGGCTTAAAGACCTGGAGAAAATGCAGGAGACCGACATATGGGACGCTGAAACCAAAAAGGAACGGCTTGATCTGCATAGAGAGCTTGAGAAAAAGAATAAGGTATTGGCAGGAATCAAGAATATGGACGGACTGCCGGACGCTCTTTTTATTATTGATCCCAAAAGAGAGATGATTGCGGTACGAGAAGCAAAAAAGCTTGGAATTCCTATTTTCGCGGTAGTAGACACAAACTGTGATCCTTCTGAAATCGATTTTCCGATCCCGGGAAATGATGATGCCATTAGAGCGATTGGTCTTTTTCTGGATACAATGGCGCGGGCAATCATTGAAGGCCAGGCAGGAAGCCAGGCTGAAGAAGCTGCTCAGGCAGCAGCGGCAGAAGAAGCGCAAGCAGCAGAGGAAGCTGCTGCTGAAGGCGGCGAAGAAGAAGCTGGTGTTCAAGCGGAAGCAGCAGATACCAATGAAGCGTCAAAGGAAAGTTCTAAGGACGCCGACGATTCCGAAGTAGATTCGGAGAAAGGAAGCGGCTCCTGGTAAAGGGGCGGTTTCTTACAAATCAAAACACGCGTAAATTATTTATTATTTCTAAGGAGAAAACAGTGGCAGAAGTAACAACTGACATGATAAAGGAACTCAGGGAAAAGACCCAGGCAGGAATGCTCGATTGCAAAAAGGCATTGATCGAGGTAGACTGCGATATGGATAAGGCAGTAGACCTTTTAAGAAAGAAAGGACTTGCAGCAGCCGATAAGAAGATGGAAAGAGAAGCAAGTGAAGGGATTGTAGCATCCTATATTCACAGCAACCAGAAAATAGGCGTGCTTCTTGAACTGAAAACAGTAACGGATTTTGTTGCAAAAAATGATGATTTCAGGAACCTGGCAAAGGAACTCTGTATGCAGGTAGCGGCAGCGAGTCCGTTATATGTTAACATTGAAGATGTACCGGCGGAAGATGTAGAAAGAGAAAAAGAAATCTACCGGGCGCAAATGAAGGATTCCGGAAAACCGGATAATGTAATTGAAAAAATAGTTGAGGGAAAACTGAATAAGTTTTATAGTGAAATATGTCTTCTTGAGCAGGAATATATCAAGGAGTCCAAGGTAAAAATAAAAGACCTTATTAAAGAGAAGGTCGCAACCTATGGAGAGAATATTGAAGTAGGGAATTTTAGCAGATTTCAAATAGGATAGTAAAATATATGGCATCCCCAAAATATAAACGTCTATTGTTAAAGTTGAGCGGTGAAGCCCTGGCAGGTGACGCGAAAACAGGAATAAATCCTGAGATTGTGCGTCAGGTAGCTCTGGAGATAAAAGAGATTCATAGTACGGGAGTGGAAATTGCGATTGTAATTGGAGCCGGTAATATTTTCAGAGGATCTCTTGGAGAGGAACTGGGAATAGATAGAAGAAAGGGCGATTATATGGGGATGTTGGCAACAGTAATGAATTCCCTTGCCGTTCAGGATGCTCTTGAAAAGGCGGGAGTCCCGGCCAGGGTCATGACAGCGATAGAAATGACCGAGGTGGCAGAGCAGTATGTAATACCGCGAGCAGTTCGCCACCTGGAAAAAGGCCGGGTTGTTATTGCTGCCGGAGGTACGGGACATCCTTTTTTTACCACGGATACGGCTTCCAGTCTCAGAGGCATAGAGCTGGGCGCGGACCTGTTCTTAAAAGCAACCCGGGTTGATGGTGTGTATACCAGCGATCCGGAAAAAGATGAAAACGCAAAAAAGATTGACTCAATATCGTATATTGAGGTAATACAGAAACAGCTGCGGGTTATGGATCTCACGTCAGTATCATTGTGTATGGATCACAAACTGCCTATTATAGTCTTTAACCTGTTTAATAAGGGATCTTTACAAAGGATCGTTTCCGGCGAAAAAATTGGAACAACGATTTCGTAATAAAAGCTCAAAAGCATACCCAGATAAAGGAGCGAGTATATGGTTGATGAAATAATTGTTGATATTGATAACAGAATGAAGAAAAGTCTTGCCAATTTGCAGAAGGAATTCGCGGCAATTCGAACCGGTAGAGCTAACGCAGGCATGTTCGATTCCGTAAAGGTAGATGTATACGGGTCACCAATGCCCTTAAACCAGGTCGCCACTATTTCCGTACCTGAGCCCCGGCTGGTAGTAATACAGCCCTGGGATAAAGGGAACCTTGAATCAGTGGAAAAGGCAATATTAAAATCGGAATTATCATTGAACCCGTCCAGTGACGGAAACCTCATCCGGATACAGATTCCCGATCTCACGGAAGAGAGAAGAAAAGAGTATGTAAAAGTGGCAAAGCAGAGAGGTGAGGATTGCAAGGTCGCTATACGGAATATCCGAAGAGACGGCAATGATATGATAAAAGAACTGGAAAAAGAGAAAGATATCTCAGAGGATGAATCAAAAGCCGGGCAGGGAAAAGTTCAGAAATCTACTGATAAATACGTAGAAGAGGTCCAGAAATTAACGGAGAATAAAGAGAAAGAGATATTGAGCATATAAAGATCTGGTGGACCAAAAAATAATTGAATGAAAGATTATAGAAGCTTAATAGAGCCCAATATAATACCCGCTCACCTGGCAATCATAATGGATGGAAACGGGAGATGGGCAAAGAAGCATTCCTTATCGAGATCGGAAGGGCATAAAAAGGGCGCGGACGCGGTTGAACCCTTAATGGATGTCGCCCTGGACCTGGGAATAAAGGCTGTATCCCTCTATGCCTTTTCAACTGAAAACTGGCTGCGGCCGGCTGCCGAGGTAAAAGGACTCTGGAAGCTTATTGAGTATTTCTTCAAGGAAAAACTCGATATGATCAAGTCAAAAGGGATACAAATAACGCATTCCGGAACAACCAAAAGACTCCCTCCTACAACAAAAAAGACAATTTCTCGCGCCGTTGAAGCAACAAAAGAAAATAAAAAGTTGATATTGAATTTTTGTATCAATTATGGCGGACGGCAGGAGATAGTGGAGGCTGTTAATACCTGGGTAGGCAGCAGGAAAACGAATGAGAAGCTGTCCTTAAAAAAATTGGAAAAAAACCTGTATACAGCCAACATGCCGGAAGTGGATCTTATGATCCGGACCAGCGGCGAGTACCGCATTAGTAATTTTCTTATATGGCAAATGGCCTATGCGGAGTTAATATTTGTTGATGAACTATGGCCCGATTTTACACCGGAGCATTTATATAAAGCGATACATGAGTACCAGCAAAGAGAAAGGAGATTTGGCGGATTATGAGTGATGTAAGAAGCACAACAATAAAGAGGGTGTTGAGCGCTATTGTAGCTTTGCCCTTATATTTTGCGGCAATTGTAGCACCCCCTTACTTTAAGGGGATACCAATATTGGCTATATCGATACTTGTGTCCCTGGTATGTCTTTATGAGTATTACCAGATCGCCGACAGGGGAGAAAACGGACGGCCCTTTATTTGGGTAGGAATGCTTGCCGGGGTATTGGTAAATGTTGTAATGTATATGTTTGTTTTCTGGGAGCATAAAGAAAATTTCGATGCACGCATAATTATGGGATTGATCGCAGTTTTCCTGGCAATAATCCTGGCGCTCCAGGTTTTTAAACGGCCAATTCAAGGGGGCACATATTCCACCGCCGTAACGGTTATGGGGATAATCTTTATTGTATTACCCTTTTCACATATAATCCTAATGAAGGCGATTAATCATTATGGGATGTATTATATATTGATACTAAATGTGGCAATAATGATGAATGATTCGGGAGCATATTTTGGGGGAGTACTTTTTGGAAAGCATAAAACCAATTTCGCGGTCTCTCCAAATAAGTCATGGGAAGGATATTTCTCCGGCATGCTTTTTAGTATTATTGGTATGATAGTAGCGAACCAGGTTTTTATTTCATTTTTCGATGTGACACTCTTTACCATGATAGAGGCCGCAATCCTGGGAATATTTTTAAGTATTCTTGGAAATACAGGAGATTTAATAGAGTCTTCTGTGAAAAGAGACGGCGGTATAAAGGATTCCGGAACCATCATTCCCGGTCACGGTGGAATGTGGGACGTATTTGACGCCATGGTCTTTACGCTTCCGCTGTTTTATTATTATATATATATTAAAGGTATGCTTTAGAATTTGACAAAGAACATAACAATACTTGGCTCAACAGGGTCTATTGGTGAATCAACATTACGGGTCGTAAGATCTCTTAACAGTGAGTACCGGGTCTATGGCCTGGCATGCGGGAGAAATATTGCCCTGCTGGAAGAACAGGTTAAGGAATTCCGTCCCCATGTTGTTTCAATAGAAGCGCCCGATATACTATCGTCACAGGAATACCGCGATTTCAAAAGCCGCTGCCGGGATGTTGAATTCCTGGAAGGAGCCGAAGGAACTGAGGAGCTGGGGCGAAGGCCCGTAGATGTTCTTCTCTCTGCGATTGTAGGAGCCGCAGGATTACGGCCGACACTGGCAGCGCTGCCTTTCACAAAACGGATAGCGCTGGCGAATAAGGAAACCCTGGTAATGGCAGGAGAACTCTTTATGTCCAGGGCGGCTGAAGAGAATGTAGAACTGATCCCCGTAGACAGTGAGCATAGCGCGATTTTTTCCCTGCTTGAGAAGGAATCAAATGAAGATGTGGAAAGGATTATTCTCACGGCCTCAGGAGGAAGTCTCCGCGACCTGGATGCTTCAAAAATGGATAGCGTAACCCCGGAAATGGCCCTGGCCCATCCAACCTGGGATATGGGAAGTAAGATCACCATTGATTCCGCCACATTGATGAATAAAGGACTTGAAGTAATAGAAGCGCATTATCTTTTTAATGTTGAATATAACAAAATAGATGTTATAATACACCCCGAAAGTGTGATCCATTCAATGATAGAGACCGTAGATGGAGCGGTTTACGCGCATATGGGCGTAGCGGATATGGCGCTTCCGATCCTGAACGCCCTGAAGTATCCAAAAAAAGTAAAAAATGATTTTGGACGGCTTAACCTGGCAGAGCAGGGAAGCCTTAATTTTATATCGTATGACAGCAAAAAATACCCGGCCCTGGAATTGTGCTACCAGGCAGGAAAAACAGGCGGCACAATGCCTGCTGTATTAAACGGGGCAAACGAGGCTGCCGTAGCAGCCTTCCTTGGAAAAAAGATATTGTTTACCGATATTGTGAAAATTGTGGAAAAAACCATGGAACAACACAATACTATTAAAAATCCCGGTATTGAGGATATCTTTGACGCGGATACGGAATCGCGGGAAACAGCACAGAAAATGATAAATATGATGAAGAGGTAAAAAAGTTCATGATGGCATTGACATATATAATTGGAATAGTAGTTCTCCTGGGACTCTGTATTTTTGTTCACGAATTGGGCCACCTGCTTGGCGGCAAGATGGTAGGGATTAAAGCCAAGGTTTTTTCAATGGGCTACGGCAAGGGTGTCTTGAAGAAGAAGATCGGGGAGACCACCTATCAGGTTACGCTTATACCCTTTGGCGGTTATTGCCAGTTTTACGGAGAAGAGCCGTCGGAAGAGCGTGAGGGGAAATCCTATGAGTTCCTGACTGCGGCACCCTGGAGAAGGATTGTAACCGTAGCAATGGGACCTCTGTTTAACTTGATTTTTGGAATTATTATCTTTTTTATGATGAATCTTGTTGGGTACAGCAAAGCAACTAACAAGGTGTTTATTCCCAAAGAACTGATAGCGGAAAAGAAATCTGTCGCCTATGAGGCAGGTATCAGGACCGGTGATGAGATCCTTGAAATTGACGGAAAAAAGATAACAGGTTTTTCCGATATTAGCTATAAAATATTTTTTTCCGAAGGAAAGAAACTTGATTTTAAAGTTAAACAGGGTGATAAAATTGTCCATAAAGATATTAAGCCAAAATTTAATAAGATAGTGGAGCGTTATTCTGTAGGGATTGCACCAAATGGAAAGGGGCCTCTTATTGGTAAAGTGATAAGTGGAACACCGGCAGCAAAGGAAGGATTGCGTAAATTGGATAAGGTCATCTCCATAGATGACGGAATAAGTGAAAAGGAAGTGAAATCTCATCAGGAATTTATAGACATTATAAATGAACGACCCGAACAGGAAGTAACTCTAAAGCTGGAGAGAAAAGGCAAGGAGATGAGCGTCAGGATAAAACCTGATCCTAAAGATGTGATCGTAATGGAGGACATCCTTAAAAAGACCCTTGAAGGCAATACAGGTCAAAAGTCCGGCGAAAAGAGTGATGAAAAGACTGCTAAGGCAATAAAAGAAATAAAATTTTCAAATGTTAAGAGTATTAAAGATACGATAAAAGAAAAAAAAGTCGCAATAAACGGTACGGTCGTATCCGACTACGCGCAACTTCTTGCTGCAGTCAGGGATAATGGCGAAGCCGGTATTGTGCTGCGAATTTGGCAATTTATTTATGAGAAAGATGAAGAAGTAGAAAGAGAGATCGAGTATACCGGGAAAGCACAGGTTAAAAGGATCGGGCAAATCGGAGTGAACCTTTCGCAAACTCCCGCTCCCTACATGGTAGAAATAAAACTGGGAGTAAGCGAGAGTTTTACCAGGGCCTTTGTTGAACCCTATGAATTTATCGTGATGCAGCTTAAAGGTATGAAGATGCTTTTTAGCGGCAAGATGAGTGTTCGGAAAAATCTGGGCGGACCTATTAAAATTGCGGTAATCGCCGGAGATGTTCTTTATTTACAAGGGGTGTCGGAATTTATTCTTCTTATCGCCAAAATTTCCATAATCCTTATGATAATGAATTTACTTCCCATACCGGTCGTTGACGGAGGTCATCTTGTTTTTTATTCACTGGAAATGGTGAGGGGAAAACCTCTGAGTCAGGATCTAATGGAGAGAATTCAGACAGTTGGAGTAATATTCCTCATCGGATTGTTTATTCTTATTATGGGAAATGATATTTTTACACTTGTTAGTGAATGGTTAAAATAATATATAGAGGGGACTGCTTTTGGCCCCCCAGGGGGCCAAAATCTTAAATCTTCTTAAGCGCCTTATAAACCTTTCCATAGTCGTTCCTGGCATTCCAGAAAAGATACCCAAAGGCCCCTGAGTCGTCCGAAGCCCGGACCTGTTTCATTATATAATGCTTATCGTAATTGGAAACACGCCATTTAAAAGCCTGGAGCCAGGGCCGAACAAGAACCTTATTGTTGGACAGTTCTCTCACTTTTTGGCAGCCCTTAAAAATAAAGTGGTATGGATTGTCGCCGGGATTTGAAAAACCGTCGAAATCGTCATTAAAGTGGGACGGGTAAAGCATGGGAGAGATAATATCACAATACTCCGCCAGGAGTTCAATTCTCTGCCCTGTTTTACGAATATCAACATTCTTTCCCCAGGCCACTACTCCAAAGACATCAATTGAAACAAGAGTATTCTTAGCTGAGATCTTTGTATACGCTCTTTTAAGAAAATTGGTAATTGTATGCTCTTTACTCATTTTACCAAAATCATACGAATATTTCGCGTCCTTTAGCTTGCCAACTGTGGGAAAGCGAATATAATCGAATTGAATCTCATCGACTCCCATATTTGCCAGCTCCAGGGCCAGGTTTATATTATAGTCCTGTACTTTTTTATTTGTAGGATCACACCATATTTCTTTTGAACCTGCGTTCCATACTCCGCCGGTTTTATAGGACCTGATGGCGAGAGAGGGTTCTTTTTTTACCAGGAGATGGTCCCGGAAAACCGCGATTCGGGCTACGGAGTAAATATTATGCTTTTTCAGTTCCCTGAGGAACATTTGAATATTATCAATGGATTTTTTCTTGTCTGTATTATAGGCCCGGACTTGCGGCACGGAGCTCCGGTAGGTGATGATCCCGGTGATGTCCTTGACATCGAATACAATGCAATTAACTCCGGTCTTTTTATAAGAAGGGATTCTTTTCAGCAGGGAAGAGGAGCCTATGGAACTTCCGGTATAATATAATCCCCTTGTGTAAACAAGTTCTGGCCGTTTTGTTTTCCTGAGATCCAGGGTTAAAAGGGGAAGAGACCCCGGGATGTGGATTAACCGGCCCTTTTTAATGCTCTTTTTTTTGATATGTTTGTTAAGGGCATTGTACTTGCTTATTGCCTTTGCCAGGTGTGAGACTTTATAATAATTTGTATATTTGATCGATTGCCTGGCTATCTGTGCCGGGCTCATGTCCCTGGGGGCTTTATATAGAAGAAAAAGACCTGCGGTAGTAAACTCAGAAGGAAGATTGTTATAGGTCTTTTTGTATTTTTTGTAGAGCTTCGGGTTGGCAGCAGCAAAATTGTTATTTTCAGGGATTATTTTGTTGAAAATATCAATACAGCTGCTTTTAGCCCAGTCGCTATAATATTGGACCTTGTTCATATTAAAGATCGCGAGAATTATCAGAACAATGAGAGATACTACTGCTATTTGTAAATACGTTGTTTTAGTTTTCATAGTTAAGTATAGATCAACCTGTTTATATTTTCGATTTTGAAACTCAGAAAAAAAACTGTCTTCTACCATAAAGATACATAATTATTAATCATGTATACACTTTTTTTTAAATTTTGACTTTCACTACAACAATTCTATTTTTAAAACATTGTCAGGCTAATTTCCGCGCGCACCTATTAAATCAAACTGCTCCCTGACGCGGCGCTTCCGTGCCTGCTTTAGGGAACAAGCCCGTAGAGGCGTTGCACGCAACGTCTCCAACCCCCCCCCTGGTGAAATCCTTGTAAACTGACCCATTTATATTCAGTTTCTTGAGAGCAGCTGACCCCGCAGAGCGGGCTATATAAGGTATATCAACCCGGAATGTAAATAATGCCTACCGGGAGTAATACCTCTGCAGAACGTTCGGAACTCGCTCCGCTCAAACAGCCTCACAACCTGCCGAGGCATCACTCCCGGTAGGCATAATTTACATTCCGAACTACGTTTTTCGGTATATTAAGACACGACCGACCCTGTATAGCGGG
>JAAENB010000073.1 GCA_024224995.1 bacterium | reverse complement strand
GATAATATCTTCGAGAACAGGCTCTGTTTATGAATTAGTTTCCCAGGGCTATGGGGATTTCTCATAGCGTGGGGCTTCCAGCCCCTCGTTATGAAGAAGAAGGCCCTATTTAAATTTTAGTTTCTTAAGAGAGTTTAAAGAAGGTCATCCATATCGTCCAGGTTTTCGAGCTCATCCAGGACAGATTTATCTTCCATAGGTTTTTTCGCGGGAGCAGACTTTTTTGCAGCTATTGATCTGGCCGGTCTGCTGGCGTCGCCCATAAGCTGCTGGTCTCCAAAAAGATCACCACCCGGTTCGAGCCGGAACGCAAGAGCTCGCGCGTATTGATCCACCAGGATCATAGCTTCATACACCTTTTTCCCGTGAATTCTTTCATTTCCTTCTAAGGCGGTCTGGAATTGAAGCACATCCTGGGGATTGGTAACATAATTTTGTTCACCATCCATATCTTCTTTCAATAATTCCATCTCATCACCAAGCCTGCTCATGAAGTTGCCAATTTCAACCTGGGCTTTCCGCCCAATGGTGCTTTTTTTCTTTTTAACTTCATCAATTCTCTTGGTATGAGCAATATATTGATTGCTGCCCGCGGGTTTTTCTTTCTGAGCTTTGTCCAGGAGAATAAATGTTTCGGCATATTCTTTAAGGCTGTCAATACACTTATTCATATCTTCATACAGGGCCTGGAATTTGGCTTTAAAGTCGGTTTTGGCCCTGTCGCCAAAATCAATATTAAATTTGATCTTATTGGTCGTAAGAACAGCGGAGTACTCCCTGTCGAAATGAGTAAACAGCAGGTACGTAACCAGGATCTTATCCTTGTTTGAAACCTGTTCAAAGATTCTTTTTTTGTCGTACTCTTCACGAAGCTTTTTAAAATCGAGTCCCGACATTAGCTGGAGTCCTTTCCTGACGACATCGGAAACTTCTTCCGACTTTTCATCCTCTTCCGCAGTTTCGGCTTCAGCGTTCTCAGGTTCCATTTCCAGGTCGGGAAGAGGAGCATCATCATCGGACATTTCCTGAAAGGCCACCCTGTTGCCCGGTTTTTCCGCTTCCATAATGGCCAGGGTATCTTCAATACGGGGATCGTATATTTCAAAAATATTTCCTTCATAATTGCAGAAAAGCCAGTGAAGCCTGGGGTAGAGCTTATGAAATATGGTAAAAAGACTGTTTTTTACTTTTTTTCTATTCGCGGAAGAATCATAGGATTTTCTTTCCCCGATCTTTGCCTCCAGCTCAATAGCTTTTTCATAGGAATTTAAAATAACATTCTCATAGGGTTTTAAAAGAAAAAGCTTTCGGTATAAAGTCATTAATGGGTCTTTTAATTCCGAGACCTTCTTGGGAACATCGGGAAAGTTTACATAATTGTCGGTAATCTGGTCCGAGGAAATCCTGTCATAGGCATCACCGATCATCTCAATAACTTCATAATAAAGAGGCTTCATCTTGTCGAGCCGCTGGATAATACGGTTCCCGTCTTGCGGATATTTTTTAAATATATCGAGAAAAACAACCTGGATTTCCATAAGAGCAGGCTTATAGGAATTATTAAACCGCTCCAGGAATTTAAGGTTAAAATAAAACCCGTTAATGTCGGAAATTCGCATAAATTTAAGACGAAAACGTATCTTTAAACGGTCAAAAAACCGCGCAATGGCACCCTTAGGTTCGGATACAGATGCCGATCTTCTCGCGGGAGCTGCTTTTTTTACGCGGGCAGCACTTTTTTTCCTCTGTGGAGCTTTCTGTTGTTGTTTTTTTCGATGGGCGTCCAGACGCTGCTGGTGTTGTTTCTGTTTGTCCCGGTCAATAAGAAGATTCTTTCTCTTTTCCTTCTCGGAAACAACCTCACCGCCCCCTTCAACAAATTTATTAAAAAGATCTTTTCTTGTAGTATCATCAAGATTCGATACTCCAAGAGTCTCTTTGGTTTGATCAATTTTTTCTTTGGTATTCTTTGCCATAATGACCTGTTATATATAATTAAAGGTATATATAAAATAAGCATTAATATAACGAAAATGTCAATTATAATATGGAAGTTATTGCGAATTTTATGCATTAATGGCTATCCCGGATAGTTAGTCCTAATAATAAAAAAGTGTCAAGAAGTTCCATTAATCCTCTTGACTTCCCTTGCTTTTCGGGTAGAATATTACAATAAAATACAAGGGGGGCTAGTATTATGAGCCTGATACTTGCAATTGACGATGACAAAAATATGCTAAAACTGCTAAACAAGCAGGTTGAAGCAATGAATTATAAAATGATCGCAGCGCATTCCGGTGAAGAGGGAGTAGATATGGCAAAATCGGGAAATCCCGACCTGATCCTTCTTGACCTGCAAATGCCCGGAATTGACGGATTTGCCGTAATAAGAAAGCTGCGAATGGACAAAATAACCAAAAACACCCCTATTATTATGCTTACTTCCCGGTCGGACAAAAAAGATGTGCAGGAAGCAATGCGTCTTGGAGTCATTGATTACATTGTTAAGCCGTATAATTACTTCAGCCTCTCTAAAAAGATCGGGCTGGGCTTAAAGTATAATACCGTACAAAAAGCCAAAGATGCTGTTGCCAGGACGAATAATATTTCCGCTTCCAGGGAAAACGGTATTACCATTATTACCTTTATGGCCAATTTCAGCAATCCCGACCTTCTTCAAGACGCCAAAAGGACTTTTAACCCGTCCTTTTTAAAAATGATCAAGAACGATAAAATTGTTTTCGACCTGAGATCCCTTCCCGGGTTCCTGGATACCGATATTAAACCTTTTGAGAGCCTCATGGCCCTTATTGGATTAACGAATCTTAATATTATTGCCGGTAAAAACTACGGTCAGCTTGTGGCACTTATGGATCTTGAGGAAAGTATCAACCTTTTCATTTCCGAGGGTGATTTTGAAGTCTTTATGAGTGACGGTGGTTAAAAGATCTGCTGCGTCATGAACAGGCACCCTTTATAAGCTCAATATGGTCTGTTACCTGGTGCAGTAAGGCATTATAATCCTCATCTGCCTTTTCTTCGGACAGGTCTTCTATTTTTCCGAGAACAGCAGCCAGGTCATCAAAACGATAACTTGCGGCAGAGCCCTTAAGTTTATGGGAATTTCGCTGTATTTCCGGGAGGTTATTCTCTTCTACAGCCGTTGTTAACGGTCCAATATACTCATCAATGCTGTCCAGCAAATCCTTAATAAGGTCTTTCACAATATCAACGGTTAAACCCAGTTCTTTCGCGACTAACTCAATATCAAACTCTGCCATACAAGCCTCCTGCTCCTCTTCTGCTTTATGATTGTTTATTATATTTGTATCATTATTCTCACTTTTTTCGTTGTTTTCGTTGTTTTCTTTATATCCATAATCTTTATTAACTTCTTCTACCGGTACAGGTTCTTCTTTTGACTCTTCGTTTATTTCTTCGTTTTCTATAATTTCAGCAGTAAGATAGCGTTTTAGCATAATCGTTAATTTATGCATATTTATCGGTTTTGACAGGTATTCGTCCATACCTTTAGCCATTAAATTTTTCCGTTCTCCTTTAACCGCTTTTGCCGTGAGGGCGATAATTGGCGTATGTTCCATTCCTGTCTCTTTTTCGTATTCTTTAATTCTCAGGGTAGCTTCAACTCCGTCACAATTCGGCATGTTAACATCCATAAGAACGAGATCAAAGGAACTTGATTTAAACCGGTCAACAGCCTCAATTCCGTCATCTGCCAATTCAACAATAAATCCTATCCTGCTAAGCATAATAGAGATAAGTTTTTGATTATTCTTATTATCCTCGGCAACAAGAACTTTTCCCTTGAATTTCATATTGTTTTGCAGGAGTGTTTGTGTTGTTTTTTTATAGATCAGCTCTTCTATTGAATTAATGATCTTGGAGCCGGTTATGGGCCGAAAAAAGATCTTGTTTGAATTTTTTTTCAAATGGTCTATATCGAAGTATTTTTCATAGTTGGTAATAAAAACAAGCGGAATATCCCCTGCCTTTTTTCTATATTCCGATAAATCACATTGTTCATGGGACGGTATAGCAACAAAAATAATATCTGTTTCCGGTATTACGGAATCGTCCAGTTCATTGAGTGTTAAAAAATTCAAACCAAGATTTATCATATATTTTGATATAACTCCATACTGGTCTGTGTTATCAGCAGATACAAACAAAACCCGGTTCTCCTTCAATCTATCCCGGTCCGGTCTTCCCTCTTCCAGGACTTCCAGGTCCAGCTCGAAAAAGAATGTACTTCCCTGTCCCTCTTTGCTCTCCAGGCTTAGAACTCCTCCCATCTGTCGAACAATATTATTACTAATAGCCAGCCCCAGGCCCGTTCCTCCGTATTTCCTGGTTACTGATGAATCTGCCTGGGTAAATGCTTCAAATATATGCAGTACTTTTTCTTCAGGAATTCCTATGCCGTCATCCGATATACTGAACCGGATACGGCATGTATTATTATCAGAATCATTTGAACCGATCCTTTCAACATCGACATTTATTTTTCCGTTATTTTTAGTAAATTTTATGGCATTTCCAATCAGGTTTATCATAACCTGGTTCATCCGCAAAGGATCTCCCTTTAAGATCCTTGGAAGCGTTGGTTCAATATACGTAGAATAGGAAATATCTTTCTCTCCTGCCCTGGTGGTAAAAAGCTCTACGGCATTCTCAAATTCTTTTATGGGATCAAACTCTATTATATCGAGCTCAAGCTTTCCCTTTTCTATTTTGGAAAAATCGAGAATATCATTAATAATCTCCATTAAATGGGACGCGCTTTCCACAATGGTATCGGAATAATCTCTCTGGTTGCTGTCCAGGCCCGAGAGCTGCATCAGTTCAATAAAACCGATAATGCTGTTAAGGGGAGTCCGGATCTCGTGGCTCATATTGGCAAGGAACTCACTCTTTGCCTGGTTTGCCTTTTCCGCCTCTTCTTTTGCAGTATTCAGCTTCTCTTCGGCTAATTTCCGTTCCGAGATATCACTAAAAGTAATAACAGCGCCTACAATTGTATCATTTTCCACTATGGGATTAACCATACATTCAACAGAGAAAATATCTCCGCTCGTATGGCGAAAATATGTCTCCACAGTAGAGTGAACAGATAAATTCTGCAAAGCTGCCAGAATTGGCGAGTCCGCTTCAGGGCATTCTTCTCCGTCCGGGTTCAGATGCGGAATAAGCTGATATTCATATTCTCCTATGGCATCCTCTTCTTTGACTCCCAGCATATTCGCCGCAGCCGGATTTAAAAAAGTTATCCTTCTATCGATATTTATGCCGTAAATCCCTTCTCCCATAGCTTCCAGGATCATCTCTCGCTGGCGGTTTATGCGGACCATAGCCGCTTCGATCTGTTTCCGGTCGGTAATATCCCTGGCATTTAAAACAAAACCGTGAACATTGGGATCTTCCAGGAGATTTGTTCCTGCCACTTCCAGGTAAACCCAGTTTCCCATTGCGTCACTAAACTGGTATTCCGAAACAAAGTTTTTTTTCTTCTCGTCTATTGTTCTTACTAATATAGAGTGGAATGATTTAGTGTCTTTCCGGTGGACCAGTTCAAAGATGGACCTGCCTTTGAGATCACTTGGTTTATACCGCAGGGTTTTTATTAAGGAATCACTGGCATAGCGGATAATACCATCTTCTTCAAGGATGAGAATTATATCGGATGATTCTTTTACCAGTGAGCGGAATCTTCTTTCACTGCTTACCACTTTATCAATTACGTATTTCCGCTCTGTAAAATCGGAAATAGTTACCCAGAGAAAATCTATTGGTTCTGCTTCATTCTGCTTCAGGACCGGGGCAAAAAAGTAATCAAACCAGTATTCTTTTTCATCAACACTCAGAACGATCCCTATTTCATGTTTGCTTTCTTTTGTTCCTTTTTCAAAATAGGTTCCAATGATATTCTTGTCTTCAATCTGCACATAATCATATACGGAATCCTGCCTTTGGACCTCTTTTTTATATGTTTTCAGAGTCCATTTCAGGGCTTCTTCATTGAAGTCCACCACCCGGTGTTCGCCGTTTATAAGCAACAGCGGAAAAGGGATGCTGTTGATCATCTCCTTTATGTTATCTTCATTTATGTCGCTGTTGAATACCAAATTTTTATCCATTTAGTTCATTATTGTTAACATATAACCGGCAAATGGAGCCATTTCACTGATTTTGGTATATCATATTTATATTATTATTCAAGCAGATTATTAATTTTGCGGAGAATATGGATACGGGTACGGGCACGGCGCGCCGTGCCCGTACCCGTATCCAGGCGTTATCGTTCATCCCAATCAAAAAGATTGAGGATCGACTCAATGAGTTCGCCCATTTCTTCATGATTTTTCAATTTTGATTTGATCCGTTTGCGGTAGGTATCGCAGGTCTCAACCTGTATTTCCATTCTATGACTTATCTCTTTCCGGTTCAACCCGTCTGCCAGGAGCATAAGGTATTCTTTTTCTTTGTTGGACAAAAGCCGCATGATGTATTTTAAGACCTTTTCCCTGTTCTGCTTAAATCTTGTTACGTTCCTTGCGAAAATTATCACTGCCGGTTCATTCTCCAGGTGTATGGCATTGAGGCTGGCTTCTACAAAAAGATGATGATTATTGAGTCCTACAAGTACCCCTTTCATTAAGGATGTGGATTCCTTTCGTTCAAGAGCCCGTTCCATCTTTTCCACGAGAAAATCTTTATTTTCAGGATCAACAAGCTTTTCCGGGCTTATTTCATTTAATTGCGAAAGGCTTTCCGCTTCCAGCATCACCAGGCCGGAATGATTAATATACTTTATTTTATTCGCCGAGACTGAATAGACTACAGCCAGTTCAGGCATATGATCAAATAAAGCTTGAATATCAGACAGTTCCATGATTCTCCCCCAAATTACGCAGCAGGCTCCTTATTATTCCTTGATTCGACCCATATTAAAAGTCCAACCAATACTATGCCAACCAATGCTGCTAAAACAGTATATAACTCTGATGTATCAAATCCTCCGGGCAGCGTGTTCGACAGGTCTACCCGTTTGTCGCAAATTGTGGTGAAAGTTTTAAATGGCCAGATTGCCCATAATGAGCCCAGTACAAGGCCAAGAAGCGCGCTCATTGTAATATCGTGCCATCGTTCCAGTAAAAAATTGAGCAGACGGCTGAACAGGGCAATCCCCGTAAGACAGCCAAGGCCAAATACCCCAATGAATAAAAAATCCCTTTCTGTTAATGCCTGGAGTACGTCAAAATACCCCCCCATTAGCAGCATGAGCAGCGAGCCGCTTACTCCCGGCAGGATCATAGCGGAAATAGAAATTGCTCCCAGGAGAAAGATATACGCGTAAAAAAGGAATTTTCCACTGGAACCGGAACCCCTCTTGCCTTCTACAGGGGCAGCTTTTCCCCCGGCTTGAGCGGCAGCTGCTGTTTTACTTTGTTCCAATTCACATTTAATTTGCTCTTTTTTAAGCTGAGCCGACCCCGAAAGCTCCGCCAAAAACCCAACAGTTCCGCAGGCCAGCAGCGCGGCAATTACACACGCTATGGTTATTTTCTTTATCATCTTATATGGAGCTATTATTGAAACCAGGACCAGGCCAAAAAAGAAACCGAATGTGGGATCATGCAGTTCTTTAAGCAGGTATCTCATTGCACTTGCCAGTGCTACTACCGCCACCAGGGCTCCTACGAGAATTTTTAGTAAAAAATAAAAATCGATCCGTTCAAGTTCGGCCTTGAAATCATCAAAACTCTCTTTATTAAAGCGAAAAACCCCAAATATAATTCCAATTGTTGCCGGTGAAATATTGTGTATTGCACTAATAAGACGTTCATATATTCCCAGTATGAGAAGCATGGTTCCGCCCGACACTCCGGGGATAATATTCGCGATGCCGACAATCCCTCCTTTAAAAATATCTCTAATAAATTCTTTAATTATCTGCATCAATTTCTCCGTTTTTTATCAGTAACGACCATATTCGAGCCCTTAATCGAATTACGCAATAGAAATTTATGGCATTGCTCCAAAAAGTGGGCCCCTCCCGAACGACTTATTCTTGACAAAGCGGCTTATTGCAGATAAAGTTCTCCAGAATAAAGTGTAATTATAAAAGTAGTCCCTTAAAATTTATTTCTAGAAATGGAGAAATAAAATTGATATACAACTTTGAATGGGATCCGAATAAAGCGCAAATAAACCCAAAAAAACATAAAATCAGTTTTGATAATGCTGCAACAGTATTCAAGGATCCAAAAGCCATATCCATTTATGACGATGAGCATAGTACTGACGAGGATAGATGGATTACGATAGGATTAACGGCTTCCAGCAATCTGGTAGTTGTGAGCCACTTATTCAAGCAAATTGATGAGAATACAGTCATCATTCGAATTATTTCAAGCCGTAAGGCAACAAAAAATGAAGAAAAACAATATATGGAGGAACTATAATGAAAAAAGAATATGATTTTTCGAAAGGAGAAAGAGGAAAATTTCACAATCCGGATGCGGAGTTTAATATGCCTATCTACCTTGAACCTGAGACGCTTTCTTTCGTTGAAAAAATAGCTAAAAAAAAGAATTCTGATTTGTCCAGAGTTGTGAATGACCTGATTAAAACTGATATGCAGATAGCAGATTATATCAAATAAACGCCCCATCTTCCCCGCCATCTGAAATTCGACTTATTCTTGACAAAGCGGCTTATTCCGGGGAGAGTTACCCCGGCTTTTTTAATTGAGGAAATCAACAAGGAGGACTCAAAAAATGGATATTTTTGGGATCGTTGGTGCGGGTGTCATGGGTACGGATGTTGCCCACCTTGCCGCGGAATCTGGTTTTGAAGTAATATTGTATGATATAGATCCGGATCAATCCAAGGCTGCTATTGAAAAAATAAAGACTCGCCTTAATAAGTACCTTGAACAGGGTAGAATTACTCATGACCATATAGGAGAGATAAACTCCCGCATAAAAATTCATCAGCATATACAAGACATTGCCAGGGCCGATATTATCCTGGAAGCCGTTACTGAAGATATCGACATAAAAAGGGATGTTTTTGCCCTTCTCGACAAAATATGCAAACCGGGAATTGTTATGGCATCCAATACCTCGTCTATTTCCATTACGGAGATTGCCTCTGCCACAGATAGACCCGAATCCGTTATTGGGCTTCATTTTTTAAATCCCGTCCGGGTTATGAAAATTGTTGAGATAATTTCCGGGCTCTCTACCACCCGCGAAACCTTTGAAATGGCTAAAACCATTGTAAAACAGATGGGCAAAAACTTTGTTGAAGCTAAGGATTTTCCCGGGTTCTTCTTAAACAGAATGCTTGTTCCCATGGTTAATGAAGCCATATACCTCCTGTACGAAGGCAAGGCCAAAGCCGAAGCGATCGATAAAGTGATGAGAACCGGTCTGAATATTCCTATGGGTCCCCTGGCCCTTGCCGATATGATCGGTCTTGATATTGTTCTTGCCGTTATTGAAGAAATGTACCACGGCTATTCAGACCCTAAATACCGCCCCTGCCCCTTATTACGGCAATACGTAGCTGCCGGTTACCTGGGCCAGAAGTCGGGGAGAGGGTTTTATAGATATTGACACTTCGGCTCCGCTCAGTGACCCTGGGTATGGCTGCTTGTGAAGAGTTTTTAGATATATAAAAATATAAATAACAAACTTAAAGGAAAGATTCATGAATTTGATTAAAAGTTTGATAAAAAAAGTCTGTTTTAGATGGTTTATCGCCATATTCGCCGTATTATATATGGCTATTGTTTGCCCTTACGCGGCTTATGCTTCCGAAGAGGAAGCTTTCCCCTACGAACTGAATACTACGCAGGAAATAATTCTGGGTGGGCTTGTCCTAACCACTATGGGTTCTGCTGTTATTATTGAACTGGGTTATGACGCTCCTTCCCAGGCTGAGATAGAAAGTCTCAATAAAAATGATATAAATTCTTTTGACCGTTCTGCCACGGGAAACTGGTCAACAGGGGCTAAAACAGCCAGTGATGTCCTGTTATACTCCATGGGAGCTATTCCCTATCTTTTATACTCCCCCCTGATGTTTACCGACAATAAATCACAGTGGTTCACTATCGCTGTTATGTATACTGAGGCCATGTCCCTTGGTTATGGTATAAACCTTCTTGTTAAGAATTCCGTTGGAAGAAAACGGCCGTACCTGTATAATACCTCTATCCCCATATCGGAACGGATGGAGCTGGCTGAATCATCCAACTCTCATGCTTCTTTTTATTCCGGGCATCTCTCAAGCGCCTTTATATCGGCTGTGTTTATAGCAAAAGTATACGGCGATCTGAACCCAAAATCAATTTCCCGGTTCTTTGTATGGGGTGTGAGCCTGGGTGCCGCCGGTACCATGGGCTATTTACGATACGCCGCGGGGAAACATTTTTTTTCCGATATCCTGGTTGGCGCTGCCATGGGCAGCATGGTTGGGTATCTTATTCCCTGGCTTCATGAGAAGAATGACCTTGATGTTGCGATTATTCCCTTTTCAGGGGAGCGGAGCGGGATCTGTGTTGCGGTGCAGTTTTAGAAAGAGCAGCGAGGTTGCGTAACCTCGCTTTCAGTAAAGAAGGCATCCTTTTAATGAGGATGCCTTTTTTGTGATTGATTCCGGTTAAAACCGTGAAACTTCTATTGGAAATATTAGTTCCAGTATACACCCTGAAAAGTGTTGTAGCCAATGTCATGACCTCCAATTACATTGGAATATTCGCCATTAGCTGAATTATTATATCCGCCGCTTGCAGTGGCACAACTCGCAGTAGCTTTGTTCCAACCTCCCCCGCTCACTGTGGAAGAACCGCCGCTGGCAACGCCATTACTTCCGCCACTCACAGTGGCATATGTAGCACTGGCTGTATTGTTACTTCCTCCACCCACGCTGGACTTATTTCCGCTGGCCCTATTTATATTTCCAGCACTAATACTTGATTGTAAACCACTTGCAATACCGCCGGCACCGCCACTCACACTTGAAGACTCCCCACTGGCTGTATTGCCGCTTCCACCGCTCACGCTGGAATAATTTGCGCTTGCGGTGTTCTGGAAACCTCCGGTTACAGTAGAAGCAATTCCACTGGCAGCACTTGAATACCCTAATACAGTAGACTGTCGTCCGGATAAAGTACAATTAGTACCGACAATAAGTCCGCTATAAGAGCTAAAGTTATTATTTCCGCCAACAATAATATTATGGGAACCGGATCGGTCATCACCACTGCCCCGCAGTTCATTATATCCCATAACCAAATTACCAAGACCATTAACGGTACCCCCGGT
>JAAENB010000072.1 GCA_024224995.1 bacterium | reverse complement strand
CATAGCCCTGGCCTGAAACCAGCCAGTAAAGGCGTTGCACTGCAACGTCTCTCAGAACCCAACCTTTGCCCGGAGCATCTTCGCAAAACAGACCCCGGTATCGACACAGTTTCTGACCTATTTTTCCCGGCCATCCGGTCCCTGAGCGGAGCCGAAGGGCCGGGTCCGCACTCTCAAGAAACTCTTTTTAAACCGGGCCTGTTCCCGAAGATATTGCCCAGGGGTTTGGTTTCTACGAGACGTTGCATGCAACGCCTCTACGGGTTTGTTCTTTTTTTTAACCGATTACCTTACTCCCTTACTCCAAAAAAGTACTTGCTTTTTCCATTAATTTTGCCAGGATATGACATTATATAGAAGAGACTGCAAAACGATTCGTTTATGGACTGGAAAAAAATATACCACCTGCTGGACCCCAAAGAACCTCTCAAGGCTGCTGATGACCGGCTTTCCAGGGATATCTATATCAATGATTTCTATAACTCAATAAAAGGAACAATTACTCTGAACAGCAGCAGGAACTACAAGCTGCTCTTGCCGGGACATTCGGGCTGCGGTAAATCCACTTTTCTGAACCTTCTTTCGGAAGATGCCGAAATCAACAAAACTTTTCATGTGGTAAAGTATTCTATTGAGGATATACTTGATACCAATGATGTTGATATTGTTGACCTTCTCCTGGTTACGGCACAGCGCGCAATTGTATCATTGCCGGAAAAAGATGTTGAGGAAACAGAAAGCCTTATTGAAACTTGTCAAAGACTTGCTAATGAACTTCGGGGATTGATCACCGTGGAAACAGAGGAAGAGACTAAAGAGGGGGGCCAGGCAAACCTCATGAGTTTTTTTTCGGGAAAGCTTTTTTTTCGGTATAAGTTTGAGAGTGAGCTTCGAGAGAAAATTAGAACCGAATACCGTACTAAAATTACCGATTTTATCAGTACGGTAAATAATATCATTAGTGCTATTGAGATACATACCGGGAAAAAACTCCTTATCCTTGTTGATGATACGGACAAAATGCCTTTTGACAAAGGTCTTGATATATTTTTTGCTAATGAAGACCATCTTGCTGCGATACAGACTAATATCGTTTTTGTTGTGGATCTTTCTGTTTCCACATCATCCAAATATAAAGTCATTCTTTCAAAACTTAGCGGTAGGGAGTTTTTTCCCGCCATTAAACTGCTGGAAAAAGACGGAAAAGATTCTGCTGCTACAGAGAAAAATATGAATATTTTCACTGAGCTGATAAAGAAACGCGTTGAGGGTGATTTTGCTGCTTTTATTAATGACGACGCTTTGGAAAAAGCTATTGCCTTTTCCGGCGGGGTTGTGCGGGAATTTATCAGGCTGCTCAATAATTCAATTCTTAAAGCAAGAGGAATGATTAATATTGTTCATGTTGAACATGCTGCCGTAACTATCGCTAACGAGTTCAATTTTATTGGGAAACATACCAGAATATTAAAGAATATTAAAGACGATCCGGACTGGCTTTCTAAGAATGATGATGTTAACGAGGAGGCTGTTGGTGACCTGATTCATGCGGGTGCTCTGTTTGAGTTGCGTAACGGCAATATCAAATGGTATCGGCCTAACCCGATTTTTAACGGCTGGCTTGACGAACTTTACCCGGGGTAACTATGATTTTATCACCCTCCCCTCCATTCTTCTTCTTGACTTTCTCAAATAAATATCCTAACATGCTTTATGGAAAACAATCAAAATAAATCGTCTCACCCCTTTTTATCCCGCGGCAAAAAAATCGCCCTTTTGGCCTTCGTTGGCCTGATTCTTCTATACGGCTTTCTTGCCATCCTGAAGGGGAGCTGGAATCCTTTTTTTATTGCACCCCCATCGCTGCCGAAGAGTTTTGACGGAGACTCGACGAACCTTAAAAAAACACAAATCGTTCCCACGCTTGATACTCCCGTAATAAAAGGACAAAATGTAATATGGTGTTCTTCCGTTCTCCTTGCCTGGAAGGAGGCCCAGGAAAAGGTTATTGGTGAGCCCATTCAAATAAAGGACGCAGATGCGGTGACCGCCCGTTTGAACAATGCCAAAAACCCGTCTTCCCATATGCCGGATAATTCTTATTACGCAGCAGCCGGGTGGACGAACAAAAACATTATTAAAACGATCCATGATAATATGGGTGATATGTTCCCGGACAGGCCGCTTCCGCGCTTTGAAGGGATCGCGGATAATTCTTTTCTTATGTATTCTTATTTACAAGCACAGGTTCATTTTACCATACCTTATTTGGAAAAAACAGACCCGCTTGTTTTTATTGACAGTAATGGGAAGAAAACAAAAATTCATTCATTCGGCCTCCGCCAGGAAGATATGAACGCCTACAATGATCTCCGCAAGCAGGTACATATACTCTATCTGAAACGCAATAAAAACCATGAGCTGGAAGAGTTTATTATTGATCTTTGCCGCGACACCAAACCAAACCGGCTAATAATAGCCCGGGTAAAACCGGAAGAATCACTGGCCGCAGCTCTAAAGACGGCAAAGAAAAAGATTGATCTGGTGAAGGATTTTAGAGAATGGGAATTGGGGCTTGCCGATTTCCTGCTTGTGCCCGATATTTTTTGGCGCATTGATCATCACATTACTGAAATAGAAGGGAAGTCATTTTTAAATAGGGCACTGAAAGGCCAGGGAATTGGCAGCGCTGTGCAGGAAATACAGTTCCGGCTGGATAAAAGCGGGGCCGATCTCCGTTCGGAATTGAGATTTCTCAGTAAGTCGATGCCGAGTCGATATATTTGCGATTCACCATTCCTTCTCTATATGGAAAAACGCGGCGCTGAAAACCCATTCTTTGTTATGTGGGTTGATAATGCGGAATTGCTTCAGAAGTGGGAGAAGTAACATATCCCGCATAACTCTTATAATCACGGAGAACATACAGAAAAAACGTAACCTTTTACGTTATACTTTTACAAATAAAAATAGAGTATTACATGTTAACAGGAGAAGATTTTTGGAGCAAAAAAAAATATCATTTCTCTCTCTTCTTATAAGCATTTTTTTTACAATTTCCAGCCTGCTTTGTCTTGGAGCCTTCGTAATTGATACATTTTCGTATAAAATTGATATGGATTCTATAATTTTTGCTTTTTTCTCCACAATTCCGGCAATTTTTTTCGGTCATATATCTATAATAAAGTCTATGAATAGTGATACAAAATTGGACTGGCGATACGCGCTGCCCGGATTAATTATAGCTTACCTCGCAGCCACAATGTTATCGGGTTTTTTCATTTTATCCCTGGTAATCAACGGAGTTTTACCGGGTAGATCTAAATTATATTTTTTAATTTTTTGGATATTTATTGGAGCAGGAGCCCTGGTAACCTTCATACGGTTCGCCTTTCCGGGAAAGATTGAGTCCCATTCATCTTTTTCCCGCGGCAAAAGATTCGCCCTTTTGACCTTCATTGGCCTGATTTTTCTATACTGCCTTCTTGTTATCCAGGGAGGAAGCTGTAATCCTTTAGCAGTTTTTGCCCCATCCCTGCCCATGAGTTTTAACGGAAACTCTACGGGTCTTAAAGAAACACAAGTTGTACCCACGCTTGATACTCCCATAATAAAAGGAAAAAACGTAATATGGTGCTCTTCCTTTTTGCTTGCCTGGAAGGAGGCGCAGGAAAAGGTTATTGGTGAGCCCCTTCAAATAAAGGACGCAGATGCGGTGACCGCCCGTCTTAACAAAGCCAAAAACCCGTCTTCCCATATGCCGGATAATTCTTATTACGCGGCTGCCGGGTGGTCTGATAAAAATATTATCAAAACAATCCACAATAAAATGCGTGATATGTTTCCCAACAGGCCGCCACCGCGCTTTGAAGGGATCGCGGATAATTCATTTCTTATGTATTCTTATTTACAGGCAAAAATTAATTTTACTATTCCTTATTTTCATAATTCCTACCCACTTGTTTTTACTGACAGTAATGGTAAGAAAGCAATAATCCGTTCATTCGGCATTCGCAAAGAAGATGATTATGCCTACTATAATCTCCGTAAACAGGCTGCAGTACTCTATTCAAAACATAACGAGAGTTATGAACCGGAAGAATTTATTATAGATCTTTGCCGCGACTCCAGGCCAAACCGGCTTATAATAGCCCGGGTAAAACCGGAAGAATCACTGGCTGCTGCTTTAAAGATGGTAAAAGAAAAGATTAAATCCGGAAACGAGGAGGAGTTCGGACCTAACGATATCCTGCTTGTGCCGGATATTTTTTGGCACATCAAGCATCATTTCGCGGAAATAGAAGGGAAATCATTTTTAAATGCAGCACTGGCAGATCAGAGAATTGATATTGCTCTGCAAGAAATACAGTTCCGGCTGGATAAAAGCGGGGCTGATCTGCTTAGTGAAGCTAAAGTTATGATGATGCCGATACCATCGCACTACCAGTTCGATTCACCATTCCTTATCTACATGGAAAAACGCGGCGCTGAAAACCCATTCTTTGTTATGTGGATTGACAATGCGGAATTGCTTCAGAAGTGGTAAGGGTCAACAGGTCTCCCGAAACGAATTGAGGAAGTATTATACAATAAAGCAGATTGATTTCTCTGCTGCCTTATACCCCGATCAATTTCATCTTTACAAACCCATCCAGGCGGTTAACATTATTTTCATTCTACCTTAAAAAACTGTGGTAATTCTATCCTGAAATGATCTGCTTTTATTTAAAACAAAAATTATAAAAGGAGTAAGGTTATGAAAAAAGTTTTATGTTTAAGTTTATTGGTGGTTCTGGTTCTGGCGTTTGCCGGTTGTGAGGCTGGTTTAACGAGTAATGATGGTAATGGTTCCGGGGATGGTTCGGGAGATAGCGGGTTTAGTTTTTCGGATTTATACTCACGGATAAAAACCCTGGAAGGTTTAGTTTCTCCT
>JAAENB010000071.1 GCA_024224995.1 bacterium | reverse complement strand
GGTTTAACCCCTCCGTGGTGTTGACCCCCGGGCAATATCTTCGGAAACAGGCCCGTAGAGGCGTTGCACTGCAACGTCTCTGAAACCACCCCGGGTAAGATCCCCCGAAAAAGGCTCTATTTAAAAAGAGTTTCTTGAGAGTGCGGACCCTGCGAAGCAGGGAAATAATACGGAAGAAACTGGTTAGAAAGAGGATTGGGAATAAAAGAGACTGCTTCCCGGAACTCTGTCAACTGCCAACCGTCAACTGATCTTAGTTAACAACAAACTCTTTAATATAAATATCCTCGATTTTCCCTTCCTTAAGTCTTTTATTAACATGCGTTTTTATCTCATCTACCACTGCGATCGTGTCATCCACAGAGTCCAGGTCTTCGTACCTTTTTCCCTGGAGAAGAACATTGATCACATGCGAAATTTCATCTTTCCTGTCTACTAATTCTTTCGACAGTTCGGGATTTTGTTTATAGGCCAGGCTTAAATGCACTTTAAGAAAATGAGGTTCCTCATCGGCAGTGGTTTTGGAAAAAGCAGGAAGCTCATAAACACTCAACGGTGGCGGCGGCGGGGCCGCGATAATATCTTCCGGTCTTTCGTATGTTGTATTCATAATGGGTTTATTCATATAATCAACTACAAGCATACCAATGCTGAGAAAGGAAAAAATAAGCCCAATGCTAAGCCCAATAATCGAAGTAATAAGCCCGCCAACCCAGTGTCTTGACTCATCTCTTTTTTTGGCCTTTAGCGCAAGAACAAGCCCCACAGTCCCGAGAATAACGGCGATAATGCAGATAAATGGAATATAACTGAGTGTGATAGAAATAATACCAATAAACAGCGGCGTTTTTTTCATGGAAGTTCTCCGATATAGATAATTATAATCTTGATAAACAATATACCATATTCCCGGTTTTTGGGCAAGACCTTTCGGGAATTTTTCCGGGTTTTGACTTGACATTTTATGAGATAAAAAAAGCCTTTTAATAATAAGCTTTTATTGATAAATTCTAAATATAAAATATAATCAACTATAATCAAAGATGCCGCAAGAGAGCGCGGACACTATGGGAACACTATGGGAAAAATATTAGACTATACGATCCTGGGAACGGTTGGAGAAACCAGCAGGTCTGTAGTATATCGATGCAGGAAAGAAACGGAAGAGAAGACGGTTATTATTAAGGTTCTCAAGGCCGAATATCCAACACCTTCGGAAATTGCCCGGTTTAAACAGGAATATGAGCTCATACGAAGCATAGATATCGACGGGGTGGTGAGAACCTATGATATAATAGATTATGAGAGCGGTTTTGCCCTTATTCTTGAAGATTTCGACGGAATCTCACTAAAAGAAACCATAACCGGGAAAAGCAGGGATATAATGGCCTTTCTTAGGGTGGCGATAAAACTGGCGAATATTATAGGGCACCTGCATCAAAAAAATATCATTCATAAAGATATCAAACCTCAAAATATCCTCATAAATACCGGATCAGGGGAAATAAAAATAACCGATTTTGGAATAGCAACGGTATTGACCCATGAGAATGAGGAGATATATAATCCTGATGTTATCAATGGAACCCTGCCCTATATGTCACCGGAGCAGACCGGCAGAATGAACTGTTCGGTGGACTATAGAACTGATCTCTATTCCCTGGGAGTAACCCTGTATGAAATGCTTACGGGAACGCTGCCCTTTCGATCGAAAGATCCCATGGAGTTGATCCATGCTCATCTTGCCGTAAGCCCGGTACCGCCGTCACGGAAGAACCGGGATGTTCCCCCGGTACTGTCGAATATTATAATGAAGCTGCTTTTGAAAAACTGTGAAGAACGCTACCGGAATGCTTTTGGACTTCTTACGGACCTGGAAGACTGCCGGCAGCAGTATGAAAAGAAGGGAACCATTGAATTATTTGAACCGGGCAGGCATGATGCTGCAAACAGGTTTTTTTTGCCCCGGAAGCTTTTTGGAAGAGAAAAAGAACTGGATGTACTGCTTTCGGTCTTTGAGAGTACCAGTGCCGAGTTTGTGCTTGTGGCCGGAGCTCCGGGGGTGGGAAAATCGGCTCTTGTTAATGAGATACGCAAGCCGGTAAATGGGAAGCGGGGGTATTTTATATCCGGAAAATATGACCGCTTTAACCGGGATGCGCCGTATAGTTCAATTATTCCGGCTTTTAAGGAACTGGTAAAACAGGTTCTTGCCGAGAGTAGTGAAAAAATAAATGCCTTGAAAGACGCGGTTCTTGGTGCTTTAGGCCCAAACGGAGAGGTTATAACCGCTATTATTCCCGAAGTTGAATTGATTATTGGCAAGCAGCCTCCACTCAGGGAGCTGGAACCGGAAGAAGCCCGGAACCGGTTCACTGTAGCCTTTGAAAAATTTGCAGCAGCCTGCGCCGGAGAAGAGCATCCCATTGTTCTGTTCCTGGACGATCTTCAATGGGCCGATTGGGCAAGCCTTCGCTTGCTGCGTACCCTTGCCACAAGCCCGGACATACAGCACCTGTTAATTATCGGCGCGTACCGGGATACTGAAGTAGACGAATCCCATATGCTGGCGCAGGTATTAACGGATATTGAAAGAACAGGGAAAAGAATACACCGGCTTTTACTAACTCCCCTGGGAATAAGAAATATAAAAAATCTAATGGCCTTTTTTTTACAGAGTACACCGCTAGCAGTCCATACGCTTGCTGAAGTTGTTCACCGGAAAACAGGAGGCAATCCTTTCTTTGTAAATCGTTTTTTACACACGCTCTATTCGGAAAAACTGTTGGAACCGTATCCGGCCGGAACGGAACAGGGCCCATGGCGCTGGGACATGGATAAAATTGAAGAAATGCAGGTTACGGACAATGTTGCGGATCTTATGGCAGCCATGATCAACAAACTGCCGGAGCATACCAGGGAAGTCTTAAAAACCGGCTCCTGTATGGGGAACCGGTTTAAGCCGGAGATTCTAGCGCTCATAAACGGGATCTCAATTGACGCGGTTCTTCGTGACCTGGATACGGCACTTACGGAAGGCCTGGTAACAGCAGCGGGTGATGATTATATATTTTATCACGACAGGATACGGGAAGCGGCGTATTCATTGATCCCCGGCGCGGAACAAACAGCGCTGCATTATCGCATAGGGAAAATTATGCGGGAAAGGATGGGAGAAGAGGGATTGGCGGGCAGCCTGTTTTATATTGTAGACCAGTTAAATCTTGGCTCCGTGCTGCTTGCTGCCGGAACAGAGCGCCTGGAGCTTGCCCGGCTTAATTACAAAGCCGGGCATACAGCCAGGGCATCGGCAGCCTATCCCCCGGCTTTTGCTTATTATGCCAGCGGTATAGCCCTGCTGGAAAAGGATTGCTGGGAAAAAGAATACGACCTGGCTCTTTCTCTCTATACCGAAGCAGCAGAAACAGCCTGTTTTTTTGGTGATATTGAGCAGATGCTTTCTCTTTCGGAAACCGTTATTACCCGGGTACGATCGGTAACTGATTCCATACGGGTATATAAATCCAGAATAAACGCCTATACCGCGCAAGAGGATTTTAAGAATGCTATTAGTACGGGTGTCTGTATTTTGCGATCCCTGGGCATGAAAATACCGGAAAACCCTTCTAAAATAACTATCCTGTGGGAGCTGTTAAAAACAAAACTTGTCCTGGCAGGGAAAAGCCCCGAAGACCTGGCCGGTCTTCCTCCAATGACCGATGCGGCAGCTCTTTCTGCCATGCAGATTTTTTCCGGAATGGGGCTGGCCGCCTATATTTCCGCGCCCGCTTTATTCCCGGTACTGGTATTACGATCGATCCGGCTGGCTCTTCAGTACGGCCACGCGCCTGAGCATTCTTTTATGTATTGTTTTTTTGGAGTGCTGCTTTTGGTAATACAGGGTGATATAGACCGCGGCTACCGGTTCGGGAATTTAGGGCTGCAGCTTCTCGATAAACTGGACGCCAGGGCACAGCGGTCGAAAACACTCTTTGTGTATAACGGGATGATACGCTATTTAAAAGAAGACCTGAGAAATGGGGGGGAATCTCTGCTGGAAGGATACCGGGTGGGACTGGAAACCGGTGATCTGGAAAATGCTTCGTACGGGCTTTTTCTTCATGACGCGGGCTCCTATCGCTGCGGCATGGAACTGGAAGAGCTGGAGCAGAATATGTCCCGGCACTATACGATTATCAAAAAATATAAACAAAAGCATATTTTGCAAGTCCATGCAATATACTGGCAGGGGACGTTGAATTTATTAGGGGAGAGTGATAATCCCGCGGATTTGAACGGCAGGGCGCTTAATGAGGAAGAAGCAGTTCCCTTGTGGGTAGAAACAAATCAACGGTCTACTCTTGCCAATTTTTATAGTGTGAGGCTGGAATTGCGCTACCTCTTTGGAGAATATTTCCGCGGCCTGGAAGACCTGGCACGCGCGGAAGAATATCTTGACGGAATACCGGGAGCTCCGGCAGTGAGGAATATTGCTTTTTACGGAGCTCTTACCAGGCTTGCTCTCTACCCGGAAGCGGAGAAGCGCGAAAAGAAAATCTTTTTAAAAGAAATAACCCGGAGTTTGAAGAATTTTGAAAAATGGGCTCATCACGCGCCAATGAATGATGAGTATCGATTCTGTCTAATAAAAGCAGAAGTGGCCCGTATACAGGAAGAGTATATCCTTGCTGAGGATTATTATGAACGTGCCATAAAACTGGCAAAAAAATATAACTATTACAACCTGGAAGCCCTGTCCCGTGAGTGCGCGGCGCGATATTATCTAACCAGGGGGAAAGAGACCATAGCCGGGTTATACCTGGCTGAGGCGTATAGCTGTTATACCCGGTGGGGAGCTCTCGCGAAATTATACCAGCTGGGTAAGTGTTACCCCAATTTCCTGGAAAAAAACAGGGGGAGCAGCCATAGAGAGGTGGGAGTCACCGTAAGCAGTTCAACCACAACGTCAAGCGGGAACAGTTCGGAGGTACTTGATCTTACAACAGTGATAAAAGCGTCCCACGCAATATCCGGAGAGATCGATTTCCGGAAACTGCTGATTACGTTAATGAAAATTACTATGGAAAATGCCGGAGCGGAAAAGAGTATCCTCATGCTGCCCGATGAAGGCAGGTTCCGGGTGGAAGCGGAAGGAACAGTCCATGCCGCGGATATCCAGGTGCTGCAATCCATACCGGTAGATGCCCATGAGGGACTTTCATCCGCAATAGTTAATTATATTATAAGGACCAGGGAAACGCTTATTCTTAATAATGCCGCTCAGGAAGGGACTTTCGTGAATGACCCTTACGTGTTAAAAAACAATCCAAAATCGATACTATGCGCTCCTATGCTTAAAGGGGGGAAAATATCGGGAATATTATATCTTGAAAATAATCTTACCATAGGGGCCTTTACCCCGGAACGGCTGGAGTTGTTAAAGGTGCTTTCTTCGCAAGCGGCAATTTCCATAGATAATGCCCGTTTGTATTCAAGTCTTGAAGAAAAGGTACGGGAACGGACATCGGAGTTAGCCGACGCCTATGAAAAATTAAAGACAACTCTTAATGACTCTTCAATCCTGGTGTCCGATATCGGTCATAAATTCCATAATGAGCTCTGGCCTTTTGGTCAAATGATAATGATCGGGAAGACCATAATGGAAGAAATTGAACAGGAAGGAACAGTCCGGGATAGAGAATTTATAGACTTCGCAAAAGATACCCTGGCTAAGTGTGAGCAGGGTCTGGATAAAATCGAGATAATGAAGGATAAAATAAAGAGAAATTTTGGAAAAAGAGCGGAAAAAGTTTATAATAAAATCAAGATCATTCTTAATAATCTTCTGGATAGTTTTGAAGATACCCTGGCACATGAAAAAATAACGTTAGAGAAAGAATTTGATTTTGAAAGTAATATCGAAATAAAAATAAACACGGAACAACTGGAAATCGTCCTGGAAAATCTTATTAATAATTCCATTCAGGCGCTCAAATCCGAGGCCATGGATTTGTTTGATAAAAGAGAGAGAAAAATTATTGTAACAGCTCATGGTGCCGGTAATGCTTTTATAATCACTGTTGAAGACAATGGGCCCGGGATTCCCGAAAAAATAGGCGAAAATATCTTTAGTATGTTTTATACATCAAAGGATGGAAAAGGAAAACAAAAAAAAGGGATGGGGCTGGGACTTCATCTCACCCGGTGGATCGTAGAAAGCTGCCACGGGGGAAAGATTGAACTGGAAAGTGAAGAAGGGGTATTTACCCGGTTTACCGTAACCATACCCAAACATGGGGGAATGGTATAAATCCTGTTCCAACAAGAAATAAAGTTGACAGAACTGTTTGTATAATAGAGTAAAAAATAGAGTACCTGGAAAGGAGGAAGGCAGGATGAATGATAGTAGTAATCAGCCGGTTAAGATAAATGTTAATCCTGATGATGTTGATATACTTATTGTTGAGGACAATGAAATTAACAGGGCATTATTAACAGCCGCATTGGAGCTCTACGGCTTTGAGATCGAATGCGCTGAGGATGGGGAAGGGGCGATTCAGTGGGCACTGGGAAAAGTGTTTACCCTGATCTTTATGGATGTGCAGCTGCCGGGAATCAGTGGAATTGAAGCAATGCAGAAGATCAAAGAGCTCTATACGCAGCCTGTGGTTATCGTGGCAATGACCGCGTTAAGTGAGAAAAATGACGAAGAAAATTTGCTTCAGCAAGGATTTGACGCCTATATTGCCAAACCCTACAATATTTTAGATATAATGACAAAATTAAAAGAATTGCTTGAAAATCCCAATGGAACAAAAAAATAATAGTATCCTGAGGGGAATGGAAGAGGTTTTAGAGCTCTATGACAGGCTTCTTGGGAATATAGAAAGCTACGCGGAGCGCTTATATAAACAATACGGAGAATATCTCACCTGCAAGCCGGGCTGCAGCGAGTGTTGTATCCTGGGTTCCGTAAACGGAATCGAAGCCTACGGGATCGCCGGAGCAGTAAAGGAGCTTCCCAAAGAGTCCGGGGAAAGGATCGGGAAAAATGCCGGAGAGGACCGGTGTATCTTTCTTTACGAGGATCAGTGTCTTATTTATAACAGCAGGCCCGTAATATGCCGTACTCACGGGTATCCCCTGTATATAGAAGAAAGCGTCGATTTTTGTCCGAAAAATTTCACCGGCCTGGACACCATAGATTCCGGGTATATCCTTAATCTTGATGCCCTGAATAAGGCCCTGGCGTCTATTAATATTAGCTTTATAGCGTTAATAGATGATCCTTTTTATAAACAGGAGCGGATTTCATTAAGGGAACTCTGCGGTAGAGGGGGGTGATGGGGGGCGTTCCCAGGGAGCAGTTTAATTTATTCGGTGCGCACGGGACTAATTCCCTGATATTGTTTTAATATACTAAAAATATAAACTGCCCTAACTCGGGGGTTTATAATTTCTTTACAAGATATATTCTCAATAAAATAATGTCCTTATTATGATAACAATTGGATCAATACATATAGAGAGCACACTGGTATTGGCGCCCATTGCGGGGTATACGGATTCTCCCTTCCGGAGGATTGCCCGAAGGCATGGAGCCGGTTTTGTGGTAACAGAGCTCATCAGTTCCGAGGGAGTAGTCCGGAAAAACAAGAAAACCATGGAGCTTTTGAGGTTTCATGAGGAAGAACGGCCCTTTGGGATACAGCTTTTTGGTAATTCAGCTGAAGTAATGGCAGATGCGGCAGTGATGATTGAGGAGCTGAAACCCGATTTTATAGATCTGAATATGGGCTGCCCGGCAACCAAAGTCTGTAAATCGGGCATGGGATCGGGATCCGCGCTGCTGCTGGACCCGTTAAAAGTAGAGAATATCGCCAAAAACGTAGTCCACAGGGTAAAGGTCCCGGTAACTGCCAAGATCCGGCTGGGATGGGATGATACTACGCTGAATTATCGCGACAATGTAAAAGCCCTGGAAGCGGCAGGAGTATCCCTTATTGCGGTACATGGAAGGACCAGGGCGCAGCGATATAAGGGAAAAGCCGATTGGAACGCCATTAAAGAAATAAATGAACTGGCAGCGGTTCCGGTTGTAGGAAACGGGGATATTTGTTCATATGAGGAAGCAATGGACCGGCTCAGGTTTACCGGCTGCCCTGTAGTAATGATAGGAAGAGGAGCTATTGGCAAACCCTGGGTCTTTAGCGGAAAAGAACCAACAATACAGGAACAGGTAGAGCATATAATGGAACACCTGGAACTGATGATAGAATTTTATGGTGACCGGGGCATTATCCTCATGAGAAAACATATGGTAAAATATATCCATGATTTCCGCAATGCCTCAAAAATACGGGGAAAATTGGTTATTTCTACGGATAAAGGTGAAATTTACGAAATATTAAGCGAGTTATACTGACCCATAAAATACCTTGACTATATTAAGAGAAAATTACTAATGTACAAAAAATGGTATTTTAAGAGCCTTATAGGAGTATATATATGAAATCGAGTCCAATTCATGAAATTATTGATGAAATTAGGAACGGTAAAATGATTATCCTTGTGGACAGCGAGGATAGAGAGAATGAAGGAGACCTGGTGATTGCGGCAGAAGCCTGTACACCGGAAATAATAAATTTTATGGCAACCCACGGCAGGGG